>JANPFX010000018.1:0-36479 GCA_031423635.1 Acidimicrobiia bacterium | reverse complement strand
GAAGTCGAGGAAGCGGCGACCGATTGCCTCGGCGAGTGACGCGTGCAGCTCACGTCCGATATGACCTGCCCGACACAGCTCGGTCGCGAAGAACGCGTTGCCCTCCGATACGGCGGCGAGTACGGCGATGGCGTCGTCATCCGCCGGTGCACCGAGTGCGATCGCGAGCGACCTGAGGGCGTCGCTGTCCAACGGGCCGAGGTCGACGGTTGTCGGCACGCCATGACGCGCCGCACGTGCGATCGCTCGCTGCATCCCCGGGCCTGCCGCCTCGGCGCGGAAGGAGAACACGACGACGGGTCCCCCCTCGGCCCGCTCGGTCAGCTGGGCCAACACGCCAAGCGAGCTGTCGTCCGCCCGGTGCGCGTCGTCCACAACGATCACCACCCGCGTCCGTGCGGCCTCGATCATCTTCTGGACGGCCCCCAACATCTGATGCCGCGTGAACGACACGTCTGCGGCGTCGGGTGCTTGAGCGACAGGCGTCAACCGCGCCAGCACACTGCGTGTTCGGTCGTTCAGGCGCCCCGCGACTGAAGGAATCCGGAGCAGCAGTTCTTCCACCACCGAGGCCAGCGTGGCGAAGGCGTCGTCGGGCTCGTCCGCGTGCACGAGGGCGACAACGCCCCCGGCGGCTCGTTCTCGTTCAACGAAGGAACCGGCGAACGCCGATTTGCCGATACCGGCCGGGCCACGCACGAGCACCAGCGCGCTGTGAGTTGACCGGCGCACGAGAGCGTCGACGGTCGCCAGCTCGTGCTCACGGCCGACGAAGGAAGGCGTGGCGGGGACGAGACCGTCGAGCGATGCGGCGTACAGCTCCTCGGTCGCGGATTCTGGGAGCACCCCGAACTCGATCGACAGCGCGGCGCGCAGCCGTCCGTACACGGCGATCGCTCGGTGGCGTCGCCCGTCGTCGAGCGCGGCGCGCATGACCTTACGAGCCGCCGCCTCGTCGAAGGGGTCCGACTCGAGCACGCGGTCCCACTGACCACCGACGCGGAGTAAGCCCAGGTACCGCGCCGCCAACACACGCCTCGGCTCGTCTGCCCACGGTTCGTAACGGGAGCCTGGCAGCAACTCACCGGCGTAGAGAAGCGCCGCCTCGCGCGCCGCGCCCGGATCCCCACCGGCGAGCGCCGCATCGGCAGCCTCCAGGAACTCATCGACGTCGGTACTCACCGAGACGCCGGGAAACAACTGCACCTGCTGTTGTTGGAGCACGACGGCTTCCCGGTGCCCCAGCGCCTGGCGAGCGTGGTGAGCAGCCTTGCGAAGGTTGGCGCCGCCCGCCGACGCATCGAGCTGCGGCCAGAGCGCGTCGATGACCTGATCGCGGGCGAGCTGGCGACCGGGCGCGAGGGCGAGCAACTGCACCAGCTCACCGGCGCGACGGGTCGGGAACCGCGTCAGCGCGACTTCTTCGTCGACGGTCAACTCGAAACCGCCGAGGAGGCGGACGTGCACGTTTCTGACCGTCATCTGCATCTGCCCCTCCTTCGCTTCACGAATCACGCCGGCGCTCCACTCTGACCCAGCCGAGGAGCTCACCCGACATCCGACTGCGCCATCAACGGACGCCCGTCGGCGACCCACGCCAGCAGCCCACCGTCGAGGTGCGCGACGTCGGAGTAGCCCAACGAGTACAGGACGTGCACGACGAGCGCCGATCGTGCACCCGTGTCGCAGACCACCACCACTCGCCTCTGCGAGTCGAGGACGGCGCGATGCTCGGGCCGATCGGGATCGGCCACGAGCTCCACGATTCCCCGGGGGACGTTGATGGCACCCCCGATGGTGCCGCCGCCCAGCTCGTCGGGTTCCCGCACATCGACCAGCACCACGTCACCTTCATCCAACTCCGAAGCGAGCTCGGCGGGTCGCAGGTTCTCGACAACGGCGCGTGCCAGTCGGACCTGGATGTCGATGTGCCGGACCCTCGGATCGTCAGTCATGCCGCGATCATGTCGATCGCCGCGTTCCCGGGCCGTTCCCAAGTCCCGGTGGCAGAGACACGTGCCGGGAACGTCTCGGGAACGCGACGGCGTGCACGATCTCCCCAGAGGCGGCGCATCCTGCGCCAACGACACAAGGAGCAACCATGACCATCACCGAGAACGCGGCCGTCATCACCGAACCGGCCAGCCTGTTCGACCGCATCGGCGGCCGCGCCGGCCTGGAGCGGATCGTCCCTGACGTCGTCGAGCTGCACATGGTGAACCCGGTCTGCGGCGAGCGGTTCCGCAAGGCCAAGAAGCCGCCGGCAGAATTGGCCCGCCTGGCGATCGAGTTCTTCGCCACCGGTCTCAGCGGGAACCCGACCTACGACGGACTCTCGATGCCAGCAGCACATGCCGGTATGGGGATCGACGAAGCCGAGTACATCGCTGTGCTCGACGACATCCTCGCCGCGCTGCAGAAGCACGGCATCGGCCCGCAGGAACAGGCCGAGCTCCTGTACATCGCGTACAGCATGAAGTCGGAGATCCTGGCGAAATGAGCACCGTCACTCTCACCCAGCAGGCAGTCGCGTCCCTCACGCCCGAGGAGTTCGCCGTCGCAGCGGACGACCCGCGCACCATCGTCGTCGATCTGCGGGAAGCCGATGAACGCGTCGCGTCCGGCAGCATCGCCCACGCCGTCCACGTGCCCCGCGGCCTGCTCGAGTTCCGCGCCGACCCCGCCAACGCCGCACACGATCCCCGACTTCGACCGGACGCCCGCGTGCTGCTCTACTGCAGCGACGGCGCGCGCTCGACGCTGGCCGCCATGTCGCTACGCATGCTTGGCTACACCGACGTCGCTCAACTCCACGGTGGCCTCGCCGCCTGGGACACAGCCCGGTTACCGCTCGTCGGACGGATGCCTTCGCCGTACTGATCCGATCGACGCCGTGTTCACGATGTTGCTCCGAGAGCAACGCAGTGCACGAGGAGCAAGGGCCGCGGGGTCAACGCCCGGATTGGCGTTCCCGATGCCCGGCAGGCGGCGAGGCGCACATGGCCGTCGAGGAGCACGTGGGCATGAAGCCCGGAGTGCCACCACAGCGGGAGGGGCGGAAGCGTCCCGTCGGCGGCGAGCTTCACCACCGATTTCACCCGGCCCTCGTCGGCCGGACCCACCGTGCGCAAGGGCAGGAGCCACGCGCTCCCGATGTCCCACGTGAGGAAGCACGCCGGATCATCGGCTGGTGCACTGAGTCGGAAGTTCCTGTTACATCGATCCTTCGGACAATGCGCTTGAATCACAACCGATCAGCGCCATTCGATGTCACAGGAACTTCCGCGAAGATGCACCAGGAGGACTTCGCCGAGTTCGACGGTGTCGACGCTGATGCCGTCGAGGTGACGGCGCGCCGACCAGTCGGTCGTGACATCCGCACGGCGGAGCTCCCATCGGCCACCGGCGATGGGATGCGCGCCGGACGCGAACGCCTCGGCGGAAGGCGAACGCCCAGGCTGTCCACCAGCCGTCGTGATCGGGATGGGCGGCGCGGATGCGCCGGCAGCGATCGGCCGTCCACGACGGAGCGACGGTCGGCGCAGCGCCACGTCATACGTGGAGTCCCCATCGTGACGGGGAACCGGCCGCCCACAGCATCGGCCCTGCCGGCGAGGAGACCAGCAGATGATGGGGCGGAGCGACGAACGTGTCGAGTGTCGCCGCCGGGTCGGTGCTCCACAGCTCGAGCACGGCGGCGTCATCACGCGCGTCGGCCACGATCCCATCCGTTGGCACACCCCAGCGAAGCATCCGCTCGATCATGCCCGAAGTGGCACGCCAGCCGGCCTCGCGCCCCGCCGCGCCGGACCCCGCCGCGCGGCCCTCTCGAGGTGCAAGGCTCACGTACCCAAGTGCCGACCGGAGAGCGCTTATGGAAGAGATCCTCGATCCCGAGTTGTCGATCATCGATCCGCACCACCATCTGTGGGACTATCGGGCTGTAGTCGACCGGTTGCCGGCCGGACTACACCCGTTCTTCGACAACGTCCGGCGGTATCCGCTCTACGGGCTCGACGAGCTCGCAGCCGACATCGGCAGCGGGCACAACGTGATTGCCACGGTGTACGTCGAAGCGCACACCGCGTACCGCAAGGATGGGCCCGCCGAACTGCGGCCGGTGGGCGAGACCGAGTACGTCGTCGGCATCGCCTCGCTCGCCGCCGCGCGAGGTCTTGACGGTGCGTTCGCCGGGATCGTGGCACACGCCGACCTGACGCTCGGTGACCGCGTGGTCGATGTGCTCGAGGCCCACCGTGCGGCCGGTGAGGGTCGGCTCCGGGGGATCCGTCACAGCGCGTCGTGGGACGCCGATCCATCCGTGACGATCCCGGGCGGCCGAACTCCGTCCGGTCTCCTGCTCGACCATGCGTTCCGTGCCGGCTTCGCCCACCTGGCGCCAGTCGGGCTGACGTTCGACGCGCTGGTCTTCGAACCTCAGATGCCCGACGTGATCGACCTCGCGCGAGCGTTTCCGGAGACGACGATCGTGTTGAACCACGTGGGGCACCCGCTGGGCTTCGGGCCTTATGCCGAACGGATACACGAACGATTCGTTACGTGGCGGGCGAGCATGGAAGCACTGGCCGCGTGCCCCAACGTGACCGTCAAGATCGGAGGCTTCGCGATCGGGCTGCAACGACCGTCCTTCCTCGCCGATCCACCACCGACCGTCGAACAGATGGCCACTACGTGGAGGCGCTACATCGACTCGGCGATCGAGTTGTTCGGCCCCGAACGATGCATGTTCGAGAGCAATTACCCCGCCGATGCGGGCGGCTGTTCGTACGCCAGTCTCTGGAACGTCTTCAAGCACGTGACTGCGGGCCACACCGCGGCAGATCGACGCGCACTCTTCGCCGACACCGCGGCACGGATCTACCGACTCGACGTCGACTTCTGAAACCTCGATGTAGCCGCTGCGGTTTCATCGCCCCGGTCGTGGTTGAGCCGTCCGACGGCGCTTTGAGCTGCCCGACTCGGTTCCGCCGGGCACGAGAGCTGGCGGGCCGGAAGTGCGCGACACTGCAGCGATGAGGGTCGTCTTCACCACGAGTCCGGGCCGCGGCCACATCCATCCGATGGTGCCGTTGGCGCAAGCGTTGATCCAGCGTGGTGACGAGGTGCTCTGGGTCACGGGAGCACAAGAATGCGAGCGCCTGCAGCGTGACGGTTTCCAGGTGACACCGGCGGGGCTGGACGAACGCGCCGGAATGGCCGAACTGTTCCGGCGCTTCCCGGAGATCCACGAGATGCCCGGCGCGGAGAAGGCCGACTTCATGTTCCCGCGCCTGTTCGGCACGGTCCGCGCCGAGGCGATGCTCACCGACCTTCTGCCGGTGGCGCGTGCGTGGCACCCGGATCTGGTGGTCGCCGAGCAGGCCGAGTTCGCCGGGCCGCTGGTGGCGGCGGTGTTGGGGGTGCCAAACGTGTGCCACGGATTCGGCTCGGTGTTCCCGGCCCCGCGGGTGGCCGCGGCGGGCGAGCGGGTGGCCCACCTCTGGGCGGAACACGGACTGGCGCCCAAAGCGTACGGCGGGTGCTACGAGAACCTGTACGTCAACATCTTTCCGCCGAGCCTGCAGCCCGAGAACGGCGCCCACCTCGGTTCTGTCCAGGACCTCGGCCCGGGCAACACTGCCACGTCCGGCGACGAACATCTGCCGGCCTGGGTGACCGCCGATGCGGGGACCCCACTCGTCTACGTCACGTTCGGGACCGTCTTCAGCAACGACTCGGCGCTGACCGCGATCATCGAAGCACTGCGCGAGATCCCGGTACGGGTGGTCGTGACGGTCGGACCTCACGGCGATCCCGCCGCCCTCGGCGAGCAGCCGGCCCACGTGCACGTTGCCCGGTACATCCCCCAGGCGGAACTGCTCCACCACTGCGCAGCGGTCGTCTCGCATGCCGGCTCCGGCACCTTCCTCGCCGCCCTGGGTGCCGGCCTTCCCCAGCTGTGCGTGCCCCAGGCGGCCGATCAGTTCACCAACACGGCGGCATGCGTCCGGTCCGGTGCCGGTCTCGCTCTGCAACCCGGAACCGTGACGGTCGATGCGGTGCGGGCCGCCGTCGGTCGGCTGCTGAACGAACCGGCGTTCCGAACTCGCGCGGAGGAACTCAGTCAAGAAGTCGCCTCGATGCCGTCCACCGACGACGTCGCCGCCCGCCTCCACCGCGACTTCGGCTGAACCAGTCCGCTACCGACATACGAGGCCCCTCGTCGTCGACGGCTGCATTTCGCCCGCTTGTCGCTGTCCGCCGGGCCGATGAGCAACGAACGTCGTAGCCAGTCCGGTCAGCCAGTCGCTCGATCTCGAAGAGCGGTCGGCGCAGTGATGGAGGCGTTGCATTCTCCTGCACCTGGAGAACGGTTAAGATATAAGCGTTACTTAGAGACGCCGGAGGCAACGGTTGTGGCAACGCTGATCAGAAGCCGCTGGACCTCCTCGTTCGAGGGGATGAGCCGCCGCGACCGCCAGGGCTGCGACTACCACGCCTACCTCCCCGACCCGCTCGCCCAGTGGGAGCTCTCCCTTCCGGCCGACCTCGTCGCTGACCTCGGCGACGCGGAAGCAGCGATCCGCCGGCTGAACGCAACCAGAACGTCGCATGTCAGCCTCGAAGGACTCGCGCGGTTCTTGCTGCGCGCCGAGTCCGTCGCCTCGTCGAAGATCGAGGGGCTGGATGCAGGGCCACGCCGGTTGCTCGATGCCGAGGTCGTGCTCGCTCGAGGTGGCGACGCGGCCGATCGGATCGCTGTCGAGGTGCTCGCTAACGTCACCGCGATGGAGGCCGCGGTCAAGCTGGGTTCGTCGACAGACACCGTCACTCTCGACGACCTCCTCGGGATCCACCGAACCTTGATGGCGCGTTCAGGGACGCCAGCCATCGGGGGCGTGGTCCGCACGGTGCAGAACTGGATCGGCGGCAGCAGCTACAACCCATGCTCGGCAGCCTTCGTCCCGCCGCCACCGCACACCCTCGACGAGCTGCTCGACGACCTGCTGGTGTATGTCAACGGGGAGGATCACCCTGTCCTCGTGCAAGCGGCGGTCGCCCATGCCCAGTTCGAGACGATCCACCCGTTCGCCGACGGCAACGGCCGCACGGGGCGCGCGCTCATCCATGTCATCCTCCGCCGCCGCGGCCTTGCCCCGCGCTTCGTGCCGCCTATCAGTCTCGTGCTCGCCACCTGGGCTCGCGACTACATCGCCGGCCTCACCGCGTATCGACACCTCGGGGCGCCCGGCAGTCCTGAGCGCTCCTTCGGTGCGGGCACGTGGTTGCGTACGTTCGCCACCGCTGCACACCGATCGTGTACGGACGCCGAGTCCTTCGCGGCCGAGATCGAGGTGCTCGATGCACGATGGCGGGAGCAACTCGGCCCGGTCCGCGCCAACTCGGCGGTCGAGCTGCTCCTCGACCTCCTGCCAGGTGTCCCCGTGATCACCGTCGACAGCGCCGCACGACTGATCGGGCGATCTGAGATGCGAACCGGCGAGGCCATCAACCGTCTCGAGGCCGCCGAGGTGTTGCGCCAACGCAATATCGGCAGACAGCGCTACCGAGTCTTCGAAGCAGCCGACGTCGTCGACCTCTTCACCGGACTCGAACGAGCCCTGGCGAGCCCGACCGGCAACACTGCGACGGCACCGCCGACCCGTCGTGTTCCGCGTCGAGCACGGTCCGCCGACGAGGGATGAGCGTGGCGTTCCGACTGTCGGCTTGTTCGCCGACACGGGCAGGGTTCAAGTGGACGCGACGGCCGGCATGTCGGCATCCAACGATGTTCGCCGTGCTCCTCCGTCTTGCGTCGTCAACAAGTGACGGTAGCTCGGTAGGAACGGGCAGCAGGATTCCGTCTGTGTATCTGGATCCAGAACAGTAGGGTCGCTCATGCCGCCGAGGCAGCGGCCGTGAGCACGGAGCCGTCGGCGAAGACCGTACCTGCGATCACCAATGCCAGGCCCGGCCAGATGCGTGCCCCGATGCCCTGGCCGGGCGGTGTCATGGGACCACCTCGACGTCGGCGATCATCCCTGCGGTCATGTGTGGCGGGCCCCCTTCGATCTGCGGTGGGCCGGCGTTGGGATCGGCGGCGGCCTTCTCCATCGCGGTGAGCACGTCGTCGGGCTTGGCCCCGATCGGGATGAAGCACACGAACAGGTAGCGGCCCGGCTCGTGGAGTGCCCCGTCGCCGAGGACGACGTCGCCATCGGCTCCCGGTCGGGCCACGAGCGCGAGCGCTGGCGCTCCGGAAATGAGCTTGCCGAGTTCGTCCGGTGGGAGTCCACGGAGCTCACTCAGCGGGCGGGTCTCGCCCTCGGGGAGGCGGAACGCCGTGAGCTCGTGCGCTTCCTTCGCCGAGGTGTTCGTGATCTCGATGGGTGAGCCCGCCGTGATGGTCCGCGGCACGCGGTCGAATGCGTAATCGCGTACACCGAGGCTCACGACGGGTTTCGGAGTGAGTTGCGACGCGGCACTCGACGCTACGTCTGGCGCCGCGGTCGAAGCGGCAGTCGAGGTAGCGGCGTCGTCGCTACCGCATGCAGCGAGCGCGAGGGCGACGAGGCCGACGAGGAGGTAGGAGGCGCGGAGTCTCATGGCCATCCCTCAGGCGGTCTGCGTGGCGACGAGGACGGTGCGGGCGGGACGGACAACGGCGTGAAGCCCCGTTGCCGCCATCCACAGGGCGGCGAGCGCAAAGCCGCCGGCATCGATCACCGTCGGCGCCGGCTCACCCGTGGTGTAGAGGATCGACACCGCCGCAAGGCCGGCGAGTCCGGCGACGATCGCGGTGACGCCCAGCCAGCGTGGGAACACCCCGGTCTGCAGCGTGCGCACACCGGCCAGCAGCAACATCACGCCGGCCGGGAGTGCGGAAAGGTTGTACGACACCATCTGCCAGAGCCGGAAGGTGAGCAGCAGCGTCGGGTCGTCGAACCCACCGGTGTGGTGCGCCACAACGGCTTGGAGGACGGCGCCCAGCAGGCCGATCGTGAAGAGCGCGGTGCCGGCGAGCGCGAAACCGGTCGACAACGCCGAGCTCGTTCGTGTCTCGACCGACTTCAGGCGCCCGTGCACGAAGCCCACGAAGAACCCGATCGCGAGCATCGCCAGAGCCGTCAGAAGCGCACTGGTGCCGATGGCGTCGGCGTGACCGGCGAGCTTGCTCCGAATTTCTGCGGCGCCGCTGTCGAGTGCCAGCGTGGTCGGGGCGATTGCCGACGCGGTGCCCGCAAGTACGACGAAGCCGACGCCGCCCATGGCAGCAGCTCGGTCGAAGGTCCATTCACTCATTGCATCCTCCTTGTTGGTGGGTCGCTTCGACCGTACGATCGGTGCCTCGGCGACGCATCGGCGGGGATACGGGTTCGTCCTACGCGCCAGCACTGACGACGCGATACGAACTGCCACGATTGCCCCTCATCGGGCGGTGGAGGACACTTACGTGGTGAGTGAGTCGGTGCGACCGGTACGGCTGGCGGCGTTGCCGCTGGCGTTGTTCGTCGTAACCGCGCTCGCCGAGGCCGCCGCCGTGGCGTTGTCGTGGGGGCTCGAACCGTGGACCGACACGGCCATCTACGGCGTGTACTCCCCGGCGATCGCCGCGGCGGGCCTGCTGGTGGCCTCGCGGCACCCGCGTTCACCGATCGGCTGGCTGATGCTGTGGCTCGGCGGTTCGAACGCCGTGTTCACCGATCTTGCCCAGGGCTATGGCTTACGGGCCATCGAGCGCGGCTGGCCCGCGGGTCGGGTCGGCGAGTGGACGGCCACGAGCAGCGTCGTGATGCAGATGGCGCCGACCTTCGTGCTGTGGCTCGTGTTCCCGACGGGCCGGCTCCTCAGCCGGGCATGGATGAGCGTGGCGGCCTCGGGCGTGGTCGCGTCGGTGCTCGTGGTCGGGAGCTACTCGTTCAGCCACCGCTCCGACAGCGAGTTCGCGGGTGGGCTGAACCCCTACATCGTCGAGTGGCTGCCCACCAGCGCGATGTGGGTCGTCGGAAACGCCTTCCTCGTTGCCGCCATGGTGGGTTCGGCGGCGGCGCTGGTAGTTCGTCTCCATCGCTCGAACGGCGTCGAGCGCCAACAGCTGAAGTACATCGTGTTCGCGGTCGTCGCGGGAGCGATCGTGCTCCCGCTCGGGCCGTTCCTTTGGGACCGCTATCCGATCATGCGCGCCATGGTAGCGATCGTGCTGCTGGCTCAGCCGGTGGCTGTCTGCGTCGCCATGTTCCGGTATCGCCTCTACGACGTCGACCGGGTGATCTCGCGCACGATCAGCTATGGCCTCGTCACGGCCGTGACGGTCGGCGTCTACGTCATCAGCGTCGTGACACTCGGTGCACTCCTCGGTCGAACGTCGGCGGTTGCCACCGCCGGCGCCACCCTGGCAGCGGCCGCCGCCTTCCGGCCCGTGCGCCGACGAGCGCAGTCGCTCGTCGACCGCCGCTTCGACCGGAATCGCTACGACGCGCTTCGCCGGGTCGAACAGTTCATCGACGACCTGGGCAATGGGCGCGCCGCGCCCGAAGAGGTCGAGGCCCTGCTGCGCGACGTGACAAGTGATCAGGAGCTGACGATCCACCATCGGCCGCACTGCGACGACACGGGTGGTGTGGTCACGGCCGGCGCAGCCACGAGCTTGCCCGTGCGGCGAGGCCACGCACTCATCGCCACCATCTCGGCCTCATCGGCACTCAACGAACGGCGGTCGCTCCTCAACGACCTGCTCCCCCACGCCGGCGTGGCGATCGAGATCGCCGGGCTGCGCACCGAACTGCGCCACCAACTCGATGAAGTGGAATCGTCCCGCGCCAGGCTCGTCGCCGTGGCCGACGAGGAGCGACGACGGCTCGAACGTGACCTGCACGACGGCGCCCAACAGCGCCTGGTCTCCATCGGACTGGCGCTGCGCCACGCCCAGCACCAACTCCGAGACGACGAGTCCGGTGCTGGCGACACGCTCGACGCTGCAGTCGGTGAGATCGCGGTGGCGATCGACGAACTCCGTGAGCTAGCCCACGGACTGCGTCCCTCCACCCTCGACACCGGTCTCGGGCCGGCGTTGCGTGAGCTGGCGCAGCGGGCGCCTGTCCCTGTCACCGTCGATACGACGGACGCACGCTTCGGCGCGGACGCCGAGACCACGGCCTACTTCGTCGCCTGCGAGGCACTCACGAACGCCGTCAAGCACGCGCATGCCAACCATGTCGCGCTCCACGCGACGGCGAGCAGCGGCGCCCTGGTCGTGCGCGTGGCCGACGACGGCATCGGTGGCGCCACGCCGACTCGTGGGTCAGGCCTCCGGGGTCTGGCCGACCGGCTCTCCGCTCTTGGCGGCACGCTGACGATCGACTCGGGCAGGACCGGCACCACCGTCACTGCGAGGATCCCATGCGCGTCGTGATTGCCGAAGACCAGGCCTTGCTACGAGAAGGGCTCGCCCGGCTGTTCCACGACGGCGGACACGAGGTCGTCGCGACCGTCGGCGACGCCGAGCAGCTGATCGACCAGATCGACCGCCTCATGGCCGCCGAACAATCGGCCGACCTCGTCGTCGTCGACATCCGCATGCCGCCGACCTTCACGACCGAAGGCGTCGAAGCCGCCCGGACCATCAAGCAACGACACCCCGGGATCGGCGTGCTCGTGCTCTCGCAGCACATCGAAACAGCACACACCGCCGATCTCGTCACGCAGAGCGGGTTCGGCTACCTCCTGAAGGATCGCGTCCTCGACGTCACCGACTTCCTCGGTGCCGCGGAACGCGTTGCGAACGGCGGCTCCGCCCTGGACCCGAAGGTCATCGCCCGCCTCGTCACGCCCGATCAGCACGGCCCTGTCGGCCGCCTGTCCGAACGCGAACGCGACGTCCTCGCACTTATGGCCGAAGGCCTCACCAACAGCGCCATCGCCCAACGACTCTTCGTGAGCGACCGCACCGTCGAGGCCCACATCCGACACGTGCTCACCAAGCTCGACATCCCCGACACCAGCGACGCCCACCGTCGCGTACTCGCCGTCCTCATGCACCTCCGAGCAGCCACCGAGCAACCCTGAACGCCCCGGTTTTCGGCGCTTCCTCGCCGTCACCGGCCGCAGGCGGGAAACGCAGAAGGCCGACCCGGAGGTCGGCCTTCGTACTTGGTGGCGGGGGCCGGATTTGAACCAGCGACCTTCGGGTTATGAGCCCGACGAGCTACCGAGCTGCTCCACCCCGCGTTGAGAACTTCAACTCTAGCAGCACTACGACGTCTTCGGTTTCGACGCCTCCCGGGCCGCTTCGATCTGTCGTCGGGCATCTTCGACCCGCTGCTGATACAGCCCGAGATCGCCGTCTTTCAACGCGGTCTCCGCCGCGGCAAGTGAAGCTGCGGCGTCGTCGAGCAGTTCGTCCACGGTTGCGTTCGCATCGACGGGTGTCTCCGTCGGCGTCTCGGCCGGCGTCGATGGCGTCGGAGTGATCGGTACGGTCGGGCTACCGGTCGACCCGGCGAGCGCTTTCTCGAACGCCGCGACGACCGACGGCTCGATCGTCACCCGGTTGCCGGCAAGCACCAGCACGTACTTCAGCTCTTGGAGGTCGGACGACTCCGGCTTGAGGAACATCGGTCGCTGGTAGACGAGCCCGGCGGTGGTCGCCAGGACCTGGACGTCGCCGAAGTTCACCTGCGAACCGACCTGGCCGAGCTGGGTCTCGATGGTGCTCACCCGGGGGTTGGCCCGCATTCGGTCGAAGGCCCGAGCCGGTCCCAGGGCCTCCGCCGCTGCCGGTACGAGCAGCACGCGGAGTCGGCCGAATCGGTCCGTGTTGGTATCAGCCACGACCAGCGCGCGAAGGAGCCGCCGCTGCCCAGTTGACCGACGTAGTTCGAGGGATTGCTGCAACACGAACGTCGGCGCCGACTGACCGGGATAGCGATGACGGAGATAGAGGGGAGCCGCGACTTGGGCATCGTCGTCCGGATCGACTTGGGCACGGTCCTCGGATCGCCGTGCATCGGCGGCCGGTGTCGACGACGTCGCAGTTGTCGCACTCGGATCGTTGACGCCCGACGAGACCGGCGCAGCGATGCTCGGCGTCCAGTCGTTGGCGAGATCGACGAATGCGGCAGCCGTCGTGACGTGGTAGCGCCCGAGCGCCGAAGATTGCAGGCGAAGGAGATCCTCCGGGTAGCGGAGATGGGCGCTCAGGCCCGGACGGTCCTTCTCGAGCTGACTCGACGGTGCGAACAGGGAGGGATAGGTGCGCGCCCATGCGTCGATCAGCGGATCGGTTCCGCGCCCTGCGGCCCGATACATCTTCACGTCGCCGTCGTAGGCATCGATCACGACGCGCACGGCCGCGCGCACGTAGTTGAACCCGCCACGGCTCAAGCCGCTCCGTACGTCGAGGACAGCCCCGGTCGCGAAACGCTGCGCGTAGGGGTAGTGGTCGGAGACGGTGTAGCCGTCGAGCACCCAAACGACGCGATCGGCGAGCACGACCGGATACGGATCGGCGCCGAAGCGAAGGAACGGGGCGAGCTTCTCGGCGCGGGCGCGGACATCGCGCACGTACATCACCTTTCCGGTGGATGGCACAGAACGCACGAGAAGGTTCCGGTCCCCGAAGTGCAGCGCGAAGACCGCCTTTTTCCAGAACCCGCCGATGGGGACCCCACCGTTTCCGGTGTACCTCGCCGCCTTCACCTTGGCGTTCCCGTCAGCGGCAGGTGCGTCGAGCGCGGCGACGTCGATCTCGGACGGTGTCCCGACCACGACGTAGGAGGTCGCATCCTCGCCCACATAGAGCCGCGGTTCGCGAGCGGAGATCGCCGACTTTCGAATTCCCGACGCGACGATGCGGGGCTCGCCTTCACCGACCACCTCGCCCGCCGGGGCGACCATGACGCCATACCCGTGCGTGCGTTCGAGGTGCTTCTGCGACCACGTCTCGCTCTTCAGGGCAACCCGGTCGAGGGCACCAACGGCAACAAGTTGCTCGCGCCCGTCGATCATGTAGCGATCCATGTCGACATCGATCACCCGTAGGTAGTCGAGCGACACCACTTTGTTGAAGGCCGCGATCGTTCGCTGCGCCGGACCCCAGATCCGAGCGTTCGCCGTGAGTTCCGCAGCAAGCGCGGGGGCTTGGTCTGCCGATTCCGATGATGCTGTGTCGAGGTCCTTGGTGTCGATCGATGCAAGCCCGTAGGCGGCGCGAGTGGCGTTGACGTTACGCTGGATCGGCGTTCGTTCGATGCCGGGCGAGTTCGGTCGAACTTCGATCTGGTTATACGCGCGCGGAACAACCTGCAAGACGACGATTGCGACGATCAGCCATGCACTGCCGCCGACGACCGATGGGACGACGTCGCGCCGAAGCGTTCCGATCACGATGATCACGGCGACGATGAAGGCGACGCCCGCAAGCACGGCAAGACCGGGCAGTCTGGTCCGGAGATCCGTCGCCCCCGGCCCGTCCACGTAGCCGCGTCCGCTCGACACGAGCGCCCAGCGGTCGAGGAGGTACCCGACGCCGCGCAGCACGAACCACGCTGCGGCAAGCCCACCGACAAGGCGGCGCAGACCCGGCGGCAGTTCGCCACCTCGACGCCCCGGGCGCCATGCACCTACCAGATACGCGGCGACGAGAGCGGCCACGATCGACACGGCCAGCAGCGCCAGCAGCCAACCGGTAAGCGCGCGAAGGAAAGGAAGGACGAAGAAGTAGAAGCCGAGCGGACGGCCGAACAACGGGTCCTTGGGGCCAACGCCCGCGTCGCCGTGGATCAGGAGCAGCACGGTCGACGTGTTCCCAGCGAGCGCCGGAGCCATCAGCAGCGCGAGGCCCCCGACCCCGGCGATGCGCAGTGGACGTGGCCTGCCGCCGAACAGCATCCGGAGCCGCGCCGCACCCTGATCAGGCGGGTTGATCGGGACCGAGCGGGTCACCGTCGCTCCGATCAATGCTCCCAGGAGGCTGGAAACCACGACGCCGATGGCGAAGAGCACTGCCGTCGTGGTGATGCGGGTGGTCCACACCGAATGGTGGCCGAGATCACGGAACCACCACGAGTCGGTCAGCAGGCCGGCAACGAAACCCCCGAGCGAGAAGAGGACGACCAAGACGGCGGCGGCCATCGCAAGAGCGACCTGGCTCTTGCGTCGAGAGGGAACGCGCCGCTGCCCGAATACCGGACTTCCACCCGAAGACATGCGCCGACTCTACGGCCTGATCGCGGACACACCGTCGTCGGCCACAGCACTCTGGGCCACGAGGCTGCGGGTCGTAGGTATCGGGAAACTAGGCCGCGATCGGGGCGACCCGCCGCAGCAGCGCATCGAGGCGTTCGGTGGTCCAACACCGGTAGGCCGACGCGATTGCCTCGGAGAGGTCGGCCGCATCGGCGGAGCCGGAGCGCACAAGACCGAGCGCGGATGCAAGAGAGGCGCGAACGTCACCGACGATGTCGTCGACGGCGGGCGCGAGATCGGCGAGCTGCAGTGACGCGCCGGCGTCGGCCAGGCTGCGGACGACGACCTGGGAGAGCCGGGAGTGCTGCTCGGTGTCGGTCCCCACGATCGAGTCCACGCTGGGGAGTCCACGCGACGTTCGGAGCGCGACAAGCGCCGAGCCCTGCTCGTCGCGCAGGTGACGCTTGATCGAACGGGCCAACCGTTCGGCGACAAGGGTGGCAATGTCCGTCGGGTCGGCGCCAAGGCCTGTTGTCGTCGCCGTGTCGTCGGTCTCGTGATCGTTCGCGACCCCGTCGCCCGTGACATCGATGACGAGCACCGTGTCCTCCGTCGACCCGACGTTTGGCGGCGTGCCGAGCTCGATCCCGTCAGATGGACTCGGTTTCTTGGGCGTCCTGGGAGCACGGGGTTTCTTGGCCTTCGGGGGCACGTCACCTGCCAGCACCTGGCGGGCGTCGTCGGCCGCCTGGGTCCGCTCGGCACGCAGGCGGGCGAAAAGGACGTCGACGACCCCCACCGCGTTTGTCGCCATTCCGGTGACTTCGGCGCGCTGCTGGTCGCCGGGTCCGGCGACGACCGGCACCCCGTCTTCTCCAGAGCCGGGGTCGGGAGTCGTGGTCATGACGACCATCTCGATGGCCACCGTCTCCGTCACCACCTCGTCAACCACGACTTGCGTCACCGTCTCCTCGGTCAGGATCTGCGGGGAGACCGCATAGCGGCCACCGAAGAGTTCGGCTTCCAACTCGTCGGTGCTCGGCATGGCTTCTCCGGCCACCCGTCGCCCGGCCGTCTCGGCCGCCAACCGGGCCTCGACCTCCGCGGTGGACAGATCGCGCGACGCGTCCTCGACGACCCGTCGGGCATCGCGGAGCGTCTCGAGGAGCTTCTCCCGCGCCACGCGGAGCTGTTCGAGCTGCACGTGGGCCGTACGACGCCGCTTCGCCAGATCGGCGAGGATCCGCTCACGAACGGCACGGGCCTCGCTGATCATCAGACGGGCCTGCTCACGGGCCTGCTCCGGGTCGCCGGGAATCTCTGCGAGCGCCGCTTCGATGGCGGCATTCCGCTCGGCCGACGGCTTGCCGCGGGACTCGGCACGGGAGCGCAGCACGATGCGCGCAGCTTCGTCGTTGGCCCGGGAGACGATGGTCTGCGCTTCGGACCGAGCGGCGGCAAGAACGTCCTCGGCCTGACGCTGGGCGGCGGCCAGCGCCGCTTCCGCCTCTGCCGACGACGGCTGATCCCCACCGTTCCCCATTGCCGTGTCCTCGCCGTCCTCGCCGTCTGGACGAGAGGACATGACGGCGACGACTTCGCCTTCAGCGAGTTGCGCGACCTTCGCCTGCATGTCGGCGTACAGCCCGGCTACGTGGGCGAGGAACTGGCGCACCTCGGCAGGGTCGTACCCGCGGAATGCGGTGGCGAATCGACGATCTTGGATGTCTCGAGCAAGCACGGAGGCACATCTCCTAACGAAGAGCGCTGGCCGGATGGGTCATCCGACCGGGGAAGGTAGCGGGTCACCGCCCAACTGACGCAAGGCGGCCAGTGCATCGTCGAGCGTTTCGACTCCCACGACCGACATCGTTCCGGCGTGTGGACGAGCGAGCGAGACCTCCGACTTCGGCACCAGGAACAGCTTTGCACCTGCGGCCTTCACGGCAAGGGTTTTCTGTTTCACGCCGCCGACCTCGCCGACCGTACCGTCTCCTTCGATGGTGCCCGTCACCGCGACCTTCTCTCCTGCGGTGAGCTCGCCGGGTGTCAACCGGTCGAGCAATGCGATCGTCATGGCCAGGCCCGCGGAAGGCCCACCGATCCGCTCGGTGTTGATCTTCACGGCGAATGGCGCCCGGCACGGGTTCTTCGTCTCGGCCGTGAGCTCCACTCCGAACACCGGCCGCGACACCCCGACGACCTTCTTCGTGGGCGTCGCCAGGGTCTGGCTGCTCGAGCCCCGGCGTACCGTCACATCCACGGTGTCTCCCGGCTTGACGCCGACCAGAGCGGCCACGATGTCTGTCTGCAGACAGATGGGCGTGCCGTTCACGGCCGTTATCACGTCGCCGGCCCGGAGCACCCGGAAGGCCGGGAAGTCCTTGTCCACGCCCGCCAACTCGGCGCCTCCTCCGGTCACCTTCATTCCCAGCTTCCGTGCAGCAACAACTTCAGAGATCTGTTTCGACCCTTCCATCTGTGCAGTGCTCACGCGCCGCGATTCCTTCCGTGACTGATCGCCGTAGAGTTCCGAGCGCTTTGGCGCGTCCTGTTCGCCGGAGATCCACGCAGCCAGGAGTTGGATCGGGGCCGGCCGCTCGATCACGCCGACGGTGGCCCAGAACGTCTCTCCCTTCGGCGCGAACGTCTGGGCGCCGCTGATGTCGAGCCGTCGGTCGACCGAATCCGCCGTACCGGGTTTCACGATGACGTACGAATCGATTCTCACGAGTCCGATGCCGACCCACGCCGCACTGATGACCAACGCGATCGTCAATCGCCGTCGGTTCTGCCGCCGGCGGAAACGTCCGTGTTCCTCGTCCAGGCCGAGCAGCTGGACCATGGGCGACTCTTCCTTGTGACGCTGAGGGCGTCTGAACCGCATCACGACTGCCGACCGGTTGACCGAGAGCGGTGCCTGACCGGCCAGGTCCCGCCTTCCTCACCAGACAGCATCCTCCGAGCCTGCCACTCTGTGGAGACGAACGGTGCCGTCGGCGCCTCATCCGCAGTCGGCGTACCGTGGTGCGATGAGTTCGCCGCCCGTCTCGCCCCCCGCAGACCCGGCCGGCCGTCGGGCTGCCGTGGTCGTCGCCGGCCACCGCGGGGATTCGGGAACCGTACGTGCACATATTGACGATGAGGACCCGACTGTCCGGAGCAGTGCCATAAGCGCGCTCGTGCGCCTCGGGGAACTTGGTGACGCCGACCTTCTCGCGGCACTCGACGACAGCGGGACCGCGCGCCGCGCGATCGAGTTGAGCGCGCACCACGGATCCGGCGCAACGACGATCGACGACCGACTCCGCGCGTTCGTCGCCGGCGCGGACACCGACCTCGCCGAAGTCGCCTCGTGGGCGCTCGGCGAGCGGTGGCAGGAACGCGGCGACGAACCCGGGAGCGAGGCCGTGCTCGGTGCAGTCGAGTGGGCGGCGCGGTGTCACGACGATGCTCTCGTTCGTGAGGCGGCGGTCGCTGCACTCGGGGCAATCGGCGCAACCGGTTCGATCCCGGTGATCATCGATGCGATGAACGACAAAGCGACCGTTCGTCGGCGAGCGGTGATCGCCCTGGCGCCCTTCGACGGGCCGGAGGTCGAGGCCGCTCTCGTCTCCGCGCTCGGCGATCGTGACTGGCAGGTCCGTCAAGCTGCGGAAGACTTGTCTGCCGCGGGCCCACCCGACGATGATCCAGCGGGAGTCCCACCGACCCGCCCGTGATGTGGCAGAACACCTCTGCGACGTTCGGACAGAGGTATTTGACCCCATAGTCGGGGCAACCTCTCTCTCACCGTGACGGGCCGCAGTGTTGCGAGCAGTCGAGCGGAGCGAGCGGCGCAGCGCCGGACCGGCAGAGGGGCAACCTCTCTCCCAATGCTTTAGCGGTCGTTGTGCATGAAGAGGTCTTTGAGGAGGGCGTAGTTCTCGATGCAGCGTCCCGCCCCCAGGGCGACGCACTCGAGCGGGGCATCGACCGGTCTGACCGGGACCCCCGTCACCCGCGACAAACGCTGATCGAGACCCCGTAGCAGGCCTCCGCCGCCCACCAGGTTGATGCCGAACCGGATCACGTCCTGGGCCAGTTCCGCCGGAGCTTGCCCCAGACAGGTCACGACGGACTTGCAGATCTGGTTCGTCAGATCGTCGAGCGCATGACGGATCTCGCCCGGCGTCAGCACGACGGTCTTCGGCAGACCCGACATCACCTCACGGCCACGCACCTCGGCTGCGAACTCGTCGGGTGTTGCTGCCGCGCTGCCGACCGCGATCTTGATCTCCTCGGCGGTACGCTCACCGACGGCGATGCCGTGCTCGCGCCGGATGTAGGTCTGGATCGCCTCGTCGAAGTTGAAACCGCCGATGCGAATCGCATTCAATGCGACGACACCGCCCAGCGAGATCAATGCCGTCTCGCTCGTTCCACCGCCGATGTCGACGACCATCGAACCGATCGGCTCGTGCACCGGCAGATTCGCCCCGATCGCTGCGGCCATCGGCTGTCCGATGAGCTCGGCCTCGATGGCACCTGCTCGCCTCGCCGCCTCTTTCACCGCCCGCTTCTCCACCTCGGTGATCGCAGAAGGTACGCAGATCAGCACCTTCGGCCGGTTGATGCGGCTCACTCCAGCACGCTGGAGGAGCAGTCGGATCATCCGCTGGGTCACGTCGTAGTCGGTGATCGCTCCGTGGCGAAGCGGACGAACGGCGACGATGTAGCCCGGCGTGCGTCCGATCATGTGCCACGCCTCGCGACCCATGGCGAGCACTTCCTGCGTCTGGCTGTTGATGGCGAGCACACTGGGCTCGTTGAGGATGATGCCCTCGCCTTTGGCATACACCAACGTGTTCGCAGTGCCCAGGTCGATGGCGAGGTCGCGGGCCATGGGTGCTCGTGCCCTCAGCGACCTGAAGGACCGCGCCGCGGCGGCCGCTTGCGCGACAAATCCTGCTCGCGCCGGCGCATCGGGTCGTTCGCCGGATCGAGCGCATCGAGACCGCGACGGAACTGGCGCATCTCGTCCTCCATCGAGCCCGGTCGGCGCTGCTTGCCGCCGCGATAGGCAAGAGCAGCGATGGCGGCGATGCCGATCAGCGCGGGGATCGCCAACCACGCAAGGACGCTCACGACGACGCCCCTTCGCTCCGCTGGGCGATGCGTTCCACCGGCATTGCTGATTTCACGGCGAGCGGTTCGATCTGATGCTGGGCGATGCGTTCCACCGGCACAGAATTCTGGCCCCATGCAGCGTTGTCGCCCCAGTGCTCCTTCTTCCAGATGGGCACAGTGGACTTGAGCGTGTCGATGCCGAAACGCGCCGCCTCGAATGCTTCGGGCCGGTGGGGGGAGGAAACGGCGACGATGACCGACGATTCCTCCACGGTCATCGGCCCGATTCGGTGCACGAGAGCCATCCGACCGAGCGTCGGCCAGAGCCGGCGTGCCTCGTCGACGATCGCTTGGAGCTTGGGCACGACCTGCTCCTCGTAGGCCTCATACTCGAGGAGCGAGACGCCCGAACGTCCGTCGGCGTGGTCTCGGACCGTCCCGGAGAATGCCACGACGGCGCCGCATCGGGGAAGGACCGCCCAGTCGGCGAACAGGCCGATCGACAGCGGAAGCTCCGTCAGGGCTACCCAGTCGATCGTCGCCTCCGCCGGCGGAACGAGCAATTCGGTCGTGGACATCGTTGACCACCCTAGTGGCGGGGGTCGTTGCGCCACGGTCGCGGCCGTCCGTGCCCATTGACGCCGGGCGCGCTCAGCGTCGCCGCAACCAGCGCCTCACGAACCAGGCCATCGTGCCGAAGATCCCCGTGAGGCCGACGGCCACCACGCCAAGCGTGACCTCCTGACGATGGCGGGCCAGGAACTGGCTGCCCGGCAGCGGCCGCTGGCTGGCCACGAGCGCCTCGGCGTTGGAGCTCCGCGGTGCCCAGCCGAGTGAGCGCATGCGGTCATTGGACACCACCCACGGATGCGCCAGATACGGATCGATGCCATCGGGTCGGTCGCCGTCGACGACGTTGCGGACGAGCCGCAGGAAGCGCTGTCCGAGCGGCCCGTCCGTCGGGAAACGGGTGGCCGGACCGAACAGCTCCTGCGCGTCCTCCGGTGTCAACCAGCCGTCGGCCGCCACATTGAGGACTCCCTGCACGCGTCCGTTGACCACCGCCTCGACGGCGATCCGCACCGCGGCAGCGAGATCGTCGATGTGCACGTATTGCTGCGGGGCGATCTCGTGGCTCAGTCGCGCCGCCAGAGGCGGTCGCGTTGCTTTCGCCAACCACGCACGCGCGTCCGGATGACCGAGGGCGACACAGGGGCGAAGGATGACCGCCTTCGCATCCGGATGGTCGGCGAGCCAGACGCCGACTGCATGCTCCAACGCCCGCTTCTGGTCCGCGAACGCGAAGCCGGGGTGCGGACGAAGGGGAGCCTCCTCGGTCAGGGGCACCGGATTGTCGACCCAGGCTCCGTAGACGGTGGCCGATGACAGGACCACCAGGCGGTTGACACCGGCCGCCGTGGCCGCCGCCAGCGTCCGCCGGATCAGCCTGATCTCATCGTCCACCGCAGTCGGTGATGCGGGATCGCCGGTCGCAAGATGAACGAGCACCGAGACGCCGCCGAGCAAACGGGCGAGATCGGTCGTGGCGACATCGACGCGGTGCACGGTGAAGTAGCGGGGCTTGGCCACCCCGGCCGGAAAAGGCACCGGGTCGAGTCCGAGGACCCGCCATTCGGACCGCTCGGCGAGTTGGGCGACAAGCCGCCGGCCGAGGGCGCCGCTCACGCCCGTGATGGCGACGGTCGGTGGCACACCGTTCGGGTCGGCGGTTTGCGGCGGGGCCATCCCTCCAGCAAAGCAGGTCTGGTCCGGCGCCTCATCAGTGTGGGCCAGCTAGCTCTTTCGGGCCAGCAGGCTTGCCTTTTCCCCGGCCTCCCCGGCCCAAGCGAGCCAGCCGGCCCACGGTCGAGGTGACTCGGCGGTCGTCGTAGCCTGCAACCATGTCCACGCGCCCCGGCGACGATGAGCTGCCGCCAGATCCCTTCCCCGGTGATCCGTTTGCCGCCGGCCAGCCCCCGTCCACGCCTCCGCCTCCGCCTCAACCGGACGCTGCGCTCAACCCGCTCGCCGGATTGTTCGCCCAGTTCGCGCAGACCACGGCCGGACAGGGTCCCCTCAACGCCGACCTCGCCCGACACCTCGCCGTCTGGACGGCTGCGGGCGGGATGGTCGAGGCCAATCTGGAGCCGCTCGAACGCATCCGCATCGAGACCATCGCCGCCCGGGCGATTCCTCTGGTTGAGGAGGTGACCGGGCTGTCGCTTCCCGGGTCCCCCAAGCCGTCGCCCGTCGGCGGCAGCACCCGCGCCGAGTGGGCGGCGGAAACGCTCACCGCGTGGCGTCCCCTCCTCGATGGACTCGCCGGCAGCGTGGGAGCGGCGTTCACCCCGGAACCCGACGACACCGATGACGACCTCGCCGAGCAACTCCAGGCCCTCGGCCTCGGGGCGTTTCCCGGCGGGTTCGCCGGCCTGGCGAAGATGATCGCACCGACGGTTGCCGCCATGCAGGCAGGGACGCTCCTCGGCCAGCTCGCAACGACCGCACTCGGGTCCTACGACCTCGTCGTACCGCGAACCCCGGCGACGCGCGTTCTCGTGGTCAGCCGCGCCGTTGCCGAGTTCTCCGACTCGTGGTCGCTTCCGGCCGATCACGCCGCGACCCAGATCATCGTGCGCGACCTCGTCTCGCATGCGATCCTCGGACTCCACCACATCGGAGACCTGATCACCCGCCTGACGATCGCTCACGCGTCGGCCGGACAGCTCGATCCGTCGGGGCTCGGTGACATGGGTGGGCTCACCGCCTTGCTTGGAGGAGGACTTGGCGGGCTACTGGGCGGGCCGACGCCAGGTGGTCCGTCGCCCGACGCGATGCTCTCCGGCGAGCCGACCGCGGAACAGCTTCGCCTGCGGGCCCAACTGCGACTTGTCATCATCCCCGTCCTCGGGACGATCGACTACCTCTCGTCGGCGATCGGTGCTCGGTTGCTCAACGACAATCGCCAGGTCGTCGAGGCGCTGCGGAGGAGACGACTCGACCGCGACAACGGCACCCGCCTGGTCGAGCACCTGCTCGGTATCGGCGTGGACCAGGCGGGGCTCGACGACGGGAGGGCCTTCGTCGGGGGCATTCTCGAACGAGCGGGCCACGACGGTCTCCTCGCCCTCTTCGAGGGCCCTGACCGGCTGCCGACCGAAGCGGAGCTCGCCGCCCCGGGACTGTGGTTGGCCCGCATCGGATTGGCGGACTGAGGGCCCGTTACCGCTTCACCGACCGTTTCCCCGGCCGGCACCGTCGTCGTTCGACGACCAGTCGTCGGGTCGTTCCCAGTCGGTGGCCACAGGGCGGTCCGGTCGGCGCCAGACGGACGCGCCGGCCCGCACCGTTTCGTCGATTCGGGACAGCGCCCGCTCGCCGCCCGCATGGATCACGGTGGCGGCGACGCCCGCCAAGCCCATGAGTGCACTGCCGATGGTCCGCGAGACCGAGAAGATCACCGGGATCAGGGCGCCGACGACCCACGCGAGTTGGAACTTCGTCTCGAATCGGGCGAATCGGGCACCAACGGTTCCCGTGTCTTCACTCTGCACGATCGCATCGAACGCCAGCCGGGAGATCGAGGCGCCGACACCGATCGAGCCGGCGACGAACATGGCACCGACACGGCCGCTCCACAGCACCCCCAGCAGACAGCACACCGTGACGGTGACGAGTGAGCCGAGCAGGATCCGTCCCTCGTCGGCGACCCGGCGCAGTCGAGGGGCGATCGCCGCACCCAGGAGGCCTCCCCCGACACCGGCGCCAGCGACGAGGCCGAGCCACCAGGTGGGCGCGCCCTCGTCCTTGAAGGTGAACGCGACGAGGAACGTCACGAACCCGACCAGAGCGCGTTGCACCGACATCGCGATGCCGGCGAGACGAAACGCCGTGACCCGCACCCGTTCGTCGCGGCGTGACTGCTGGTCGTCGAAGGCGACGTCCGGCGAGGATTCGGGCTCGACGGCATTCGGCCGGGCAACCATCTGAATACGCATCGCGAGGAACGTGGCGATCCCGAAGACGATCACTCCGAGCGAGAGGACCCACGAGGCACCGAAGTGCGACAGCAGCCCGCCCGGGAGCGCAATGACGAAGCCGGCAAGGCCGGAGATGATCGTGAGCCGGGAGTTCGCCCGCACGAGTTGCGATTGATCGGCAACGACATCGGGAACCAACGAGCTGCGGGCAACGGCATACCCCTTGCTGAGGACCAGGGTCGCGAACGCCTCGGGAAAGAGCAGGAGGCTCTTCGTGTCGCGGGCCATGAGGAGGCAGAGGACGGCTCGAAGCACGGCGGCCCCGACCACAACCCACTTTCGCTGGGCCGCCATGCGGTCGACGAGAGGCCCGATGAAGGGCGACACGACGGCGAAGGGAGCCAGCGTCAGAACCAGGTAAAGGATGACGCGCCCACGCGCTTCGGCCGGCGACACGAAGAAGAGGGTCTGTGCCAGACCGATCGTGATCAGCGTGTCGCCGGCCGCGCTGACGGCGTGCGCGACGGCGAAACGACCGAACGGGCTCGTCGGGAGCCGGAAGGAACCGTCGAAGTCGGGGGGCCTGGTGATCGGCCGCCAGCCCTCGCCCGAGAACTCCTTCGATCGTGCACCCATGGACTTCGAAGTGTACGAGCGAGGTACGACCATCAGGGCGGGCATCGATCGGTTGTCGACGGGGCCTACCTCGAGTACTTGTAGCCCAACCCTCGGATCGTCAGGATCCGAGTCGGGTTCGACGGGTCCGTCTCCACCTTGGACCGCAGCCGCTTGATGTGCACGTCGAGGGTCTTGGTGTCACCTACGTAGTCGTGGCCCCAGATCCGGTCGATCAGCACCTCACGGGTCAGCACGCGTCCGGCGTTCTCAAGGAGCAGCTCGAGAAGCTCGAACTCCTTCAGCGGAAAGGCCACCGTCGCGCCACGAATGGTGACCTCATGACTCTCGGGATCGAGCCGGACATCACCGACGGCAACTGCCTCGTGATGGTCCTCGTGGTGCGAGCCCGCCGTCGACGACGCAGGATCGCCACCGGCGACCGGACCCCGACGCAACACCGCCCGGATGCGGGCGACGAGCTCGCGGATGCGGAACGGCTTGGCGATGTAGTCGTCGGCGCCAACTTCGAGACCGACGACGGCATCGATCTCACTCGTCTTCGCCGTCACCATGATCACCGGCGTGGTGCCGAGCACACGGATGGCCCGGCACACATCGATGCCGGAGAGCTTCGGCAACATCACGTCGAGGAGGACGAGGTCGGGCGACTCGCGTTTGAAGACCTCGAGCGCCTCCAGACCGTCGCGGGCGACGAGCACCCGGAAGCCGTCACGCTGGAGGGAGAGCGTCAGCGCATCGACGAAGGACTCTTCGTCTTCGACGACCAGGACGGTGATCACATCGGGTGGCATCAGACTCTTTCGTGGCGGTCGTCGGAGACGACGGGCGTGGTGTCGGGAACTCGGGCGGGCGGGGAGTCACGGGTGTCGAGAGCGACCCCGGGAATGAGGAGCGTGAAGGTCGATCCCTCGCCCTCGACCGAGCGAACACTCACCTCACCGTTGTGGTTCAGCATGACGTGGCGGACGATGGCCAGACCGAGACCGCTCCCGCCCGTGTCACGGGCCCGGGCCCGATCGACCCGGTAGAAGCGCTCGAAGATCCGCTCCTGATCGCGCGTCGGGATCCCGATGCCCTGATCGACGACGTCGATGGCGATACGTGTCGCGTTCGTCGAGTCGTCGCGACGGACGAACGCTCCGACCCGGACGGGCGTGTCCTTGTCGGAGTACTTCAGCGCGTTCTCGAGGAGGTTGTGCAGAGCGGTCACCAGCTGGCGACGATCCCCATGGACAGCGAGCCCGCGTCCGACGTCGTCGATCACGATCGGCACACGCCGCGTCTCGGCGCTGACCCGGGCGCGCTCGATCGCTTCGTCGATGAGCTCGGGCACGGGAAGCAGATCTTCGCCGGCCCCGCCCGACTCCACCGTGCCGAGCGCCAGCAGGTCGTCGACCATCGCCGAAAGGCGATGGGCCTCCGATTCCAGTCGTGCCGTCAAGCGGGCGACGATCGCCGGGTCGCTCTCTTCGGAGAGCGTCTCGGCCAGCACGGCCACCGCCCCGACAGGCGTCCGGAGTTCGTGGCTCACGTTGGTGATGAAGTCCTGGCGCATGGCGTCGGTTCGTCGTTGCTCACTGACGTCGGTGACCGTTCCGACCACGGCGAACTTCCCGTTGACGGGATCACCGATCGGCTCGGCGAGAACGACGAACGAACGCCTCGGCGGTCCGACGATCTCGAGCGTTTCCCGTCCCCGCTGCCCGCTCGCGCCTCGCTCCAACAGCCGACGAAGGGTGCCGCCGGCCATCACCTCACCGTCGGAGCGGTGCTCCCGCTTCCCCTCGGCGGGACCGAGGACCAATGCTGCTTCATCGTTGCGCATCAGTTCTGATCCGTCGGCACCGACCACGACGATCCCCATGGGAAGCGCTCGCGCCGCGCTGGCGATCGTCACGAGGTCATTCGATCGAGCGCGAAGCTCGGCGTCCGACCTGGAGGTCGTCTGCTGCGCCGTCGACGTGGCGGAAGCCGCGGCTTCGAGGCGAATCCGATGACGCCGGTTGGCGAGCGCGGTGGCCGCCGCTGCGCCGAGGGCCCCGGTGAGGAGACCTTCGGCGACCAGCGCCGGAACGGAGACGGCAGCAACTGCCGTTGCGAGAAGCGGCACACCCTCGACCACAAGGGTCGAGGCGCCGGCGATGTGGGCGAGCAGCACGGGGCTGAGCCTACGATCGCCGGGTTCTCACTTCTTCTTCGTGGTCTTCTTCACCGTCTTCTTGGTGACCGGCTTCTTCGTGGTTGCTGTCGCCTTGGTCGTCGGAGCGGCGGTGGCCACGGGCGCTGCCGCCGTCGGAGCGGTCGTCGGAGTGGCGGCGGCAGGCGCCCCGCCGACGGTGGGCACGGCGGCCGAGCCCGGGTTGATCTTGTCGACGTTCGCCAGCGACAGCTTCACCAGCGACGCCGGCAGCGGTGCGTAGCCGACCTTCTCGGCCTTCTTCTGGCACTCACCGACCGAGTAGGTCAGGAAAGTCCGGAGGACGTCGCCCTTGGCCTTGTCGAGGGTCTGCGGGGCGATGAGATAAGCGGTGGTCGAAATCGGGTAGGCCTTCGATCCCGGAGCGTTGAAGTTGAGGAACAGTGTCCCGTCGTCGTTCACTGCCGCCTCGTCCATCGCCTCGGTCACGTTGGCGGGATCCGGCAGCACGGCGTTCCCCGCGGCGTTGATGACCTTGGCGACGCTCAGCTTGCGCTCCGTTGCGAAGCTCGTTTCGGAGTACGTGATGGAGAAGTCGCCCTGGCTTCCGGCAACGTAGTTCGACACGCCGTCCGAGCCGCGCTGAGCGATGCCGTTGCCGGGGGGCGGCGGGAAGTTGCTCGTAGCCCCGGCTTTCCAGGCACCCTTGCCGACGGTGGCAAGGTAGTCACTGAACACGTTCGAGGTTCCGGACGAGTCGGAACGGACGATCACCCGGATGACTTGGTCCGGCAGGCTGACCCCGGAGTTCTCTCTGGCGATCGCATCGTCGTTCCACTTCTGGATACCGCCGGCGAAGATCTTGGCGAGAGTCGGACCGGAGAGCTTCAGATCGTTGACACCGGGAACCTTGTAGATGACGGCGATACCGCCGATGGTGATCGGGATGTAGACGAACGGCTTGTTCTTCGCTTGGGGAAGTTCTGAGGCCGTAAACGCGACATCGGAGCCACCGAAGTCGTTGGTGCCGGCCAGGTACGCCGTGCGGCCCGCTCCGGAACCGGTCGGCTGATACCCGATGTTGATGCCGAACGCATTCTTCACATCGACCTTGCACTGCTCCATGAAGTTCGACATGAACGTCGAACCCTGTCCGCTCACGGTCAGGTTCTTGTCGAGCGTGGCGGTCTGGGCGGAGGCCGACATTGCGGCCAATGGCGCGAGCAGGGTGGCGGCGCCGAAGGCGACCAGGAAACGATTGCGAAGCACGGTGTTCACTCCTTGTTGGGGTACGGAGCGAAACTACGGAACAAACCTGTCCTGTTTCGTACGCCGAGATGGACGCAGGGTGAACAGCGACCGAAGGTTGGGGAGGGGTCAGCCCTTCTTGACGGAGCCAAGGGCCTTGGTGGCGATGGCGACAACCGACTTCGGAAGTGGTGCGTAGCCCAGAGACGTGGCCTTGGCCTGACACGGCCCGAGCACCGACGTCGTGAAGGATGTGAGTTCTGTGGCCTTGAGGGACTTCTGGGGAACGATCAAGTAGGCGACGGCGACGATCGGATAGACCGCAGCGCCTTTGGCCAACGGATCGGCCGCAATCACGTTGTCCTTGGCAACCGGGGACTCGGCGATCGACTCGGTCACGGCGGCGGCGTCCGGCAGGACTGGTTTGCCTGCCGCATTGACGATCTTCGCCACGCTCAGCTTACGTTCCCGGGCGAAGCTGACCTCCGCGTACGTGATCGATCCTTTGCCCTGCGGGCCGGCGACGTAGTTCCCGACTCCGTCGGAACCCTTCTGGCCGATCCCGACGACCGCGGGGACCGGGAAGGTGCTCGTGGCGCCCTTCGTCCACTCATTCGATGCCGCTTTCGAGAGGTAGTT
This sequence comes from Acidimicrobiia bacterium, assembly GCA_031423635.1. GTDB lineage: Bacteria > Actinomycetota > Acidimicrobiia > Acidimicrobiales > JANYDT01 > JANLQX01. The sequence continues at coordinate 7,541 of JANPFX010000018.1, read as the reverse complement.
GGAGAAGACGTTCGACGTACCGGAAGAGTCGCTCCGAACAACTACCCGGACCACGAGCTTCGGAAGCCTCAGGCCGGGGTTCTCGGCGGCGATCAGTTTGTCGTTCCACGACACGATCTTTCCGGTGAAGATCTTGCCCAGAGTCGGCCCCGACAAAGTGAGGTTCGTCACCCCAGGCACGTTGTAGATCACGGCGACACCGCCGGCAACAATCGGTACGTACACGTAGGGCTTGGTGTCAGCCTTCGGCTTTTCAGCTGTCGAGAACGGCACGTCGCTCGCGGCGAAGTCGACCGTTCCTTCGATGTAGCCGCTTCGGCCGGCGCCCGAACCGGTCGCCTGGTAGGTGACGGATGGGCCACCCGCCTTCGTGGCGTCGGCCTTGCACTGCTCCAAGAAGTTGGCGACGAACGTCGAACCCTGGCCGGAGATCGAACCCGCAGCGTCGGCCGGACCGGGAATCAGCGAAAACGCTCCGACCGCGACGACCAATGGAAAGTAGGGACGAGTCATTCGTCCAGGCTAGGCGGCGGTTTCGCCACGCTCGCCTTCTGGGATCGTTGACGACCGAGCCGAACTCGGGTCAGCCGAAGCGACCGTTGACGTAGTCGTTCGTGCGCGGATCGGTAGGGTTCATGAACATCTGCTCGGTCGACCCCGCCTCGACAATGCGACCCGGCTGATTCTCCTCGGCAAGGAAGAACGCGCACTCGTCCGAGACGCGCTGTGCCTGCTGCATGTTATGGGTGACGATCACGATGGTGACCTCCTCCGAGACTTCGGAGATGGTCTCCTCGACCCGGCGGGTCGAGGTCGGGTCGAGAGCCGAACACGGCTCGTCCATGAGGAGCACGTCGGGCTTGACGGCGAGCGATCGGGCGATGCACAGACGCTGCTGCTGGCCGCCCGAGAGCGAACCACCGGGCGTGTCGAGCCGGTCGCGGACTTCGGTCCACAGGCTCGCCCGGGTGAGCGCCCATTCGACGAGGTGGTCGGCGTCGGCGGGCTTCTGCCCGGTGAGCTTGAGCCCGGCCAGCACGTTTTCCCTGATGCTCATCGCCGGGAACGGATTCGGCTTCTGGAAGACCATGCCGATGCGCTTGCGGACCTCGCTCGGACGGAGTTCGGTGCCGTAGATGTCCTTGCCGTCGAGTTCGACCGAGCCAGCCAGCGCGGCGCTCGGCACGAGCTCGTGCATCCGGTTGAGCGTTCGCAGGAAGGTCGACTTTCCGCAACCCGATGGTCCGATGAGCGCGACGACCGTGTGCCGGGCGATCGCCAGGTTGACCCCCTCGAGGACTTTTCGCTTTCCGAACCAGCAGGAGACGTCGGTCGCCCGGAGGGCGATGTCGGCGGATGCCGGATTCAGGTTCACGTGTTCCGTTCCAGGTTGCATGACGGCAGTCATTGTGGCGTCCTTTGGGGGTGCGGTGTGCGCTGAGGCGAATCAGCGCGCGGTCTTGGCGTTGCGGGAGACGATGCGGGCGATCATGAACAGGATGAGGACGAGGCCGATCAACACGAGCGCGCCTGTCCAGGCCCGCTCCCGCTGGTCCTGGGCAAGCTGTTGGAAAATGAACAACGGCAGCGCCGACTGCGGCTCGTGCAGGGCGGCTCCGGGGTTCACCACGCGGTCGTTGCCGAAGGCGGTCATGAGCAGCGGTGCAGTCTCACCGGCGACGCGTGCGACGCCGAGAATCACGGCAGTGATGATGCCCGACCGTGCCGTGGGGAGCACGACCTGCCACACCGTGCGCCACTGCGGCGAGCCAAGGGCAAGTGATGCCTCGCGAAGCGACGGATCCACGAGCTTGAGCATCTCCTCGCTCGTTCGCGCGACCGTGGGAAGCATGAGGATGCTGAGCGCGAGCGAGGCGGCAAGACCGGAGAATCCGTTGCCCGGTCCGACGACCCAGATGGCGTAGACGAACAGACCGGCGACGATCGAAGGGATGCCGGACATCGCGTCAACCAAGAGCCGGACGATCCCCGTGAACCGACCCTTGATCTCGGTGAGATAGACGGCCGTCAGGATGCCGAACGGCACGGTGACGATCACGGCGAATCCCACCTGGGTGAGCGTGCCGGTGATGGCGTGCAGGGCGCCGCCGACTTTCGGCCCAGCAGACGGATCGACACCTTCGAGTGTCTTGGTGAAGAAGTTGAGCGACAGCCCGGGAAGACCCTTCGCCACCACCGTTCCGACGATCAGCACCAGGGGCAGAGCGGTCAGCGTCGCGCACCCGTAGACCAGCGTGGTCACGATGTGGTCGACCGCATGCTTGCGATCCATGATCTGGCGGACCACGGCGTACTGGAGAGCGACGAAGACGACGAAGCCGATGACGACGAAACCGAGCGGACCGTCGAGCGGGGTGACGAAGAACAGCAGGAGCGTCGCGACCAGGGCGGCGCCGAGGACGCCGAACGAGCGGATCGCGTCGGAGGGACGAATCCGGTTCGGGCGGCGAGGCCGGAGGGCAACGGTCATTTCTTGGCTCCCGCTGGCGCTTTGGTCCGGGCGACGACTCCGCGGGCCACGATGTTCACGAGCAACGTCACGAAGAACAGCACGAGCCCGGCAGCAACCAGCGCGCTCCGACCGTTCGTGCTGGCCTCACCGAACTTCAGGGCGATGGTTCCGGCGATGGACGCTCCTCCGGGCGAGAGGACGTTGTCGGGGATCCGGAAGTCATTGGACAGGATCAACGCCACGGCGATCGTCTCACCGAGGGCACGGCCGAGGCCGAGCATCGAGGCGCCGATGAGTCCGCCCTTGGCGAACGGCAGCACGACCTCGCGGATCATGCCCGACCGCGTCCCACCGAGAGCCAGGGCCGCTTCGCAGTACACCCGAGGAACCTCCGCCATGACCGCTCGAGCGATCGCTGTGATGATCGGGATGATCATGAGTGCAAGTACGAGGCCGGACACGAACAATGACGAACCGAAAATCGGAACCGTCGTCTTGAAGATCGGGATGAAGTCGAGCCACTCGGACAGCCAACGGGCGGGCCCGTCGAGGCGGGGCTGGAGAAACGCCAGACCCCAGAGGCCGAAGATGAGCGACGGGATCGCCGCGAGCAGGTCGACCATGGTGACGAACGCCGCCCGGAAACGCAGCGGCGTGTACTCGTTGATGAAGAGGGCGGCACCGATCGAGATCGGCACCGCGACCACAAGGGCGATCAACGCAATCACCACAGTGCCGAAGAGCATGGATCCGATGCCGTAGATCGCCTGCTCGTCGTCGGGCCCCCACTCGAACGTGGTGAAGAACGAGCCACCGGCTTTCGACAGCGCCGGCCATGCTTCCCGGAAGAGAAAGAGAGCGATGAGCCCCATGACGACGAGGCTGAAGAGCGCACCGCCGACAGTGATCGATCGATAGATCCGGTCGCCACGGCTGAGCGGCGCGCTGAGCGTACGGGGCTGGTCGTCCTTCGGGGCGACCGAAGTCGCCGTGATCGGAGCGGTCATCGCGCCGGCACGACCGATGAGACGAGGCACACGATGTGTCGACGTTCGAACCGGATCGACGGTCGGGACTCGGCACGAAGGCGATCACCACTGAGCACGACTGCAGTCAACCGGCTGGAGGTGGCTGACTTCTTGACGTCAGGTGAACGTGAGATGAACGGCGCCGGGATTCTCGTGCCGCGACCTCGCAGGCCGAACGAAACGACGACGCGGCACCGCGGGGACGCTCAGTGCGTGGGCCCGTGTTCCCCGGTGGCGACGTAGCGCATGCGATTGGCCACGTTCACGGCATGATCGCCGAGGCGCTCGAAGAACCGCGCAACGAGCGCCATCTCGATCGCCGTCGGCAGTCGAAGTTCGGCCTCGACGATTTCAGCGATGAGCGCGACATGGAGTTCGTCGAGCTCGTTGTCGAGGCTCCGGAGTTCCCCGGCTTTCGACGGATCGCGCGAGACGTAGGACTCCGCCGCGCCGCGCCAGAGCATCACGCCGACGCGACCCATCCGGTCGACCAGCCCACGGATGCGCGGCGTGAGCTCGGCGCCCACCCCGCGGAGCGCGCGGTTCGCGATGTGCTCCACGAGATCGCCACTGCGCTCGAGTTCGGGAACGATGCGCAGCATCGAAAGGAGATAGCGCATGTCGGTTGCTGCCGGCGACGCCAGCGCGAACTGGCGCTGCAGCAGCGCTTCGATGTCGTAGTAGAGAGAATCGATGAGGCGCTCCCGGGCGACCACGCTCGACGCCGTGTCGAAGTCACCGGACAGCAACGCGTCGGTCGCGGCGGCCAGGCCCTCGCTCACCAAGGAGAAGAGTTCGGTGACCTTCCGGTCGATGTCGTGGAGCTCTTGCGTCAGATCGATCCTCACGATGCAGACGCTAACGGTTGCCACGAGGGAGTTGGGGTTCGTGCAGATGAACGACGGGTGAACGTCAACAGGTCGGCCCGATGTAGGCCGCCCTCGTGTAGCGGTCATCGGGACCGACGTCGACGATCCAGATCGACGCCTTCTGCACCCGAGGATCGACTCCGAGGTCGAGATGATCCTGGGTCGCCAGCATCTCGATGACCGCCGGGATGATGTCGCCGTGGCTGCACCAGACTTCGGCACGATCGTTCATCGTCGGCGCAATCGTGCGCACCCGATGGCGCGCTTCCTCCGTCGGCCCTTCTGCGAGCCATGGGTCGACGTGCAGGTGCAGCCCGGTCGCCGCGGCGTAGGGAGCGACCGTTTCGACGCACCGGCGATACGGGCTGCTGCGGAGCGTGACCGGTCCGGTCCCGACGAGGTCGAGGAGCAGCCCGGCGATGTCGGCAGCCTGGTGGCGGCCGCGGCCGGTGAGGGGACGCAACGTGTCGTCGCCGGCGAATCCGGTCCGAGACCCGGCCTGGGCGTGGCGGACGAGGAAGAGAGGCATAGCGGGAGCGTTCCGGATCAGAAGGCGTGGGAACGGCTGACTGCGTCGGCGCAGAGGACACTCTGTGAGTTGACCGGGTCATCGTCACCGGCGTCGATCTTCGTCCACCCGCCGTCGTGGGCCAGGCTCCACGCCAGCCGGTTGTCGGCGAGGAGCAGATCGAGGATCGACGCAAGCCGTTCCTGCAACCGGTGATCGAGGATCGGGACGACGGCCTCGACCCGTCGGTCGAGGTTTCGGGGCATCATGTCGGCGGAACCGATGAACCACGCCGGGTCATCATCGAGACCGCCGTGCGCGAATTCCCAGATGCGTGAGTGCTCGAGGAACCGCCCCACAACGCTACGTACACGTATGTTCTCCGAGAGGCCGTCGACGCCGGGCCGGAGACAACAGATCCCCCGAATGATCAAGTCGATGGAGACGCCCGCTTGAGACGCTTCGTACAGCGCGGTGATGATCTCCTCGTCAACGAGGCTGTTCATCTTCATCCGGATCTGCCCCGCGCCACGGTGCTCGTTCGGCATCTCATTGCGGATCATCGCAAGCACCCGGGGACGGAGATCGGTCGGCGCCACCAAGAGTCGGGAGAAGGTGGGCATCTTGCCGAGCCCGGTGAGCGCGTTGAACAACCTCGTCACGTCGTCGCCGAGCTCATGGTCGGCGGAGAACAGACCGATGTCGTCGTAGACGCGCGCCGTTGTCGAGTTGTAGTTCCCTGTTGCTATGTGCACGTATCGACGCAGTTCGGAGGCAGCTTCGCTCCGGACAACAAGCGCGACCTTGGTGTGGGTCTTGAGACCAACCAACCCGTAGACGACGTGCACACCGGCGCGCTCGAGCTTTCGCGCCCACGCGATGTTCGCCTGTTCGTCGAAGCGGGCCTTGAGCTCGACGAGCGCGGCGACCTGCTTTCCTGCTTCGGCCGCGTCGATGAGTGCCTTCACCACCGGAGAGTCGCCAGACGTCCGGTAGAGGGTGAGCTTGATCGTGAGCACATCAGGGTCCGCGGCCGCGGTCTCGATGAACTTCTCAACCGACGCGGAGAACGAATCGTAGGGGTGGTGCACGAGCACGTCACCTGTTCGGATGACCTCGAAGAAGTCGAGCGGCTGCTCGCCGTCATGCAGGTCGAGCGGGGTTCTCGGAACCCACGGATCGTCCTTCAGATCCGGGCGGTCGATGGCCACCAGGGTCCACAATCCGGTGAGGTCGATGAGCCCGTCGATCTTGACGACCGCGTCGGCGTCGATCTCCAACTCCTCGACCAACATGAACTGCATGTCAGCCGGCATACCCACCGCCACTTCGAGTCGCACAGCGCGTCCGAACCGACGGCGACGCAGCTCAGTCTCGATGGCCTCGAGAAGGTCTTCGGCTTCCTCTTCATCGACGTCGAGGTCGGTGTCTCGGGTGACCCGGAAGGGGAAACTGGCATCGATGGCCACTCCCGGAAAGAGCTCGTGGAGGTGGGCGGTGATCAGATCCTCGACAGGGAGCCAGCGTCGCTGATCCGCAAGCGCGACGAAGCGTGGGAGCAGCGGCGGAACCTTCACGCGGGCGAAGCGTCGATGCCCGGTCTCGGGGTCGTGCATGGTGACAGCGAGATTGAGCGAGAGATTCGAGATGTAGGGGAACGGATGCCCGGGGTCGACGGCGAGCGGTGTCAGGACAGGAAACACGCGATCACGAAAGAGTCGATGCAGGTCTTCGCGGTCGGCGCCGTCCAGATCACCCCACGACACCACGTCGATGCCGGCATCACGCAGGGCCGGGATCAGTTGATCGCGGAAGAGCGCAGTGTGCCGTTCGGCCAAGTCGGTCGCTGCGGCATGGATGAGTGAGAGCTGGGCGGGCGGGCGGAGCCCGTCGGCCGAGCGCGAGTTCACGCCGGCGGCGACCTGGGCGCGCAGTGCGGCGGCCCGGACCTCGAAGAACTCGTCGAAGTTCGAAGCGAAGATTGCGCAGAACTTCACCCGCTCGAGCAGCGGGGCGGAAGCATCAGCGGCCAGCGCCAGGACTCTCGCGTTGAAGTCGAGCCAGCTCAGCTCGCGGTTGAGCAGGGGCGATGTGACGGACGAACCGGTTCCCGCACCCGCTGCTCGCCAAGGCATGGGCGATGAGGTCAGGCGGTGGCCTGCGAGCCGAAGTCCCACTCCAGCGTGAGGCCTTCACGCTCTGCGTCGTGGACGACGCGGTCATGGTTTCGTCGGAACTGCGGGTCGTGGCGCGGCACGAGTTGCAGGCGCGCCAGCGTGCGCTGCCGGAACTCTTCGAGGAGGCCGCGATCGACATCGGCGCTCTCGACATCCCAATGGGGCGCGACAGGGCCAAGGTAGACAACGCGAACGTGGCCACGCGGCGTTACCTCAGTTGGGGCGGAAGAAAAGGACATCGCAGGCTCCGATAGGAAAGGGACAACGGCAGCGAACGCGGGTGCGCGTTCGCCGTGGATATCAAGCCGTGGGCGGCTTGGTTCCTTCGTCGTCCTTCAGGCCTTCGTCGACGCCCTTCTTGAATTCCTTCGACGCCTGGCCGAGCGACTTGGCCAGCTTCGGCAACTTCGTCGAGCCGAAGAGCAAGACGACGATGATCAGCACGATGATGAGTTCTGGAGCTCCGATACCGGACATGGGATTCAG
>JANPFX010000017.1:0-7726 GCA_031423635.1 Acidimicrobiia bacterium | reverse complement strand
GCGGTGATCCCGCCGAACATCGCCTTCAAGCTGGTGAGCGTTGCCGGTCTCCTGTCGCTTCCGTTCGCCGTCATGCTGGTCGCCCGCACGGCGCAGGTGGGGCGGGCGTACCGCTACCTGTTCGCCTTGACGGCGATCGTGTTCGTCCTCGATCCCGGCTACTCGATTCTCGGGGGGAACGCCATGTCGACCCTCGCCGGTGAGTTCTCGTTCTCCATCAGCCTTTCGGCCTGCGTCGTGTACCTCGCCTTGCTCATACGGGTCCAGCGCACCGGTCGAGGTCGCCTCGCCGCCGTCGCTGCGCTCACGGTCACCGGACTCTCCCACCTTCTTCCCACGCTGTTCGCTGGATTGAGCACGTTGTTAATCGTATGCGTGCATATGACTACCAGAGGTTCGACCGGTATCAGACGTCGGCTTCTCGATTCCGCATTGATCGGTGGACTGGCGGCGATGCTCGCAGCGTTCTGGGTAGTGCCGTTCGCCACCCATCTCGCGTACACGAACGACATGGAGTGGGAGACGGCCACCGCCTACGTGGGCGCGTTGTTCCCGCCTGCTGTGAGAGAGCCGCTGACCGGGGCGGCGATCATGGGTGTGGTCGTCGTGCTCGCGGTGCTCGGTGGCGTGACCCAGCTGATCCGATTCGGAGCGGCACTTCGGGCGAAGCGAGAGCCTGACGCCGAAGCCCGCCTGGCTACGTGCCTGACGCTCATGGCGACGGGCGCAGCCCTGGCGTTCCGGTTCCCACCCTCGTTCCGCATCCTCAACGAGCGGGCCCTGCCGTTCTACTTCCTGTCGTGTTGCCTGCTGGCTACGTTCGGTCTCACGGTCATCGGTCGGGCCGTTGTCGACGGGACGCGTCGGCTCGCCGTGCGCACGGAGCGCTGCGTTCCCGAGTGGCGCAACGCCCCCGTTGCCGGTCTCGTCAGCGTCGCCGCAGTGTGCTGGTGGAGCGTCGGCGGTGTCATGGGCATTCTTCCAGGAGTCGTCCCCGTGCCGAAGCTGGACGCCACGGGCCTCGGCGTGCAACGGGCCGATCGGATCGGTGAGGTGAACCCGGTGGCCGTCTGGGCCAAGGACAACTACGACGGCTTCGAGGCCACCCCCGAATGGCCGGAACTACGCGCGCTGATCAACACGATGATCGACGTCGGCAAGACGCACGGCTGCGGACGGGCGATGTGGGACTACGAGGACGAGTTCGCCCGCTACGGCACGGAGTTCGCTCCGGCGCTGCTCCCGATGTGGACCGATGGGTGCATCGGTTCGATGGAAGGGCTCTTCCTCGAATCCTCGCCGAGCCTGCCGTATCTCCTCATCAATGCGTCGTTGCTTTCGGCTCGTCCCGGCGACCCGCAAAGCCGGCTCCCCTATCCGGGCCTCGATGTGAGCCAGGGTGTCGCTCGGTTGCAGCAGTGGGGCGTTCGCTACTACCTGGTGTTCTCCCCGGCGGCGCAGCAGCAGGCCCGGGTGAACGCCGACCTCCAGCTCGTCGCCTCCACGCCCTACACGCGCGACTGCGAAACCGAGGAGGTCTCGGCCAAGACATGCCCGACCACGTGGGAGGTCTATCAGGTCGCCGAATCGCCGCTGGTCGCCGGTCTGGCGATCCAGCCGGCCGTGGTGACGGACATCAAGCAGACCCAGCGGGGCGGCTGGCTTGACGTCGCCATGGCGCAGTACATCAACCAGGCCCGGTACCCGGTACCGCTCGCCGCGGACGGTCCGAAGGAGTGGCAGCGGGTCAGCGCAACGGTCGATCGGCCGTTCGCTTCGAACTTCGGCGACGGGACGACGATCGCACCAGCGGCGCCCCGAATCCTTCCGGCCGTCGAGGTCACCGACATCGTGGAAGGCAACGGCTCGCTCTCCTTCAACGTGGGTCGGGTTGGCGTGCCCGTCGTCGTGAAGGAGTCGTACTTCCCCACGTGGAGGGCGCGGGGAGCCGACGGTCCGTATCGGCTCGCCCCGAACATGATGGTGGTGATCCCGAGGGCACGCACGGTGACGCTTCGCATCGAACGCGATACCGCCGGGACCCTTGGTCTCGCTCTCACCGCCCTGGGCGTGCTCTCGGTCACCGCATTGATGCTCCGCGAGCGGCGTTCCCGGAACCGTCGCTGACCCCGTTTCGCCGCCTGTCCGGGCACGCGAAAACCCAAGGTTGGAGAAGACCTAACCCACACCTTGACCTCCCCGAACGCGACGATCCGTACCGTTGCTGTCATGGAACGGAAAAGGGCTTGGATCACCGCCGGTGTCGTCGCCGTCACCTTCACCACATCCGCATTGGCGGTGATGGCGAACACCGGTCTTCTCGCAATCTCGCCGAGCGATCGCAACGTCGGCCGGTTGACCCCGGTGGACATCACAATCGGCTCGACCCAGCCATCGACCACGACGACGGCCATACCCGGGGCCGTGCGCTACGAGGACGTCTACGTGACGATTCCCGCAGGCGGAGTGGCCCTGCCACCGGATGCAACGGAGGTGCTGACCACTCTGGCAAAGACGGCCGGGCCGGTCCCCGGGCCCCGGAGGAACCCCACATCGGCCAGCATCAAATCTGTAGATCGACGAGACGGAGACGGCGATGACGACTGAACGTTCCCCCAAGCCACGGATCGCCCGCAAGGGTCGCCGTCCGCACCCGGCGCGAAACGCGCGGCTCCTCAGTACTGGTGCCGCCGCAAGCTTGACGCTCGGTGTGGTTGCTGCCCTTGCCATCAGTGATGCGTCCGCCGCGTCGCGGGCCTCGGCCGCGATGGTCGTCGAGCAGTCCAGCAAAAGGCTCGCTCCGATCAGTTCATCGGCGAACCCCACGCCGGCGACGATCACGGTGATCCGCCGTATTCACTACCTGCCGGCGACCGTTGCTGCTGCTCCGGTTCCGCAGGCCGCGGCCGACGCGGTCACGTTTTCGCCGCAGCCCGCTGTTCGTGCCAATGCGGCGGTGGCGACTCCTCGGAGGACCTCAACCGTGCGACGGGCCGTCGTGAAGCGCCAGGCGCCGACTCGACGGGCACGGCGCGCCACCCGCGCCAGCTGAGCGGTCGGGCTTCCCGGCCAAACGGAACAGTGCGATGAGTGACGTCGTCACGTTCGCCGCCATGGGAACGACCGGACACCTCGAGGTGTCCGGTCCGCACGCCCGTCGACTGGCCAGGAGCGCCGTTGCCATGATCGACGCGCTGGAGCAGCGTTGGTCGCGGTTTCTTCCAACGAGTGACGTCTCCCGTCTCAATACGTCCGGGGGAGCCCCGGTCGCCGTCGAGCCGTCGACCATCGGGCTCCTCGAGCTCGCTGTCGCCGCGTGGCGGGCAACCGGCGGAACGTTCTCACCGTTCCTCCAGCGGGCGATGCTCGACATCGGCTATCGACGGTCCCTGTCGAAGGGCCCGATGCTCACCCCGTCCGGGCGTCTCGCGTCTCCGAGCTTTGTGCCGTGTACGGACTCTCCGCTGCATTTCGATCGCCGGGCGGGAACCGTGACCCTCGACGCCGGCGTTGGTCTCGATCTCGGCGGCATCGCCAAGGGCTTATCCGCTGATCTCGTGTTGGCTGAACTGGTTGCCGGCGGAGCGGTCTCGGCACTCGTCGACATCGGTGGCGACATGGCATTCGCCTCGGTCGACGGCGACGACCGCTTGCCGGTTTCATGGACGATCTCTGTGGACGATCCTTCTCAACCGGGGGTTGCCATCGATCACCTCACTGCGCTTCGAGGCGGCGTAGCGACCTCGTCGACCCTCCGGCGCCGATGGGTCACGCCGACCGGCGAGAGGGTGCACCACCTGATCGATCCGACGACCGGTCGGTCGTGCGCGACCGATGTGGCCGCGGTCACCGTCCTCGCCGATTCGTGTGCGAACGCGGAGGTGCTCGCCAAGCAGTTCATCCTTCTCGGCGCCGATGCCGCCGCGGTCAACGCCGAGCGTCTCGGTGTGGACGCGCTCATCGTGGGGTATGACGGGGCGGTCCGTCGAAACGGCCAGTGGGAACGGGTGAACTCATGAATACGCATTTCTGGTGGTACGTGGCAAGAGGTTCCGGGATCTCGGCCTGGTTCTTCGGTGCGACGTCGGTCATGACGGGACTGCTCCTCTCGTCGAAGGCGACGCTCAAGCCGCGTCCGAACTGGCAGCTCGACCTCCACCGATACCAGGGGGCGCTGTCCCTTTCGATGTTGGCGCTCCACATCTCCGCCCTGGTGGCCGACACCTACAGCCACTTCACCCTCTCGGGGATCTTCGTCCCACGCGCATCATCGTGGAAACCACTACCGGTCGCGTGGGGCATCGTGGCGATGTATCTCCTGGTCACCGTCGAGGTGACCTCGCTCCTCCGCAAACGGCTCTCCGAGCGGGTCTGGCACACCATCCACCTGAGCAGTCTCGTCGCCTACCTGCTTTTCACTGCGCACTTCTTCCAGGCGGGCACCGACCATCGACGCGCACCTGCGCTGCTGGCGATCGTGGCGATGACGGGTCTCAACCTCGGTCTGCTGAGCTTTCGCATCCTGGCCGACCCACGGGCCCGCCGCGCCGTGGGCCGCCCTCCGCGAGTCGCCCCGACCGATCGTCAGGCCTGCAACGATGTCGTGTCGTGAAGGTACTCCTGGTTGAAGACGACGACGGCATTGCCCTTCCTCTCGAAGCAGGCCTCGCCCACCACGGCTACGAGGTCACGCGAGTGTCCCGCGGTGCCGATGTGCATGCCGCTCTGCCGGTTGACATCGTGCTTCTCGACCTCGGCCTGCCCGATATGGACGGTCTCGACGTGTGCCGGTCGCTGCGCCAGTTCGACGAGAAGCTGCCGATCATCGTCATCTCGGCCCGGGGTTCGGAAATCGATCGGGTGGTCGGGCTGGAACTCGGTGCCGACGACTATCTGGCGAAGCCGTTCGGTATGCGAGAGCTCATCGCCCGAATCCGGGCGGTGATGCGCCGCGCGGATCCAGTGTCGTCGACCCCGATGGAAGCGGAGGGGGTCGATGCCGCCAATGGTGATGTGGCTCCGCAGGACACGCGAGTTCGAGCAATAGGTGCACTTACGATCGACCTTCGCACGCACCGCGTGACGCTCGAGAGCCAAGAGCTTTCACTCACGACGAAGGAATTCGGCGTGCTCGCAATGCTCAGCGCCGACCCGGGTGCTGTGGTCACGCGGTCCGATCTCATCGAGCAGGTGTGGGACGAGCACTGGTACGGGCCGACCAAGACCCTCGACGTGCACGTCGCCCAGCTGCGCAAGAAGCTCGGCAATCCGGCATGGATCGAGAACGTCCGCTCCATCGGCTACCGGTTGGTCGATCCGGCCGCAACGTCGACATGACAGCACCGGACACCGCCCCGTGATCCGTCGGCTCCTGGCCAGTTCGCTGGTGTTGATCACCTTCGTGCTCGTCGTGCTCGGTGTGCCGTTCTGGCGGACCATCATCGAGTCCGAACGCCAGGATCTCCGCACGGACCTGGAGCGCGACGCAGTGGTCCTCGCCGGCCTGGTCGAGGATTCGCTCTCCGAGGTCAACGACATCGGCATCGCGCAGGTACGCGCCAATGCCGTGAAGGTCGCCGACCGGTATTCCCGTCGCAGCGGAGCGCGTGTGGTCGTCGTCGACGCCAAAGGAGTAGCCCTCGCCGACAACGAAGCACCAGGGGAAGCGCGGTCCTTCGCGACGCGGCCGGAGATCGTCTCCGCGCTCGCCGGCAGAGTCGGCGTCGACCAGCGCTACTCCCAGACCCTCGGTCGGTCAGCGCTGTTCGTGGCTGTGCCGGTCTCTTCCGGTGGGACCATGCTGGGGGCGGTCCGGCTGAGCTTCACGACCGCCGAGCTCGACCGGCGGATCCGCTCGATCGCCTGGCGCCTCATGCTCGTGGGTGCTTCGACCCTGGTCGCGGCGACCGGCCTTGCCGTGATCATGGCCCGCTCGCTGCAGCGACCCATCGTCGCCCTGCGCCAGACCGCTCAGGCGTTCGGGCAGGGGAACCTCCGCACCCGCGCGCCCACGAAGTCCGGAGCTCCCGAGGTTCGGGCGCTGGGCGTTGATTTCAACACGATGGCCGGTCGCATCGAGGAGTTGATCACCGCGCAGGACGCGTTCGTTGCCGACGCGAGCCATCAGCTGCGAAGCCCGCTCACTGCGGCGCGCCTGCGCGTCGAGGCCCTTGCATATGCACCGCCCGACCGCCTCGCCGAGGAGGTCGATTCTGCGGTCGACGAACTGAGCCGACTGAGCCGCATCATCGATGGTCTGCTCGAACTGGCGAGACCGGACCGACCCGAGTCCGCGGCCGGCCTCGTCGATCTCCAGGTCACAATCGCCGATCGCGTCGATGCGTGGTCGGCGCTGGCCGACGAGAGGGAGATCCGCCTGGTCTGTGAGTCGAGCGAACCGCTTCTGGCCGAGGTGAAGGCCGACCGGTTGGCCCAGATCCTCGACAACCTCTTCGCCAACGCATTGGATGCGTCAGCGGCAGGAGCTTCGATACGGGTGTCGACGAAGATCGTGGACGGCGAACGAACAATTCGCGTTGACGATGAAGGACGGGGCATGACCGACGAGCAGCGGCGACACGCCTTCGATCGGCTCTGGCGCGCCGACAACCGGAGAACCGAGCTCTCGGGCAGCGGTCTCGGCCTGCCCATCGCCCGGAAGCTGGCTCGTGCCGACGGCGGAGATCTGGTTCTGTCGGCCTCGTCGAGCGGCGGGACGAGAGCGACCGTGAGCTACCCCGCACCGACGAGAACATGAACGAGAACAGAGCGTTTCTCCTCGAGGGGTTGTCGTCGACCGAGGCCGCTCGTCGCCTGGCCACCGACGGGTTCAACGAACTGCCGGTGGCCTTGAAGCGCAACCTGGTCCACCAAGCCTGGGACGTCGTCCGCGAACCCATGCTGTTGCTGCTCCTCGGGGCCGGCACCGTCAACTTCCTCCTCGCCGAACCGCTCGACGGCCTGATCCTGATGTCGTTCGTCGTGGTGGTCATCGGCATCTCGATCTACCAGGAGCACAAGACGGAGAACGCGCTCGCAGCACTCCGTGACCTGTCATCGCCGCGGGCCCTCGTCATTCGTGATGGCCAACAGGAACGCATCGCTGGACGCGACGTGGTGCGAGGTGACCTCGTCCTGCTCTCCGAAGGCGACCGGGTGCCTGCCGACGCCCTGCTTCTCGACGGGAACAATCTGTCGGTCGACGAATCCGCGTTGACCGGCGAGTCCGTGCCGGTGCGGAAGTCGTCGGCCGACCCGCCGTCACCAAGTGCCGACGGAGACGGGCCCGACGGGGGAGCGGTCATGGGACCGCCCGGAGGTGACGACACACCGTGGCTGTTCACCGGCACGCTGGTGGTGAAGGGCCGGGGCATTGCGCAAGTTGCCGCGATCGGCGCCGACACCGAGCTCGGGGGGATCGGCACGGCACTGCGCACCATCGAGCCAGAGCGGACGCGCCTGCAGAGCGAGATCGATCGGCTCGTCCGCGTGGTGGCAGTGATCGGGCTCAGCGCTGCGGCCATCGTCGTGGTGGCCTACGGGGCGATGCGCGGTGGTTGGCTCGAGGGCCTGCTCGCCGGGATTGCGACGGCGATGGCGATGCTGCCGGAGGAGTTCCCGGTGGTCCTCACGGTGTTCATGGCGGTCGGCGCGTGGCGGATGTCGAAGCGCCACGTCCTGACCCGACGCGCACCGGTCATCGAGACCCTGGGATCGGCCACAGTGA
>JANPFX010000016.1:0-5512 GCA_031423635.1 Acidimicrobiia bacterium | reverse complement strand
CGGGGCCGGAGCAGCGGGCGCCGGTGCAGCAGCAGCGACCGGGGCCGACGCGGCGGGAGCGGGCGGCGGAGCGGCGGCCGCGGGGGCTTCGACCACCGGGGCCGGTGGTGGCGTCGGTGCCGGCGCTGGGACTGGGGCCGGGGCCGGGGCTTCGGCGACGGGAGCGGGGGCAGACGGCGCGGCAACGGGAGCCGGGGCGCCCTCCTCAGCGGAGATCACTGCGAGGACGGTGCCGACGTCGACGGTGTCACCCTCGGCGATACGGATCTCGGCGAGGAAGCCAGATGCCGGCGACGACACCTCGGAATCGACCTTGTCGGTGGAGACCTCGAACAGCAACTCGTCACGCTCGACCCGGTCGCCGACCTTCTTGAACCACTTCGTGATCGTTCCCTCGGTCACGGTTTCGCCGAGCTGGGGCATCGTTACGTCAGACATGGTTTGGCTTTCGAAGAGAGAACGGACGTAGGTGGTGAAGCGAGAGAGAAGGCGGCGAATCAACCGTTGAGAGGGCGGCCGAGCAGGTGGAGGAACGCCTCCCCAAAGGTTTCTGAGAGCGATGGGTGCGGCTGGATGAACGAAGCGACGTCGTCGACCGAGGCTTCCCAGTTCACGGCGAGATAGGCCTGGCCGAGCTGCTCGGTGACCCAGGGCCCGGCCATGTGCACGCCCAGGATCTGACCCGGCCGACCGTCGGCGTTCTTCTTGGCGATGACCTTCACGAGGCCATCCGTCTCGCCGAGAATCTGGGCCCGACTGTTGCCGATGAAGCGCTCCTTGGCCACCACGACGTCGTGCCCGGCGGCTATCGCCTGTTCCTCCGAGAGGCCGGCGAAGGCCACTTCGGGATGGCAGTAGATGCACCACGGCACGCGGCTGTAGTCGATCGGGAACGCACGCTCGCCGAGGATGGTCTTGATCGCAATGATCGCCTCGGCGTAGCCGATGTGGGCCAACTGAGCCGTCGGGACGAGGTCGCCGACGGCGTAGACGTTCGGTGCTGTGGTTCGCATGAGGCCGTCGACCTCGATGAAGCCACGATCGGTCACCGTGACGCCGGTGCCCTCGTCGAGCAGTTCTTCGATGCGCGGGCGACGCCCGACGGACACCACGACGGCGTCGACGGTGATCGATTCACCGTTGCCGAACTGCACGGTGGTGGCGAGACCGTCGGCCGACGGCGAATGGCCGGTGACGCCGACGCCGAGGCGCACGTCGATCCCCCGCTTCTTGAACGAGCGCGCCACCACGTCGACTACGTCGACATCGCAGCCGGGCAGCATTTTCGGCATGGCCTCGAGGATGGTGACCTTGGTGCCGAGATCGCTCATCGTCGACGCGAACTCACAGCCGATCGCGCCGGCGCCGATCACGACGGCCGACCCGGGCATCATGTCGAGGTCGAGGAACTCGTCGCTGGTGAAGACCAGGCGACCATCGGGCTCGAATCCGGGGATCGTGCGGGGCACGGAGCCCGCAGCAAGGATGATGTTGGTCCCGGTGAGCTCTGTACCGTCGGAAACCTTCACATGGTGACCCGTGTGCAGGGTTCCGGTGCCGTTGACGATCGTGATCTTCTTCTTCTTCATCAGGCCCGAAAGGCCCTTCCAGAGGTTGTCGACGATCGACTGCTTCCGGGCTTGACTGGTCTTGAAGTCGACCTTCGGCTCACTCGACATGATGCCGAATTTGGAAGCGTGCGACACGGTACGGAACACCGCTGCCGTTTCCAGGAACTCCTTGGCGGGCACACAGCCACGGTGCAGGCAGGTGCCGCCTACCTTGTCGCGCTCGACCACGGCGACGTTGAGGCCCGCCGCCGAACCGTACAGCGCTGCGGCATAGCCACCAGGGCCACCACCGATGACGACCAGATCAAAGTGCTCTGCCGTAGGACTCACCCTCTCGAAAACGAACCAGGGGAGACGCTACCAACGACCAGCGCTGTGCAACGCCGAAACACGATCACCCGGTCTCCCCAGGTTCCCTGGGTCGGCTCACATTCTCTGGGTCGGCTCACACTCATCGGGTCGGAATCTGTGCATAAGTGCACTCCCGCCGACCCAACGACGCCAGCCGACCCAGGATCGTGGCCGAAGGCAGGAACCGCGCCCGTCCGCTACCGTCGCGCTGATCCAACACTGAACCCGGAGGCTGCTGTGTCGACGACCAAGTTCCTGCTGCCGGAGACCGACATCCCGCGTACCTGGATGAACATCGTTCCCCACCTTTCCAGTCCTCCCCCACCGGCTCTCCACCCCGGCACCCTCCAGCCGGCCGGACCGGATGACTTCGCCCCGCTGTTCCCGATGGACCTGATCATGCAGGAAGTGTCGATGGACGCGGCGATCGAGATCCCCGACCCCGTCCGCGATGTCTACAAGCTTTGGCGGCCCACTCCCCTCTACCGTGCGCACCGACTCGAAAAGGCGCTCGGGACCCCGGCTCACCTCTATTACAAGTACGAGGGCACGTCTCCTGCCGGCTCGCACAAGCCGAACACGGCCGTACCCCAGGCGTATTACAACGCCAAGGCCGGCGTGAAGAAGCTGACCACCGAGACCGGCGCGGGCCAATGGGGAACCGCGCTGGCGTTTGCTTGCGCCCAGTTCGGTCTCGAGTGCGAGGTATGGCAGGTCCGGGCGTCCTACGACGCCAAGCCCTATCGACGCCTCATGATGGAGACCTTCGGAGCCACCGTGCACCCATCGCCGTCGACCGTGACCAATGCCGGACGTCAGATCCTCGCCGCCATGCCGGACACACCGGGCTCACTCGGCATCGCGATCTCCGAAGCGGTCGAGGTCGCCGCAACGTCGGGCGACTCGGTCCGCTATGCGCTCGGATCGGTGCTCAACCATGTGCTGATGCATCAGACGGTGATCGGACAGGAGGCTCTCAAGCAGTTCGAAATGGCCGGTGAGTATCCGGACGTCATCTTCGGCTGTGTGGGCGGGGGGTCGAACTTCGGCGGGCTCACGTTTCCGTTCCTCGCCGAGAACATTGCCGGGCGGGCCAAGACCCGCATCGTCGCCGTCGAACCCACGGCGTGCCCGTCCATGACGAAAGGTGTGTACGCCTATGACTTCGGCGACACCGCCGGCATGACCCCACTGATGAAGATGCACACGCTCGGGAAGAACTTCATCCCCGATCCGATTCACGCCGGTGGCCTCCGCTATCACGGCATGAGCCCGCTCGTCTCGCACATCTACGAGCTCGGCCTCATCGAGGCGATGTCGAAGAACCAACTCGACTGCTTCGCCGCCGGCGTTCAGTTCGCCCGCACCGAGGGCATCATCCCCGCTCCCGAACCGACCCACGCATTGGCAGCGATGGTCGAGGAGGCCCTGCGGTGCAAGGAGTCGGGTGAGTCGAAGGTGATCCTCACCGCGCTCTGCGGTCACGGCATGCTCGACATGGCCGCGTATGAGAGCTACGTGCACGGACGATTGGTCGATTACGACTACCCCGCCGCCGCGATTGCCGCGGCGCTGGTCGACCTCCCTCGGGTCTGATGCCAGGTCCGGAGATCGTCTTCATCTACAACGCCGACGGGACGATCTCTGGGAAGGCGAAGGACTTCGTCCACAAGATCGTCCGGCCGAGCACGTATGACTGCCATCTCTGCGCCGTGACCTTCGGCTTCGCCGGGATGAAGTCGAAATGGCGGGACTTCATCGCGTCGCTCGACGCCACCGTGTCATTCCTGCACCGCGACGAACTCGGTGAGGAACACTCCTCGATCGTCGGCCAGGCGTTGCCAGGCGCGTGGCAGCGGCGTGAGAGCACCTCGTGGGAAGTTCTCGTCGATTCGCCGACGATGCGATCGTGCGACTCGCTCGACGAGCTGATCGAGCTGATGCGGGCACGTCTGTCCTCCGGTGCAGCCCCCGGTTGACGTCTCGACTGCACTTGTATGTCGAGTTTGGCGCCATGTTGTCGAGTTGGCGACGTCGTCAACTCGACAACGCGGCGCCAACCAACCGCGCAACGCGGCTCGGGAGTCGCACTCGGGTTGCGGTTTGGTGCCGCCGGTAGGAGAGTCAAGACATGCGATTCGGAGTGAAGACTGCGCCCATGCACACCACGTGGGCCAATGTGCTCGCGACATGGAAGGAAGCCGACGGGATCGAGCTCTACGAGACCGCGTGGAACTTCGATCATTTCGAGCCGATCTTCTCCGACCGAACCGGCCAGTGCCTCGAGGGCTGGTCGATGCTCGCGGCGATGGCAGTGGCGACGTCGCGCATCCGGATCGGCTGCCAGGTCACCGGGATGCCGTACCGACATCCCGCCGTGTTGGCGAACATGGCGGCGACAGTCGACGTGATCAGCAACGGCCGACTCATCGTCGGGCTCGGTGCAGGTTGGAACCAGGACGAGTGCACCGCGCTCGGCATCACCCTGCCACCGCTCAAGGAGCGTTTCGACCAGTTCGACGAAGGGTGCGAGGTCATCATCCGTCTCCTGCGCGACGAGGTCGCCAACTTCGACGGAACGCACTTCGAACTCCGCGACGCCCGCTGTGAGCCGAAGCCGGTGCAGCGCCCTCACCCTCCGATCGCCATCGGCGGCACCGGCCCGAAGCGGACGCTGCGAGCCGTCGCCCGCTACGCCCAGCACTGGAACGCGATATCCCGCAACGTCGACTCGTGGAAGCAGAGCAAGGAGATCCTCCTGCAGCACTGTGCCGACATCGGCCGGGACCCGAACGAGATCGAGTGCTCGGTCAACCTCCACTACGTGCCGGAGAAAGGCGTCGGTGGAGTCGTCGAGCAGGCCGAGATGTGGGCCGCAGCTGGAGCTGACGTGGGCATCGTGTATCTCCCCGCACCCCACTCCCCCGCACCGCTCGCACCCATCGCCGAGGCGTTGACCTGGCTCTGAGCCGTAACGCACTTTCGCTTCGATGACGGGGGACCTTGCTCACTCGGACTGCGCTCGTTCAAGCCGCAGTCACGGACGCAAACAATCTGCGGAATCTTCAAGAGTGATCCCGTGGCCGACGGGTTTGAAGCTCCTAGAGATGTCAAGCGGTCTTGGTGAGATAGTCGTCAAGCCATGCGTGGACTCTTCTGGCGAGGTCGGTGTTGTGTTGGAGTCCTCGTTCGAGGCGTGAGAGTTCGATGGTCGCGACGCCGTGAGCGGAGGCTACGGTGACGAGGGGTAGACGCGCTTGCAGGCGTGCTTGGCGGAGCTCGCTGCGATGGGGGATGTCGGTGGGCGGGTTGACTATTGCGGTGAACACTTCACGCGCGATGTAGCGCTTGAGGCTGCGGATGATCTCGGGCTTGGTCTTACCTTGCGCGGTGCGTCGTTTGACGTAGTCGCGGGTGGGTTGGTGGAAGCGCATGCGCACGAGCGCGATTCGGTACAGCGCGTTGTTGGCGTCTCGGTCACCATTGCGGTTGAGACGGTGCCGGCTCGTTTTGCCTGATGATGCGGGAACAGGGCAGACACCGGCAAGTTTGGCGAACGCGGCTTCTGAGCGGAGTCGTTGCGGGTTATC
>JANPFX010000015.1:0-2432 GCA_031423635.1 Acidimicrobiia bacterium | reverse complement strand
CGATGGGGCCCTGCCCCGAGGAACGGAGACCCGGCGACGGAGGAGCAACGGGCGAGTACCGGAGTGGGTGGGGAGGATCGGTGACAGGACCCCGCAACGCAGCGGGCAGGGAAATCGGTAGACCGAGGAACCGATGAACGCGGGCAGCCGACCAATGAGTGGAGTGGAGGGGTGGCGGCGATGGGGCCCTGCCCCGAGGAACGGAGACCCGGCGACGGAGGAGCAACGGGCGAGTACCGGAGTGGGTGGGGAGGATCGGTGACAGGACCCCGCAACGCAGCGGGCAGGAAGAACCCGTGGTTAGCCCCAGGTGCGGGGGGTATCGTCGAAGTCGCCGTCGATCAGACCGACGAGGAACGGGTTGGTGACCCGTTCGCGGCCGATGGTCGTGGTCGGTCCGTGGCCGGGGAGGACGGCGACGTCGTCGTTGAGGGGGAGGATCTTGTCAGCCATGGACTGCATGAGCGCGGGGAACGAGCCACCGGCGAGATCGGTGCGGCCGATCGAACCGGCGAAGAGGTGATCGCCGCTGAACAGGAGGGGAGGGGCGCCGTCCATGTCGAGGCGCAGGCACACGCTGCCCATGGTGTGCCCGGGGGTGTGGAGACAGGTGAACTTCATGCCCGCGCCCTTCACGACCTGACCGTCGTCGAGCTCCTCGATCAGCTCCGGCGGGCTCACGTCGAGTTCTCCGAGCATTCTCCCGAACGATCCGCTGCTGCCGCGCGGATCGAGAAGCATGTGGCGGTCGTGACGGTTGATGTGCACCGGAATCGGATGGGCGTGGGCCTTGACGACCTCTTTCACACCCCCGATGTGATCGATGTGGCCATGGGTGGAGAGCAGCGCGACGAGCTTGAGCCCGTGGTGATGGATCCGCTCGAGCAAACGGGTCGGGTCGGGTGGCGCGTCGATCAGGACGCATTCACCGCCCGGGCCGTCAGCGGCGACGATGTACGCGTTGGTCTCCGCCAGCCAGAGCGGTAGCTGCTCGATCAGGAACGACATATGCGGATCAACGACCTGTGCACCTGGATTCTTGCCACGCGCTCAGGCGAGGTTCTGGGCGAAGAAGGCGAGGGTCCGCTCCTGGGCGACGTCGGACGACGCCTGGTCGAAGTCGGCGCGGTGATCGCAGTGGAACCCGTGGTTGGCGTCGTAGCGGTACACCTTCGCGTCCGGCCATGCAGCCTCGACGGCATCGACGACATCGGCCGGAATCCACACGTCCTTCGTGCCGAAGTGGCAGATCGTCGGGACTTTCGGGGCCACACCACCCTTGACGAGATCGCCGACGCCCCCGCCGTAGTACGACACCGCCGCGTCCACATCGAGGTTCGCCGCGGCCATGGCGGACACGGTGCCGCCGAAGCAGTAGCCGACGATGCCGACCTTGGTCACTCCACGGCTGCGCAGGTACGCGATTGCCGCGCTGACGTCGGCGGCGATGCCGGCGGGTTGGAGGGCCATCGCATACTCACGCCCTTCGGCGATCGTCTCGGCGGTGTACCCGATGCTCACACCCCGCTTGACCCGGTCGAACATGTGCGGCGCCACAGCGAGGTAGCCGGCAGCTGCGAATCGGTCGGCGTCCTCCTGGATGTGGGGGTTGACTCCGAAGATCTCCTGGATGACGACGATCCCCGCTGTAGGGGTCGTCGTAGGTTCCGCAACGTAGGCGGCTAGTTCGTGTCCGTCGGCGGCGGTGAGCGAGATCGTGGTCATGCCCTCCACTGTAGGGAACCGAACCGAACCATCCCACTTCGCGGGTGGAACCATCCCACTTCGTGGGTGGAAACATCCCGGACGGGCGGTCTCGACCGCGATGGCTGCTCGTTGTGGCCGATCCGGGATGTCGAGGCGGGCGATCGGGGATGTTCGCCGCCGCCCGGCCGTAAGGGTCACTTCCCCCGGGGGCCACCGATCATCTGGTGAGCGCGGCGGCGATCGCCGCGACTCTCGGGTCGTCGAGGATCGTCTCGAGCGGAACGGGCAGCGCGATCCGCCAGTTCGGCCACTCATCGATGGTTCCGGGCATGTTCGGACGCTCCTCGACGCCGAGAGCGTCGTCGAGGGTCGCGTTCAGGACGGCGCACGGGGCGTGGGCGAGATCGCGATACACCCCGAGGACCACGTCGTCGATGTCGACGGTCGGGTCGGTCTCGTCGATGCCGGCCCGTGCCGCGACCGATGATCGAATCGCCTCGACTCCGGCAACGTTGGGTGCCAGGTGGAGGTCTGTCTGAGCCCCGAGATCGCTTCCGGTCCAGATGCCGGGGATCGTCGGAAGGTCATGCGTCGTGAAGGCGGCGAGCACGTCGGGGCGAAGGTCGGCGGCAGGTCCCGTCTCGAACTGGAGGAGCTGATAGCCAAAGATCTTCGCTCTCGCGAGTTCTTCGCGTACATATGGTTCGACTGTCCCGAGGTCCTCG
>JANPFX010000014.1:0-16741 GCA_031423635.1 Acidimicrobiia bacterium | reverse complement strand
GTGGTGGTGGTGGAGGTGGTGGTGGATGACGTTGTAGTGGTCGGCGGCGTCAGCGGGCACTCGGCGGCGGGCGTGTCCGAGCCAGTTGCGAGGTCGACCGTGAGCGTTCCCCGCAGGACGTCGTCGCTGTCACCGTTGCTGCCCGTCATGACGAACCCGTACGTGTCGCCGGCCTGCACACTCAGCGACTGGATGCCTTCGAAACAAAAACCTCCGGACGGCCTCCCTTCGCCG
Source organism: Acidimicrobiia bacterium (assembly GCA_031423635.1). Lineage (GTDB taxonomy): Bacteria > Actinomycetota > Acidimicrobiia > Acidimicrobiales > JANYDT01 > JANLQX01. The sequence goes on along the minus strand of JANPFX010000014.1, from coordinate 16,507 downwards.
TTGCTTTTCGGACCGGCAGAGACAACCGTTGTTTCGACGGGGACCAAGCCCGGTCGTTGGACAAACGCCGTGAGCCCCGCACTGACCCTGAAGAACGCGTGATACCCCCTGTAGGTGTACGCAAGGGGGACCGTACCGCTGGCGCCAGCGATGGTCGAGAACGTCCAAGAGTACGGCACTGGCGTAGTGTTCGTGCCTGCAGCATTCGGCGTCACGTCGTAGTCGTACTTAAACTCGGCCGGCGCCGTGGTGCTGACTACCGTGGTGGCCCCGGGACCAGAGAAACCCGTCCACGGCGTGGGTAACGTGCCGGCGCTGGCCGGGTCTCCTACCGATACGAGGGCCGTTCCGGCCAGGACCACGGACGCCACGGAGAGCGAACCGAGGACCTTCCGCCACGACCGGCGCGGCGCGGGCCGCTGTGAATCGGGTCGTTGCCCCGACGCACGAAGGTCGACGAGTCGACTCCGCACGCGTTGCCGGGCCGACTGCTTGGAGACAACGTCTTCCGCCATGGTTCTTCGTTCCTCGTTCGAACGCGGTCACAGTCGAGGTTCCGTCAGGGAACGCCGCGGCCACGGTTGAACGGTCACGTTAAGTGAACGTCCTTTCATTTGGCCAGTCGCACTGCGCGTTGTAATCGAACGGAAACATGTCGTTCATTTGTGCGCCACGGCCTCGCTCCGACCGCCACGTTTCAAACGTTTGCCAGAACGACGTGGCGGCGCAATCCCGGTGACGCCTACCGGACAACCAGGGCCCTGATGCTGCCCGGGTGGCAATGGTTCGAGCACGAAGGCGATCCGAGTACCTCTTCGCCGGCGCGCTGCTCGCCCCGAATCTTCTCCTGCTCTTCTGGTTCACGTACCGGCCGCTCGTCGAGTCACTCCGTCTTTCGCTCTATCGGTGGGACCTGATCTCTCCGCAGAAGGTGTGGGTCGGCTTCAGCAACTACACCGAGTCGTGGCGAGACCCGGTCGGCCGCAAGACCATCGTCAACACCCTCATCTTCTCGATCACGACGGTCGCCGGGTCGACGGTTGGCGGTCTGCTATTCGCATTCGCGCTGTTGAAGAAGCGCAGGGGCTCGTCCGCCGCGCGATCGGCACTGTTCTCGCCGTACCTGATGCCCGGTGCCGTTGTCGCCATCGTCTGGTACTTCATGTTCGATCCTCGCTTCGGTCTGCTCGCCGCGGGGTTGCGCCTCATCGGACTCGACTCGCCGAACTGGTACAACAGCCCCGGCTGGGCCATGGTCATGGTCTGCATCGTCTACATCTGGAAGCAGCTCGGCTACACGTGCCTGCTCTTCATCGCCGGCCTGCAGTCGATACCGCCGGAGTTGTTCGAAGCTGCAGCCATCGATGGCGCGGGGTGGTGGGCACGGCTTCGCCGAATCGCGCTGCCATCGCTGCGCTCGACCACGTCGTTCGTTCTCGCGACCTCGTTCATCGCCTCGATGCAAGCCTTCGACGTGATCTACGTGATGACCCAGGGCGGTCCGCTCGACGGCACGCGCACCATGTCCTTCCAGATCTTCGATGAAGCGTTCGTCCGTTTCCGGGTAGGACGCGCCTCGGCGATTGCCGCGGTTCTCTTCGTGGTGCTCCTCGTCGTCACGTTGGTCCAGGTTCGGATACTCGACCGGAAGGATTCCTGATGACGGTCACGACGGAACCGCCGGGCGCAGTTCGGCTCGACGCCCCGACCTCTCGATCCCGCTCCGAGCTCTCGGCCATTCGTGCAGGGAGCGACGCACCAAAGGTCTCGAAGAAGGTGCGCCAAGGCCCCGCCGGACTCTTCGCCATCATCGGGGCGCTCGTTCTCACCGTGGTTCCGGTCGTCTGGATGGTTCTTGCGTCGCTCAAGAGCCGGAACGATCTGTACTCGAGACCCTTGCGCATCCTTCCTTCGAAGCTCGTGTGGAACAACTACCACCGTGCATTCAACGAGGTGCCGTTCCTGCGGTTCTTCATCAACAGCTTCGCGACGACGGCGGCGACAACAGCAATCAAGGTCGTTCTCGGCGTCACCACGGCATATGCCCTCGTGTTCCTCCGTTTCCCCGCACGGCGCCTGATCTTCTGGTTCATCGTCGCCTCGCTGATGGTGCCCTTCGAAGTAGTTCTGATTCCGAACTACGTCACCACGGCGCGCCTGGGATGGCTCGACTCATGGCTCGGGATCGTCATTCCGACGGCTGGAGTTGCCTTCGGCGCATTCCTGCTTCATCAGACATTCCGCGCGATACCGACCGAGATCATCGAAGCCGCGGAGATCGATGGCATCTCCCGCTGGGGACTGATGACCAAAGTGGTCGTACCAATGTCGCGCCCGGCGATCGCGGCGTTCGCGTTGGTAACCGCAGTGGCGAAGTGGAACGACTACCTCTGGCCACGGCTGGTCACGTCGAGGGCGAGCTCGACCACCCTTCCCGTCGGACTCACCCTGCTCCGCGACAGCGAAGGTGTCAACGAGTGGGGCCCGATCATGGCCGGCGCGGTCCTCGTCATCCTTCCCATCATTCCGATCCTGCTCTTCGCGCAACGTCGCGTCGTCGACGGTCTCACCGGCGGCGTCAAGGGCTGAACCTCACCGATCGTGGAGATCAGAGATCTCGCGTCACGGTCGGAGCGTCACCATCACACCCACCACCCGAACAAGGGACACCACATGACTGAACAGCTTCCATCGACTTCCACCGGTGCGTCAGACGCTGACCGGTCAGCGCTCTCACGCCGGCGATTCCTCGGACTCGTCGCCGGTGCCGGCGCTGCAGCTCTTGCACTGCCGGACGTGACTTCTGCCGCCGCGAAGACCGTCAAGAAGTCCGTAAAGGCCACAACACCCGCGGGTCGCTACGGCAAGGTGAAGCCGGCGACGGAGATCACCTACTGGAGCTCTCACCCGGCGAAATCGAAGCCGGTAGAGGAGATCCTCATCAAGCGGTTCGAAGATGCGAACCCGGGATTCAAGGTGAATCTTCAGACCGCCGGTGCGAATTATGCCGAGATCGCCCAGAAGTTCAACGCTTCGATCGCCGCCAAGCAGTTGCCCGACGTCGTCATGCTCTCTGACGTGTGGTGGTTCAAATACGCAATCTCCAAGGCGATCACGCCGCTCAACGAACTGTTCAGCGCGGTGAAGCTCGACACGGCGGACTACCAATCCGTGCTGATGGACGACTACCTCTACAACAAGCAGCAGTGGGCCATGCCGTTCGCCCGTTCCACGCCGCTCTTCTATTACAACAAGCGTCTCTGGGCCGCGGCCGGCCTGCCCGACCGTGGACCCGACACCTGGGCGGAGTTCGAGACGTGGGCACCGAAGCTCCAGGAGAAGCTCGGTTCGAGCGACAAGTTCCCGTTCACGGTCGTGAAGGGCGATAGCTACGTGGCGTGGACGTTCCAGAACCTGATGTGGGGTCAAGGGGGTCAGTATTCGATGCCTGATCTCAAGCTGACTCTCGACGCGTCGGAGACAGTCGGTGCCGGTCAGTTCCTCCGTGACCAGGTGAACACCAAGAAGTATGCGAACGTAACGTCCAAGAGTGAGACCGACGACTTCCTCGCCGAGCTGTGTGCAGCGACGGTGTCGTCGACAGGTGGATTGAGCGGCGTACTGAGCGGAGCGAAGGGCAAGTTCGACGTCGGCACATCGTTCCTTCCCAAGGGCCCGAAGGCGTTCGGCTGCCCGACCGGCGGGGCCGGGCTGGCCATTCCGGAGAACATCCCGGACGCGAACAAGCTTGCTGCCATGCGGTTCCTTGCCTTCATGACAAGCACGGACTCCACGGCGTTCTACTCGGCGTCGGTCGGTTACATGCCCGTGCGCAAGTCGGCCATCGAAGGCCCGGTCATGACCCAGGTGTACAAGGAGCGTCCGCAGTTCCGCACCGCCGTCGATCAGCTCGCCAAGACGCGCAGCCAGGATTCGGCGAGAGTGTTCGTTCCCGGAGGCGATGCGATCCTCGGCAAGGCGCTGGAATCGATGGTCCTCAGCAACAGCGACCCCAAGCAGGCATGGGCAACCGCTGCTTCACAGCTGCAATCGATCATCGACACCGAGGTCAAGCCGAAGATGAACCTCTGATCCCATGACATCGGGACTTGTATCGCACTGGGAACACGGCACCTGGGCGCCCGGGGAGACCCGTTTGCACTGGTACCTCCTTCCCTCGTCTGTGCCTGATGCGTCGGTGGAGGCCGTAGCGGCGCTCCTCGACTCGGTCGGATTCGATCTGGTCCCGGCGGCCTGGCTGCATTGCACAGTGGTGTCACTTGTCCCTTCGCTGACATCCGCGGACCGTTCGGCTGTCGACCACATGGTCGGCGCCGTACGGTCCGAGGTGGCGGGGATGGGAGCGATCAGAGCGTCAGCGTCGCTGGCTGCGTATCACTCGGCGGTCGTCTGGGAGCTCGAACCGGCCGACGCCTTTCGTGGTGTGTTCGACTCGGCTGTGACGGCATCCACCTCGTTGCTCCGGACCGATCCCACCCGTCCGTATCGGCCGCACCTCACCGTTGCGTATGCGAACGCGCCGCATGACGATGCTGCCGTTTCCCGGATCGTCGACGATCGCTCATGCGATCTCGAGCACGTCGAGTTCGCGACGATCTCACTGCTCGATGTGCGTCAGCTATCGGGGTGCTATCGGTGGGAGATCATCTCGGAGATCCCGCTCGGGGAGCGCATTGGACAGTCCTGACCGAAGCGTCATCGAGGAGCGCGACGAGCGCCGAGCGTCGTCGAGTACTACGGTCGCCAGCAATACTTAGGGGGCCGACGTGCAACGAAGAGCGGGGTTTCGGTATCTCACGATCGCAGCCGCCACAGCGATCTCCATCGCGGGAGTCCCACTCCGCGCCGCGGCGGTAAGCGTTGGATCCGGGTGCACCGCTTCCCAGCGCAGCACGACCCGCAGGGTGGGGTCGACGACGCTCCGATGCACACAGGAACGCTCCGGCAGCACCACACGCTTCGTGTGGCGACGCATCCCGACGCCGACTGCCTCAGGGTCGAGTGGTTCGTGCCTGGTGACCGGTGCCCGCTCGGCGTGGATGAACACCGACCCGGCGACGTACGCCCGCATTCTTTCGGCTGGGCGGTCGGGGCCCTCGAACTACGACGTCGCACGGTTCAACTACGCGATTTCCTTCGTCGAGGGTGAAGTCGTCAGCACGATGAGCATGAACGGGACGACCCGCGGACGAACGGTCAGCTCGATCGTCCAGGCCCGTGCCCGCTACACGCCATCGGCGACCGGTTGGACCGTGACGGACATCCTCGAGGATGGTGGATCGCTGACGATCGACATCAGCGGCACACCCTCGACAACACCATTGAAGTTCTACAACGGTGCGACCGGCCCCGCTCCAGCGAGGTGCAGCGGTGACACCCTCGTGATCACGCTCGCCGGACCCGCGGCAACCGTCGACGTGACTCTCAGGCGCTCATCGATCTAATGGTGTGTCGCCCATTTCGCTGGGACGCCGTGCGGCCAGCTGACTCGCAATCCGCCCAACTCAATTGGGCGACACACCATTAGCAACATCTGGATCCACGACCGCATGAGCCCGCCCGCTAACGGATCTCCATCAGGCGCGTCGACACTTCCTGGGCACGACGCGACGCGTCTTCATGTCCGGTCACGGCGGCAAGGAATCGGCTTCGATCGATCGTACGGGTCACCACATCGGTGGTGGCGACCACGGTCGCCGTGCGCGGGAGCTCGTGGAGAAGGGCGATTTCGCCGAAGGAGTCGCCCGGTCCGAGGTGCCGAATGTGCGCGCCCCTGATGGTGACGTCGACGGTCCCGGAGACGACGACATGGAACGCGTCGCCGTCGTCACCTTCACGGAAGATGGCGCTTCCTGCGGTCGTCGTGACCAGTTTGGAGCGTCGGGCGAGCAGTTCGAGGACGCTCTCCGGTAGCGGTGCGAAGAACGGCACGCCGCGAAGAAGTTCGAGACCTTCCGGCGCAAGCGCCACCTTGTCGATGCGGCGCAGGCCTCGGCCAGAGACGACGACGAGTATCGATACTGCCCCGCCGATGATGACGAGCCCGGTCCGCAACCCCACGGTGTTGATGAGTCCGGGCATGATCAGCGCGCCAAGTGCCATTCCTCCGACCAGCGCGCTCTCCAACGCCCCGAACACCCGACCCATGATGGCGTCAGGTACGAGGCGCTGGAGGATCGTGAACGCGTTCACATCGACGATCGAGTTTCCGACGCCCATCAGCGCGAGCGCTACGACTGCGCCCCCTGTCGTCGGCCACGCCGCCACGAGGAGAAATGGAGCCGCCCACAAGAGCACCCCTCCTCCGAAGTCCCACGCCAGCTTTCCCCGCTGGGAGAGCACGAGAGCGATGAAGCCACCGAGGATCCCTCCGACGCCCATGGTCGCATTGAGCGTTCCCAGTCCGCCGTTGCCGAGCTTGAGCAGGTCGAGGGCGATGGCGACCACTGCCACCGACGATGCGCCGGCAATGACCGTCTGCGCGCAGAATAAACCGACGAGCAGCCGGATGTCGCGATCGCGGAGTATTTCCCGGAACCCGAGCCCCACACCCGCAAAGGGGTTGGTGCGGGTAACTCCCTCTTCGGGCGGCTCCGGCACAGTGGACACGTTTCGCGTTTCGACCGCCGGCTTGAGACCCCAGACCAGCGCCGCCGACCAGGCGAAGGTGACGGCATCGAAGGCGAAGACGGCACCGTTGCCACTCACCGCGAGCAGGAGGCCGCCGATTGCCGGACCGGCGAAGAAGCCGACGCTCTCGATGGTGCTCGCCGCAACGTTCGCTGCGCTCAGTTCACCGGGATGGTTCGCGAGGGACGGCAGCAGCGCGCCCTGGGCCGGACGAAACGCGGTACCGACTGCTGCGGTACACAAGCCCAACACGTAGACCACCAATGGGGGGCCATCGACGGCGACGACGAACGCCGCCAGACCGACAAGAGCCACCCGAAGCAGGTCGGAGATCACCATCACCCGTCGGCGGTCGAAGCGGTCGGCGAGCAACGACGTGAACGGAGACAGCAACGCCATTGACACGTAGCGGACGACGGCCAGCACGCCCACGGCCGTCGCGCCACCCCTGTTATAGGCATACACCGACATGCCGACGGCGTAGGCCCAGTCACCGATGACCGAACCGGCGAACGCCAGGTTCAGACGCCGAAGGTTGCGGTTGCGGAACGCTTCGGCCATCGCCGTCTTCGACTCACTGAGTGAGTCCTGAACACTGCCCATTCGAAATTCCTTGTTGCCCTCTTCGCGAAGTGACGGTGAGGGTAGTGGCTGATTCATGTGCCGTGGGGTGATGCGGGCCACTCAGTTGATCCGGCGAGGTCTTCGCCGTCGACTTGTGGGCGACAACGCGAGTCGGGGTTGGCGCTCGTCTGTTCAGCGACCAGGCCGCTACCCGTGGACGGTCAGCAAAGATTCACTCAACGTTCACTGAGTGACCTTCGCCTTCCCGGGTAGGGTGGAAGCCGTGAGCAACGGAGTGCTGGACCGGGCTGCGCGTCATGCTGCCCTCGGCGATCCAGTGCGACTCACCATCGTCGACGAGCTCGTCCGATCCGATCGTTCCCCCGTCGAGCTGCGCCGACTGGTCAATATCGAATCGAATCTCTTGGCGCACCACCTCGACGTGCTCGAGGGGGTCGGCATGATCTACCGCTCACGGTCCAGCGGTGACGGTCGTCGACGCTATGTGCACTTGGTACATGGCGTGCTCGTCGAACTGATCCCAGGTGAACCCGTTGCGGCCGGGAAGGCGTTGTTCGTGTGTTCGGCGAACTCGGCGCGCAGCCAACTCGCAGCAGCACTGTGGCGAACCCTGGCGGGTGCGCCCGCTGAGTCCGCAGGCACCCATCCGGCGGCACAGATTCACCCCGGGGCTCGGGCAGCAGCCAAACGGGCCGGGCTCGACCTCGCCGACGCCATGCCGAAGTCGCTGCATTCGGTTCGCAAGATGCCGGCGATCGTGGTCACGGTCTGCGATCAGGCCCACGAAGAGCTGCATCCCGACGACTGGCTGCACTGGTCGATCCCGGATCCCGTCGCCGACGGCTCCAAAGAAGCCTTTGACAACACGGTGTCCGAGCTTCGCCTACGGATCGCCGCGCTCCTCCCCGAGTCCATCGGCGCCTGAAGCCCCCGGAGCGGTGTTCCCCGCAATGAATCCCTCGCTCGTGAACGACAAGGAACGGAAACACGTATGACCACGAAGATTGGTATCAACGGATTCGGTCGGATGGGCCGCCTCGTCGTCCGAGCGCTCCGGGAACACCCGGAACTGCGGGTCGTTCACGTGAACGAACGCAAAGGCGACGCTGCAACGGCGGCGCATCTCCTCGAGTTCGACACGGTGCACGGCCGCTACAGCGGGACGGTGAGCACGCATCGCGACACGCTCGTCATCGACGGCGCGACAGTCACGTATTCCTCGGAGGAAACGCCGGGCGCGGTGGCGTGGGATGACCACGGCGTCGACATCGTGCTGGAATGCACCGGGAAGTTCACGACGGTCGCCGACCTCGAGCCGTACTTCGGGCGGAACGTGCGAAAGGTCATCGTCGCTGCGCCAGTCAAGGACGCCGAAGTGCTCAACATCGTCATGGGCTGCAATGACCGGCTCTACGACGCGAACACGCACCGTATCGTCTCCGCGGCGTCATGCACCACGAATTGCCTCGCTCCGGTCGTCAAAGTGTTGCATGAGAAGATCGGGATCGAGCGAGGCGCGATCACCACCATGCACGACCTCACCAACACCCAGGTGATCGTCGACGCCCCCCACAAGGATCTGCGCCGAGCGCGCTCCGCAGTCAATTCACTGATCCCGACATCGACCGGGTCGGCAACGGCGATCACGATGATCTATCCCGAGCTCACGGGCAAGCTGAACGGCCTCGCCGTTCGCGTTCCGCTGCTGAACGCATCGCTCACCGACGCCGTGTTCACGATGTCTCGTTTCGTCACTGTCGACGAAGTCAACGCACTCCTGCGAGAGGCCGCCGACGGTGAGCTCAAAGACATTCTCGGATACGAGGACCGTCCGCTCGTGTCGGCCGACTACACGAACGACACCCGATCCGGGATCGTCGATGGCCCGTCGACCATGGTCATCGACGGAACGTTGCTCAAGGTGCTCATCTGGTATGACAACGAGTACGGCTACGTGTGGCGCATGGCCGAGCTTGCGGCGATGGTCGCTTCGTCGCTCGAACCACTTGGTCCCGCATGAAGCTCCGCAACTACACGCTGGTGACGATCGGCTACTGGTCGTTCACGCTCACCGATGGCGCGTTGCGCATGCTCGTGCTGCTCCATTTCCACGAGTTGGGCTACTCCCCTGTCTCGATCGCGTTCCTTTTTCTGGCGTATGAGTTCATGGGAATCCTGACGAACCTGCTCGGCGGGTGGGTCGGCTCACGCACCGGTCTGAACCGAACCCTCGTGATCGGGTTGGGCATGCAGATCGTTGCACTGAACGCGCTTACCTTCCACCACAAGAGCTGGAAGGAATGGATCTCCGTCGCATTCGTGATGTCCGCGCAGGCCCTGTCCGGGGTGGCGAAAGACCTGACGAAGATGAGCTCGAAGAGTGCCGTGAAGGCTCTCGCCGGCAACGGTGAAGGAGCGTTGTTCCGTCTCGTCGCGATCCTCACGGGTTCGAAGAATGCGCTGAAGGGTGTCGGCTTCTTCGTCGGCGCCGCGCTGTTGTCGTGGCTCGGCTACCGGACCGCGCTGTGGTCGATGGCCGCCATGCTCGGCGTTGTCACGCTTGCCCTCGTTGTCCTTCTCGACGAAGAAATCGGCAAATCGAAGAAGAAGGCGCCGCTGCGCTCCATCCTGTCGAAGTCCGAAGCCATCAACCGACTCTCAGCGGCGAGGTTCTTCCTCTTCGGGTCACGTGACATCTGGTTCGTCGTTGCGCTGCCCGTGTTCCTCGACGAACGTCTCGATTGGTCGTACTACGCGATCGGCGCGTTCCTTGCGATGTGGGTCATCTTCTACGGCATCGTGCAGTCGATGGCACCCAAGCTCCTGCACCGCTCCGGCAAGACCATTGACGAGATCCGCGCCGCACAGCAATGGGCCCTCGCGCTGGCGTGCGTCTCCGGCCTGATCGCCCTGGCGGTTGCCTTCGATGCCGGGACCACCGTCGCAGTGGTCGGCGGTCTCGTGGTGTTCGGCGTCGTGTTCGCGCTGAACTCGTCGCTCCACTCGTACCTGATCCTCGCCTACTCCGACGACGACGCCATCTCGCTCGACGTCGGCTTCTACTACTCCGCCAATGCCGCCGGGCGGCTCGTCGGCACGCTTCTCTCCGGCCTGCTGTACCTGTGGAGCGGCCTCAGCGCAGCGCTCTGGGGCTCGGCGGCATTCGTGGCCGTCACGTGGCTGCTCACGCTGCGCCTCCCCGCCCTTCCGGGACGGGGAGCCGACAAGGTCACGCAACTCCGATCGAAAGCCGCCCTGGCCAGCGACTGAGGACCGCCTTCAGGAACGCACTCGACTATGGGTTGATGCGGTCAGGCAGTCACTTGCACGGAAGAACGGCTGACGTACTTCCTTCAACACGGGCGGCCACTCCGGTGGTCGCCCCTCGGCCGGCTCGGAAGGGTCCTCCGCCCGTATCGGCAACGCAGTCGTGAACGTACCGTCAACCTGCCGCATCGTTGCAACCAGCAGTGCACACTGTTGAGAGCACACATCATGGGATTCTCGCTCAGTATCCTGCTCATCGCCGCCGGCGCAATCCTGCGTTGGGCGGTCACTGTCACGATCGCCGGTGTCAATCTCGAGACCGTGGGCCTCTTCTTGTTTGTTGTGGGCATCCTCGGGGTACTGCTGAGCTTGGCCTTCTGGAACCGCTGGGGCGGGTTCCAAAGGGAGTCGCTGCGTCGCAGCAACCGCCCGGTCAGTTGAATCAACCGCCCCACGTCTACAGAAAGGAGTCACCATGTACATCGGAGGCGGATTACTCGTCACTGTCCTCGTCGTCTTGCTGATCATCTACTTGGCAAAACGCGTCTGAACAGGAATGCCCGAAGGACCAGCAGTACTGCTTCGGCTCGGGCGCCGGTATTCAACGGCGCCGGGCAGAAGTCCCTGAATGTATACGGATCCGCGGCCAAACAGCGGCGGCGCGGTCTTGGCCGATTTTGAAGCACCGCGTCGTACACAATCGACTGGACCTCGTCTTCAACGTTGAACGGGCGCCCAGTGAGTGCACTCGCTGCCCGATGAGTCTCACCACCTCCGCGTCTCGGACCGACCTCGGAGGCGATCTCGACGAAGTCCGCGAGATCGAGGTACCGGACGGTCACTTGGCCAGGCGCTCGAGCAGTTCCTGGTCTTCCTTCACGATCCGACGAAGGCTTGTCCGAAACGCCGGGTCCTTACGACGCCGATCGATCGCCTCGACGAGTGCCTGCTTGACGGTCTCGTTGACGCTGGTGTCCTCCACCCGTGCGACCGCCTCCGCATCGGCGGCGATCTCGTCAGGCAAGCGGACCGTGAGATTCTTCGTCATGACGTCGTGACGTCAGCGTTCGCGCGGAGGTTCCGGACGTACCAGGGTGAGCCCGGGTTAATTTCTGACGTCTGGTGCGGAGTCGCACGACCCATGTCCGTTCACGGAGAGTGACCGTATGGTGGTCGGATCGTCTCCTGAAGGAACCCAGATGTTCGGTCGTTCGAAAACAACATTGCGTCTCTCCACGCTCACCGTGGCCGGCGTTTTGGCTTCCGCCGCTGCTGCGTCGATCGTTGTGCTGCCCGGCGTCGCGTCGGCCGCATGCGTCGGCACCGGCACTGCTATCGACGTGGCGACGCTGACGATCCCAACGATCGCTACAGCCCTCGGTGCCCCCGTGGCGTGGGCGTCTGGCTACCAGGGTCAAGGAATCGACGTTGCCGTGATCGACACCGGCATCAACGCTGTGCCGGGCCTCGCCTCCGCCGGCAAAGTCGTTGACGCCGTCGACCTGTCGTTCGACGCTCCTTCCACCAGCGTCCGCTACCGCGACGTTCATGGTCACGGCACCAACATGGCCGGCATCATCGCTGGCGACGGAACCGGTGGCGCTACGACCGTCGGCATCGCCCCGAAAGCCCGCATCATCAACGTCAAGGTCGGCGCCGGTGACGGTTCCGTCGACGCCTCACAGGTCATCGCTGCCCTCGACTGGGTGGTCCAGAACAAGACCACGAACGGCCGCAACGTCCGCGTCATCAACCTGTCCTACGACACCGACGCACTCACCGACTACCGCACCGACCCCCTCTCTCTCGCGGTCGAGAACGCCTGGAAGGCCGGCATCGTCGTCGTCGTCTCCGGAGGCAACGAAGGACGCACCGCCCCCGGACTCGGCAACCCCGCCCGCAACCCGTTCATCATCGCCGTCGGCGGGTCCACCTGGGACTCGACCCGACTCCGATTCAAGGTCGAGAAGTGGTCGAGTGTCGGCGACGGTATCCGCAACCCCGACGTGGTGGCTCCCGGAGACCAGGTCGCGAGCCTTCGGGTCCCCGGTTCCTACCTCGATACCGCCTACCCGGCGGCCCGCGTCTACGACCCCCTCACCTGCACCAGCATGTTCCGCGGATCCGGCACCTCACAGGCCGCCGCCGCTACATCCGGCGCCGCCGCCCTGCTCGTCCAGCAACGCCCCACCGCCACCCCCGACCAGATCAAAGCTCTGCTCACCTCGACCGCCTACGCACTCGGCATGCCTGCAGCCCAACAGGGCAACGGCATGATCGACCTCGCCGCCGCCATCGGAGCCGCAACTCCGAACACGACCCAATCGTTCCCTGCGTCATCGGGGAGCGGGACACTTGAAAACGCCCGAGGCACGTTCCACGTCGGCACCTCCGCCAACGATCTCCTCACCGGCGAGTACCAGGCATTCAAGAGCAAGTTCACCGCCAGCACCTGGGCCACTTCGTCAAAGGCCAAGACCGCCTGGACGAACCAGACCTACGACTCGGCCGGGCGCCTCGCCACCGGCACCTGGTCGGGCTCGTCGTGGTCAGGTTCAACCTGGTCCGGCTCGTCATGGTCAGGTTCAACCTGGTCCGGCTCGTCCTGGTCCGGCTCAACCTGGTCCGGCTCGTCATGGTCCGGCTCCTCCTGGTCAGGTTCAACCTGGTCGGGATCGTCGTGGTCGGGTTCAAGCTGGTCCGGCTCTTCCTGGTCGGGCGTCGGCTGGCGCTAGCAGATCGTTCCACTCGGGCGCGCATCTTCGAGAGCGTGCACTCGGGTCGAGGTTGCACCGTCGTGGATGGCGCGTTCTACGTCCGTCGCTCACGCCGCGCTCCTCGGCGCGGATCCTTGCCTGCAATCCACCGATGGATAGCGACGGGCGGCCATCAGTTCTCGGATTTCATGGCTGGATCGATAACGCGACACCTCTAGTTGCCAGTGTGACGTCGATGGTCCCGGGACTCACGGATCGAACAGTACGGACCCCGACTCTTTGCACCCAGCGCAGAGTCAAGCCCCGAAGTGTCAAGGCCCGAAGCTCCTGACCACTGGCCAATTCGGCGGAGTTATCCTCAACCCTCGCAAGTCCCTGACCTACGGAAACACTGCCCAGAACTGGTGTCGAAGGGGGACTTGAACTCCAGAACTACGTGTACTTACTAGTAACGCGGAGAACCCGTTTGTGCAGGTCAGTAGTCTGGCCTGGTGGCGAACATCGACGCCCTCGAACCTGCCGACTGAACGTTTGGTGAGAACAGCATGGAAACAGCGATCGGCATCACCCTCGGTGGCCTTGGTTTTGGCGGGTTCTTCGCTCTGTTGGCGGTGGGTCTCGTCATCGTCTTCCGAGGTTCGGGGGTCATCAACTTCGCGCAAGGCGCGATCGCGATGTTCACCGCTTACGAGTTCCATTCGCTTCGCACCAAGGGAACGGTCCGACTCCCGTGGGTCGATCCGCTTCCGACGAACCAATTGAATCTCCCGGTTCGACTGACCATCAGGGACGAAGGTCTTGGGCTCTGGCCGTCGTTCGCGTTGGCGCTGCTCGTGGCGCTGCTTCTGGGTCTCTTGGCGCACTTCCTCGTGTTCCGACCGTTGCGAGACGCGGCACCACTGGGCAGAGTCATTGGTTCACTTGGGTTGATGCTCTATCTCCAAGGCGTGGCGCTGAAGAACTTCGGCACCGGCAGTCCGCAACCAGAGAGGGTGCTTCCTGGCGGCTTCTACAAGAACTTCCTCGGTCTGGGACGTGACCTTCCTAAAGAGTCGTTTTGGCTCGCCGCGTTGGCGATAGTCTTCGGCGGCGCGCTGTGGTGCTTCTACCGCTACACACGCTTCGGACTGGCGACCCGCGCCGCGGCTGGAAACGAGAAGGGCGCCATTCTGCTCGGCTATTCACCCGAGAAGCTGGCGCTGTCGAGCTGGCTCATCTCCTCATTCCTGACGGGTCTCGCCGGCGTTCTTGTCGGGTCAATCACCGGGGCTTTGAACCAAGTGAAGTTCACCGGCCTCCTCGTGCCCGCACTCGGGGCCGCGCTCGTCGGTCGCCTGTCCTCGATCCCGATCGCGACCGCTGCTGGAATCGTGATCGGGCTCCTGCGGACGCTTGCTTCCGTCTGGCTCCCGACGAAGAGCTGGTTTCCTCTTGCGTGGCAGTCGCCTGCCATCAACGCACTACCGCTTCTGATCATCGTGTTCGTGCTGTTCATCCGCGGGGTGTCGCTGCCGATTCGCGGGACGGTCGCGGAGACGCGACTACCGCTTTCTCCGCATCCGAAGCACGTCTGGCAACACGCCCTGATCTGGAGCTCTGCGGCACTTCTGCTGGCGTTCCTTGCCGATCGAAGCGGGCGATTCGCGGTGTATCAACCAATGGGCCTTGCGTTGACGACGACGATCATCGCCGCAGTAACCATGCTGTCGTCTGTGGTGCTCACCGGCTACGTCGGCCAGATTTCGCTCGCACAGATGTCCATTGCGGGATGCGCAGCGTTCATGACCTCGCGCATGCTCGCCGACGGAAGCCCGTCATCGCTCCTCCCCTTCTCCGTGGACGGACCGGGTCTTCCCTGGCCACTCGCTGCACTCGTCGGCGTGGTCTTCGCCGTGGTCGTCGGAATGCTCCTCGGCTTGCCCGCATTGCGGGTTCGCGGCATCCAACTTGCAGTGGTGACGATGGCAGCAGCGGTGAGCATGCAAGGCATCTACTTCGAGAACCAAACTCTCACCGGGGTGCCGGCGGGCTCTCCCGTAGAGTTCCGTGATCCCTCGATTCTCGGAATCAACTTTGGCGTGGTCGGCCACTCGGGCTTGAACAACAACTTCGAGTTCGCGGTGTTCTGCACTCTTGTCCTGGTGGTTGTTGCCCTTGCTGTTGCCAACATCCGAAGAAGCGGGACCGGTCGCCGGTTCCTCGCCGTTCGAGCGAACGAACGAGCCGCCGCGGCGGCAGGAGTCAACATCGTGCGCACAAAGATGCTGGCCTTTGCGATTGCGTCGGCGATCGCAGGCATTGCGGGCGTGCTGACCGGGTACCAAGCCCGACAGGTGAGTTCAGCGAACTGGGTGTTCCTCTTCAGCTTGACCGTGCTCGCCTTCGCATACCTGGGAGGCGTGACATCCGTCAGCGGGGCGATCGTTGGCGCCATGCTCATCCCGAACGGTGTTGTCACCATCTGGGCGAATACCCATTTCGACAACGCAATCGACGCGGATCTCACATATATCCTCGGTGGACTCGCGCTGATCGTCACCGCGACCCTCAATCCGATGGGTATCGCCCCAAAGTTTCAACCCGTGGTCCAGCGTTTCGGCAGGTTCGTGCGAAGCGCCGGCATCCACGACTGGACCGACGCGGTGAGAAGAGTGGCGCCAGGGGCCGTTCTGGCCGGCGCGCCGGTGATCGTGCTGCTCTGGACGAAGGCGGAAGAATGGAGAAACTGGTACCTGCTCCTTGTACCCGCGTTGTCGCTCGTCATCCGAAGCATCGTCGCAAAACTGGCTGGCTTCCGACTTCTCGTATCACCGGCTCACAAGAATCCGGCGCACGCAGTGCACGTTGCGCGAGCGAACGACACGGACACCCAAGTGGGGTAAGGGTCCGGCCGGATTAGCGCAACTGGTGTCGAAGGGGGACGTGAACTCCGGAGATACGTGTACTTACTAGTCCTGTGGAGAACCCGTTTGTCTTGGTCAGTGGGCACTCTTTGCCACTACGTGCGCTTGCGTTCTGATGTCTGATGCCCGCTCGTTTCGGGTCGTTCGCGGACAAAGTGATGACAAAATGCTGACAAGCGACACAAGATTGCGAAGCCCCTGAGGTATCCGATAGGATACGAGGTGTGAGCACCGCTGCCGAGATGATTTCCGAAGCCCGCCACCGGGCGCAACTCACGCAGGACGAGCTCGCGAAGCTCGCTGGTACGTCGCGGCCGACAGTCTCCGCCTACGAGTCCGGAACGAAGGACCCACGGGCCGACACGCTCGACCGCATCCTCGAAG
>JANPFX010000013.1:0-42040 GCA_031423635.1 Acidimicrobiia bacterium | reverse complement strand
CGAAGTGCCGGAGGTGCCCGCGGGGCCACCTCGGTTCGGGTGCTGGTGGCTTCTCGGGTGACGGGTGACTCTCGGGGAGCTAGTCTTCATTCCGTAGTTCGAGAAGTGTATCTCAGAATGTGAGACAAGCCCATGTGGGTTGCCGTAACCCTCGTCGCCGTCGTGCTCCAGGCCAGCCGCACGTCGATGCAGCAGAAGCTCCGCGCCCAGTTGTCGATCACTGCGGCAGGGTTCGTCCGGTACTTCTACGGGGCACCGATCGCCCTGGTGGCCGTCGCCATCGCCGTTGGGCTGTTCGGCCAGTCGCTCGATGCCCCGCCTGCGGTGTTCTGGGTGACGGTGACGGCGGCGGGCGTCGCCCAGATCGTCGGGACCGTCGCCCTGATCGCGGCGTTCGACCGGCGGGGGTTCGCCGTGGGGACGGTGTACTCCAAGACCGAAGTGCTTCAGGTTGCGTTGTTCTCGGCCGTCGTCCTTCACGAGCCGTTGCGGGCCTGGGGATGGCTCGGCGCGGTCGTGTGTGTGGTCGGCGTGGGCTGGCTGGCGCTGACCCGTCGACCGGACAGTGCAGCGGGTGCCCGGGGGATCTTCCGACTGGATGCCGCTCTGGCGCTCGGTCTTCTCGCCGGCGCGGGATTCGCTCTCGCTTCGGTCTGGATCCGGGCGTCTTCGAAGTCCCTCGGTGATCACCCGGCCGTGTTTCGCGCGCTCGTCACGCTGGCGGCGATGAACACCATCCAGGTGCTGATCAATGGAGCCCAGATGCTCGTCACCAAACCCGACGACGTCCGCGCAGTGGCCCGCACCTGGCGGAGCTCGGCGGTAGTCGGCGTGCTCTCGGTCTTCGGGTCGGCCGGATGGGCGATCGCGGTGACGTTGGAGAACGCCGCCAAGGTGCGGGCGCTCGGCCAGGTCGAGCTCCTCCTTACGTTCGCCATCTCCCATCGGTTCCTCGGCGAACGCCATCGTCGCAGCGAGTTCGCCGCGAGCGCCCTTACCGTCGTGGGCGTCGCCGCGGTGCTCGCGTTCGGTTGACGGGTTGCCCGCCTGACTGGCCGTGCGGCTGTGCCGAATCGCCCCGGGGGCTCGTTCAGCGCGACGATGCAGGGGTGAATATCGACGAAGCGGGGCGCATCTTCATCACGCCCAGTGCGTACGCAGACGACCGGCGGTGGCACGAGGCAGCGGCGCTGCTCCGCCTGGAATCGCCGGTGCACCTCATCGCCGAGAACGACTTCTGCTACCCGTTCTACGCGATCACCAAGCATGCCGACGTGCTCGAGATCGAGACCCGCAACGACATCTTCCTGAACGCCCCTCGCGCCGTCCTCGGCGAGAAGGCGGCGGACGACCGTCGCCGTGAGCACGGTGACGTGTTCCGCACGCTGATTCACATGGACGAGCCAGACCACAAGGCGTATCGCGCCATGACCGCGCAGTGGTTCCAGCCCTCGAGCCTGCGCAAGCTCGAGGGACGGATGGCCGAGCTGGCCAAGCGCTACGTCGATCGCATGGTCGAGCTCGGTGGTTCGTGTGACTTCATGCAGGACGTCGCCGTGCACTACCCGCTCTACGTGATCCTGTCGATCCTCGGACTCCCCGAGACCGACCATCCCCGAATGCTCAAGCTCACGCAGGAGCTCTTCGGCGCCGCCGACGAGGACATGCGTCGTGGGAACACCACCGCGGATTTCATGGAAGTCATCGCCGACTACTTCCGATACTTCGGTGAGCTGACTGCTTCGCGCCGAGCGAATCCGACGGACGACCTCGCGTCGGTGATCGCCAACGCCACACTCGACGGTCGTCCCCTCGGTGAGATGGAGACCATCGGCTACTACGCGATCATCGCCACTGCGGGTCACGACACCACCAGCGCGACCATCGGTGGCGGGCTGCACGCTCTCATCGACCAGCCCGACCAGCTCGATCGTCTGCGCGCTGACCTTTCCCTTCTATCCAACGCCGTTGACGAGATGATCCGCTGGGTCTCTCCGGTCAAGCACTTCATGCGGACCGCCACCGAGGACTACACGTTGCGCGGCACCACCATCCGGGCCGGAGAGTCCGTTCTGCTGAGCTACGCCGCCGCCAACCGCGACGAGGAGGTGTTCGGTGACTCGATGCGCTTCGACGCCGGCCGGTCGCCGAACCGCCAGCTCGCCTTCGGATTCGGTGTGCACTACTGCCTTGGTGCCATGCTCGCCCGGATGGAGATCAAGGCCCTGTTCAACGAGCTCATCCCTCGGCTTCGCAGCATCGAGCTCGACGGAGAGCCGAAGTACCTGTCCACCCTGTTCGTCGGTGGACCGAAGCGGCTGCCGATCCGCTACGACCTCGCCTGACTGCAGTCGCCTTTGCCTTCACGTCATTCGGCCCAGTAGACCCGTACCTTCCCGCCAGCACATCCAACCCCCAGGAGACCCTCATGCCCCTCGAATCACTGCCCGCCGAGTTCCTCTTCACGATGACGGCGAACATCGCCGACAAGGCGCCGGCGATGGTCGGTGCAGTGAACGGCGGGACCCGCATGGTGTTCACCGCCATGAGCGGCACCTTCGAGGGACCGAAGCTTCGAGGGGTCATCGCCGACGTCGCCGGCGGCGACTGGGTCATGATCCGCGCCGATCGCGTCGCCGATCTCAACGTGAGGCTCTGCCTGCAGACCGACGACGGAGCGACGATCTTCCTGCAGTACACCGGCATGAACATCAAGGGCGTCATCCGGGTGGCGATCCGCTTCGAGGCGGGCGACGAGCGTTACGCGTGGTTGAACAGTGTGCAGGCCGTCGGGCTCGGGACGAGCGGGACGGGAATCGTCAGCTACGACGTCTACTCGCTCACGTACTGAACGCACAATGGAGAGGGGCCCCCGACGGATCGCCCCTCTCCTGATCGCTCTCGCGGTCGTCACCTCCGGCATCGCCGGCCTGTCGTCGGGCGCGCTCGCAACTCCGAAGCGTTGGTTGCCGACACCGAAGGATCGTTGGATCTACGAGATCGGACGTGCCGAGCCGAGGCTCGGGCTGTGCGGGAAGCCGTGGTCGGGCGGGCGATGCGTGCATCCGACGGTCTGGGTTCTCGACCTGTACGGCGCCGACGGTGTCACACCGAACACGCATGCGGTCAGAGCGATCCGCCGCACTGGTGGACACGCGGTCTGCTACGTCTCGGCGGGCAGCATCGAGGAGTGGCGGCCGGATGCCGCGGACTTTCCCGACTCGGTCATTGGGCGTCCGCTCGATGGGTGGCCGGGGGAACGCTGGCTCGACATCCGCCAACGTGCTCTGCTCCGACCGGTACTCAGGGCGCGGGCCGACCGGTGCGCCCGCGCCGGGTTTGACGCGATCGACTGGGACAATGTCGACGGCTACCGCCAGGTCACCGGGTTTCCTCTGCGCGCAGATGATCAGCTCGCCTACAACCGCATGCTCGCATCAATTGCGCATGAGCGCGGGATGTCCGCCGGTCTCAAGAACGATCTGACACAGATCCCGGCACTTGTCGGCTCGTTCGACTTCGCCGTGAACGGGCAGTGCGCGGAGTTCGATGAATGCGACCTCGTCCTTCCGTTCTCCCGTGCCGGAAAGGCCGTCGTGCAGATCGAGTACGCAGCGAAGCCCGAGACGTTCTGCTCGACGGCGAACACGCAGCGCTGGTCGGCGATGGTTGCCGACCGGGACCTCGACGGCAAAGTCTGGCAACCGTGCCGCTGACGCGGCAGCGTACCGTAGGAGCCCGGGTGTCAGTCCTTGAGCTGCGCGTACTCGATCACGCGCTCCACGACCGCCTGGGACGATTTCGCCAGCGATCCGCTGTCGAAGGGGGGCTGCGGGTCGTATTCGATGGCGAGCTGCATCGCCTTCGCGGCGGTTTCGTCGACGAGGAGCTCGGCCAGTCGGAGGGCCATGTCGATGCCCGATGAGACCCCGGCCGCGGTGATGATCCGGTGGTCGAGGTGCTCGACCACCCGTTGCGACGTCGAAGTCGCTCCCAGCGATTCGAGCGCGTTCAGCACCGACCAGTGCGTCGTCGCGGTCAGCCCGTTCAACAGGCCGGCGGCGCCAAGCACGAGCGAGCCGGTGCACACGGACGTGGTGTACCGGGTGGTCGGGTGGACGGCTCGTAGCCAGTCGAGGACCACCTGGTCGCCCATCAGCGCTCGGGTGCCGACGCCGCCGGGGACGATCACCACGTCGGGTTGCATCACCTCGTCGAACGCCGCGTCAACGGTGAGTCCGAGGAATCCGTTCTCGGTGCGGACCTCGCCGCGCCGGTGCCCGACGAACGTGACGGTTGCCCCGGGGAGTCGCTGGAGCACTTCGTAGGGCCCGATCAGGTCGAGCGCGGTGAGACGGGGGAAGAGAACGGCGGCGATCTGCATTGCTACTCCTTGTTGGGCGGTGTGTGTCGATGGATTCCGACGAGCGTCGCTCGGATGGTGAACCGGCATTTCATAGGTCGACGTAGGATTGTGTGAATCACGTGGTGCGCAGGGTGAAGCGGCCGCGATAGTCGCTGGGAGCGATTCCCTTTGTTCTCAGGAACGTACGGCGCATCGTTTCGGCGGTGCCGAAGCCCGATGCCTTTGCGATCACGTCGACGCCGACATCGGTTGTCTCGAGCGCTCGACAGGCGGCGTCGACACGAACGGACTCGACGAACTTCGCCGGGGTCACACCGATCTCTCGGACGAACACCCGGAGGAAGTTCCGCTCGCTCATGGAGGCATCGGCGGCGAGGTGACGAAGATGATGGTCCCCTCCGGGGTCAGCCACGACGCGGTCGCACAGTTCTCGGATGGACTCTCGTCCGCTGACGCCGTGCCACACCGGTGCGGCGAACTGCGACTGACCACCGGGGCGGCGATAGAACATCACGAGCCATCGGGAAACAGTCTGCGCGAGTTCCGGGCCGTGATCCTCGGCGACGAGCGCGAGGGCGAGGTCGACGCCGGCGGTCACGCCGGCCGATGTCCAGATCCGCCCATCGCGGCGGTAGAGCGAGTCGCGGTCGAGCATGACGTTCCGGAAACGCTTCTCGAACTGATCGGCCCGCGCCCAGTGCGTGCAGGCCGTGCGACCGTCGAGGAGCCCCGATGCCGCGAGGACGAAGGCTCCGGTACAGACGCTCGTGACGCGACCCGCCGATCGGGCGAGGCGGCGGACCTCGCGGATGATCTGATCGTCGCGGCTGGCGTCGTTCGTGCCGCGGCCACCGACGACGACCAGCGTATCGAGCCTGCCCCGCACGGCTCCGAGTGCATGGGTGGCGACGATGCCGAGTCCGCTCTCCGACGTCACCGGTCCGGCGGTCGCCCCACAAATCAGCGGGCGATACCGTGGCCCGCTTCGCTGCTCGGCGTCGAGGAGGTCATTGGCGCCGGCGAAGACCTCGAACGGTCCGGTCAGGTCGAGGCTCTGAAAACCGGGGAACACGACGAACACCACGGATCGTTCGCTCCTCGTCTTCTCCATGCACCCAGCCTGTGCTGTCGGGGCGGTGGCGTCAATGTCATTGTGCCCACGTTTCCCGCCACAGCTCCGTGCGCACGTCGAGGTGGTTCAGTTCCAGGCGGCGTTTTGGGTGATGGGGAGTTGGGGGTTGGGTGGTCGGCTGCGGTGGGATTCGCCTTCGGGTCCGGTGAAGATCAGGTCGGTCTTGGGGTTGCCGGTGACGGTCCAGCGGCCTTTGTGGATCAACGTGTGGTGTCTTCGACACACCAGGCAGCAGTTCTCCCGGTCGGTCGGGCCGCCGCGGGTCCAGTGCCAGATGTGGTGCACGTCGGTGAACCATGGGGGCATGTCGCAGCCCGGGAATCGGCAGGTGCGGTCACGGGTGGTGACGGCTTTACGCAGTGCGGGTGACACGACCCGTGTTTCGCGGCCGATGTCGAGCGTGAGCGACGCTCCGGCGGTGAGGATGCGGGTGGCGGAGGCGTCGCAGCAGGTCTGCAACACGGCTGCTATGTCGAGGCCACTCGTCGAATACGGGGACTCGGCGTTGCCGGTGAGGTGGGCGGTGGTGAGTTGGTCGAGGTTCACGACGATGTTGACGTGGGCCCGGTTGATCGACGCGCCGCCGTTTTGGGTTGCGCGGTCGTGGTGGTCGAGGAAGAACTGGGCGATGAGGACCAGGGCGTCGGCGCGTTGCTGGGCCGGGCTCCGTGGGTCGGTCGGCGCGGCGGGCGGGGTGGCACCGTCCTCCAGCGACTCGTCGTCGCCGGTCACTTCGGGTTTGCCGAGTCGTTGCGCGGCGGCGAGGGCGGTGCGGACGACGGCGGCGTCGGCGGCGTTGAGGACGCCTTCGAGGATGGTGTCACCGTCGATGATCTCCCCGATGCGGAGCTCGGAGATGGTCGCTTCGATCGGGGGCGGTGGGGTGTCGCTGTTGGCGAGAATCTCGGCGTCGACGCGGGCGGCCCAGTGTTTGGCCGCGATCCGGCATTGGGCGACGGGCATGGTGGCGATGTGGTCGATGAGCACGTCGACGTCACGCGCCACATACGAGGTACGCGCCGTGGTGAACACATGAAGGAGTTGGTCCGCCTGATCGAACGACAGCTCACCGGCGAGGAGCGCGTCACGGATCCGTGGGGTGTCGCGCAGACCACGGGCTTGGGTGAGGAGCGCGACGCCGTGGGCGTGGGAAACACGCAGCCGGTGTCGCAGCCACGCCGTCGGGGTGCGGGAACCGTCGATCACGTGGGCGTCGGCGCGGTCCCAACAGATGATCGCGTCGAGCAGGTTGACCCGGCCGATCTGCAGCGTGTGCCAAAGGTCCTGCACGGCATCGCGGTGGTCAGACGGACGGAACTCGGCGTCGGGATCGATGCCTTCGGCCGTGAGCATGTCGATATCTGCTTCGGTGAGAAACCAGTCGGTTTCATCACGGATATCGGACGGGCGCATGCCACCCATTATAGCAAACATATGTTTGCTCAGTATCGAAACGCACCCGATCGGGTCGGTTTCGGCGGTCCTGCGCGCTGCTGTCTCGGCGACTCGTCAGTCGAGTCCGCCGGCTGCCATTCCCGTGGACTGGCGGAGCGGCAGCTCCGGAAGGCGCAACGCAAGGACGAACGCGGTGATCGCAATCGGAGCGGCGATGAGGAACACCCGGCCGGTCCCCGCGGTGATCGACTGTACGACACCGTTACGAATCGGTTCGGCGAGCGCCTTGATCGCCGCCGGTTCGCGGATGAGTGACGATGCCGTGCGCCCGATCGGTAGTGAGCCTTCGGGCACGCGGTCGCGTAACTCGTGTTTGACGACCGTGGCGAACACGGTGCCGTAGATCGCCAGACCGAGGGAACCGCCGAGGGTTCTGATGGCCGTGAGCGTCGCCGTGCTGATTCCGATCTCGCGTGGGTCGATGGCGTTCTGCACGGCAATGCTCGTCGTCGTGAACGTCGACCCGTTGCCGACGCCGATGAACAGCATGGGCACGGCCAGCCACCAGAAGCCCGAGGTCGAGGTGATCTGCGAGATCGATGTCACCCCGATGATCGCCAACCCGAGGCCCAACAACGGTACGATCTTGTAGCGGCCGGTGGCCGAGATCCGCCGACCGCCGTATGCGGAGCCGATCATCACGCCGATCATCAGCGGAACCAGGTAGAGCCCGGCGCGGGTCGGGCTGACGAAGTTGGCGTCTTGGAATTGGAGCGGCAGGAACGCGCCCGCCCCGTAGGCGAGCGTTCCGGCGCAGAAGCCCATGGAGCTGGCGATGACGAACACCCGGTTCTTGAACAGGTGGAGCGGGATGATCGGTTCGGGGGTGCGCGACTCCTGGGCGAGGAACCCGAACAGCAGAACCACCGCGGCCGCCATGAGGGCGAGCACGGTCGGCTTCGTCCATCCGTCGCGGCCCTGCTCCAATCCGAGGATCAGTGACCCCAGCGACCCCGAGAGCAGCGCCGCGCCGAGGAAGTCGACGCGGGTCTGGCGACGACGGAACGGCACCTTGAGCGTGGCCGAGATGGCGAGGAACGCCACCGCTCCGACCGGCAGATTGACGAGGAAGATCCACTCCCACGCGAAGTGCGAGATCATCCAGCCGCCGAGCAACGGGCCGACGACTGCGGAAGCCGCGTAGACCCCGGTGTAGAGGCCCATGTAGCGCCCGCGTTCTCGGGGCGAGACCAGGTCACCGAGGATGGCGAACGTGAGCGCCTGGATGCCGCCGCCACCGAGACCCTGCACACCTCGGGCGAGGATGAGTTGCGTCATGTTCTGCGACACGCCGCACATGACCGACCCGGTGACGAAGATGCCGATGGCCGAAAGCACGACGCGCCGTCGGCCGTAGAGGTCGCCGAGTTTGCCGAGGATGGGCGTGGCGATGGTCCCCGTGAGGATGTAGGCGGTGCCGACCCACGCGTAGCTCGAGAACCCTTTGAGCTTTCCGGCGATCGTCGGCAGCGCCGTGTTGACGATGGTGCCGTCCAGCGCGGCGAGGACGGTGCCGAGCATCAGCGCTCCGAGGATGGTCCACAGCTGCTGTTTGGTCAACGCCGTTGGGGCGTCGGCGGTGGGGGCCTCGTTCATGGGTGTGATTCGACTCGGCGGACCACTGCGGACGCCAATCCGGTGGGTGTCGAGTAGCGAGGGCGACGCGACCGAGGAACGCCATCTGCAGGAGCGGCAGCGCGGCTTTGGCGACGCCGACGTCTTCGGCCCGCCGCGCCACCTCCCGGAGCAGCAGGGCGTCCAGCGTCGGTGTCGGCTGATCCATGACGAAACGAACGTAGGGAACGTGTCCTCCACCTTCGGCAGGGCCGAAGGACCCGGCAGGCCAGGAAGCGCCCGATTCGGGGGGTCTCGCGGCTTGGCTAGACTTTCTGGAATGGTACGTACACCTACTATGCCCACCGCGCTCGACGACTACGAGTTCGACCTTCGCGGCTACCTCGTGCTGCGCAACGTTCTGTCACCGGAGACGCTTCGCCGGCTCAACGATTCCTTCGACCGGTTCCCGGCCCTCGAGACGGGGGAGTGGATGGCCAATGCCCAGCGTCGTGACTACAACGCCCAGACCGGCTTTGAGCTCCACAACTGCCTCGACTGCGGCGACCCGGCCTTCGACGAGCTGATCGACCACCCCGGCTGGATCAACCATGTGCTGCACTTCGCCGGGGAAGAAGGAACGTACGTGCAGGGTGTCACCATCGACGAATGCATCGCCAGCATCCGCCGCTCCGGAGGGCACCATCCGGTCCACAGCGGTGGCCATCACGCGTCGGTCCGCACCCAGTACCGGTTCGAGAATGGTCGTTTCCGCTGCGGTCAGGTGAACATCCTCATGGCCCTCACCGACATCGGCGAGGGCGACGGCGCCACCATGGTGATTCCCGGGAGCCACAAGTCCAACTTCCCCCACCCCCTGGCCGGTGACTACGCCCGCGGTGACCGGATGGACGTGCTCCCCGGCGCCGAACCGGTGTATCTGAAGGCGGGCGACGCCGTGATGTTCGTCGACTCGATCATGCACGGCGGATCGTCGCGCACCACTCCCGAAGGCGAGCGCCGGGTGATCATTCTCCGCTACGGACCGAGTTGGGCGACGAGCCGCTTCGGCTATCACTACAGCGACGAACTCCTCGACCGTCTCCCGGGTTCGGCCCGGCACGTCCTCCAACCGGTCAAGCCGCTCGTCACTGGCGAGCTTCGGATCGGCTACGAAGCGCCGCGCCAAGAAGTCGGCTGAAAAAGCGACAGGCTCCGCACGTGACGTGCGGGGGTTGTGCGACGATGGCCCATGCCTGTCACCGCCGATGCCCTGGCCGGTTGGGTCTCCCGGCTCGTGCAGATCCCGAGCGTCAATCCCCTGCACGCCGGGCCGAACAGCGGGGTGGTCGGCGAACAGGCCCTCGCCTTCGCCCTCGTCGAATGGTTCGAGGCGCTCGGCGCGAGCGAGGTGATCCTTGACGAGGTGTACGACGAACGGCCGAACATCTACGCCTTCTTTCCCGGCCGGACGGACCGGGTCGTCGCCATCGATGTGCACCTCGACACGGTGACCGTGGAGAACATGGTCGACCCGCCCTTCGACGGACGCATCGAGGACGGTCACGTGTGGGGTCGCGGTTCGCTCGACACGAAGGCGTCGTTGGGGATTATTTGCGCACTCCTCGAGTCGTGGAAAACCGAGGGTCTCACCGCGGAGCCCACGATCCTTGTCGTCGGAACGGTCGGTGAGGAGGCCGGTGGCCTGATGGGCGCCCGCCGGTTCCGCGAGTGGGGTGAGTCCCGCGAGCTGATCATCGATCAGATGATCGTCTGCGAACCGACGATGTGCGCGCCGGTCCACGGCCACAAAGGTGCGATCGGGATTCGCGTCGACGTCATCGGGAAGTCGGCGCACAGCGCACTGCCCCACCTCGGGGCGAATGCGATCCATGCGGCGGCCCGGATCATCGTGGCCCTCGAAGACCATCACGACACCCTCGTCGCTGGGCCGGCGTCGACGGAGGTCGGGACGGGCACACTGCTCACCACGACCATTCGCGGGGGTCTCGCAGGCAACGTCGTCCCCGACAAGTGCACGATCACCGTGGGGCGAAGGATCGCGCCCGGCGAGGACCCGGCGACGGAGTTCGAGCGCCTCTCGCTGATCGTCACCGAAGCGTCGCCCCTGCCCGTCGTGATCACGTCGCTCCTCGCCGAACCGGGTCGGCCACCGGGTTCGCCGGCGTTCTACCAACTGCCCGACAGCGACCTCGTCCGCACGCTCGCGGCGGCCACCGGCGTCGCGCCCACCTGCGCTCCCTTCGGGACGAACGCACTTCGCTACGACTCATTTGCCAACGAGAAGGTCGTGTTCGGCCCCGGCAGCATCGACGACGCCCATAAGCCGACGGAGTGCGTACGCATCGCCGATCTCGAGCGCGTCGCCGCCGCTTATGAAGCGTGGCTCAAACCCGCCTGAGCTCTGTGCGGCGGGCGAGTGTGCGCGCCCGTCGACGTCGCGTCAGCGAAGGGCAGGTATCTGTTGGGTGATGCAGTGGGGGCCGCCGCCGCCGTAGGCGATGACCTCACCGGCGACACCGACGACCTTCCGGGACGGGAAGGCCGACCCGACGATGGCGAGCATGTCGGCGTCGGCCGGGTGCCCGGTGACCGGGACGATCACCGCGCCGTTGCACACGTAGAGGTTCCCGTAGGGAACCGGCATGCGCTCGCCGAAGACCTCGGCGTAGGGGAGGATCGGAAGGTCGATGATCTCGGTCGCCCGATCTTGCGCATCGATGGTCCGGTCGACGCAACGCCGAGAGATGGACAGCCGCTCGTGCTCTGGATCATTCGGATCGGCACAGCCCTGGAACAGCACCACCCCGGGTTTCACCGGGACGAGCACGAGGTCGATGTGACCGTCGGTGTCGCGGTCATCGATCGAATACGGCAGCCACACCACCGTGTCGACGCCGAGGATTGCCCGGAGGTTGGCTTCGATGTCGACGCGGGCAAGATCCGGATTGCGGTTGGGGTGGAGGAGACACTGCTCGGTGGTGAACACCGTGCCGTCGCCATCGACGGCGATCGCTCCGCCCTCGACCACGAAAGGCACGCGCACAGATGTTTCGTGATGAGCCGTGCTCCACGCCGACGCCACCCGGTCGTCGAAGCCGCGTGCCTCGTAGAGGTTGCCCCACACGTTGAACACGGGGTCGACACAGATCCGTCGTGACCGGTCGTCGTCGATGACCACCAGCGGCCCGATGTCACGCAGCCAGGCGTCGTCGAGGTCCATCGCTTCGACGGTCACGTTGTCGTGGGCGCAGAGGTCTGCAGCCAGCCCGACGTGCTCGGGGTTCGCCAACATCGTGACGGGTTCGAAGTCCGCAATCGTCCGCGCCACCTCCGCCCACGCCAGTTGGCCGGCGCGGAGATGGCTGCCCCACTGACCGAGATGACAGGGGAAACCCATCAGTGTCCGTTCGTGCATCTCCCACTCGGCCGGCATGTGGAACCCGGCCAGTTCGTCACCCCATTGCATGCGCCCGAGGCTACGGCGCAAACGGAGGTCGGCTCGGGTCAGCTTGGGTCAGCCCGGGTCAGCGAAGAGTGAAGGACGCCGAGCCGCTCTCCTCGGTGAAGGCGTCGAGCTTCACCGATACGTCGACGCGCCACGTGCCGGCCAGGGGAAGGTCCAGCGAGAGCGCCTGGAAATGGTTGGGCCCGGCGCGCACGATCCGGCTCTCCAGTCGCTCGACGCCGGAGCCGGCATTGGAGAGCGTGGCCGAGATCGCCTCGACGGGGCGGCTGGCCCCCTCCTTGGTGAGGGCGTAGAGATGCAACTCGTTGCTCCCGCGTTTCGCCGGATCGACGGTGATGTCGACGAGGCCTGTGGCAGTTTCGACGGTCAACGCGATCGGGCGGCTGACCACATCTCGGGCCGGTGCCAGGTTGACGACGAGTGCCGTGACCCCGATCACGGCGGCCATCCCCACTACCTCGATGCCCACGGTGCGGCGCACTGCCCGCACGGCAACACCGGGCGATGCGTCCGCACCGGCCAGCGCCCGCCGGTTCTTCGCGCCCAGCAGCACGAGCAGGGCCACGATCCCGAGCTTGACGAGCAGCAGGGTGCCCGACGGCGTGGTCCGCAACGCCTGCATCGAACCCGCCTGGCGCCACAATGCGAACGAACCGGTCGCGGCCACTGCGGCGACGGCCACTCCGGCCTGTCGCGAGAAGTGACGGGTTTGCGCCAACGCCTCCGGCGATGCCGGGTCGCTGCGGTGAAGCGCAAGGAGGAGAAACACGAGTCCGCCCGCCCACACTCCCATGGCGATCACGTGCACCACCGTCGACGGGAGCGCCACGGCCACGTTTCGCCCTGTTCCTCCGTGGCCCGAGAATGACTGGGCGACACCGATGCCGAGCACGAGCGCGGCGACTCCTGCGGGTGACCGGCGCCGGGGTTCCGTGACCGGTGCGGACTCGTCTCGGCTTGCTAGTCCGAGGACGACCATACCGAGAAGCACCAACAGAACGGTCCTCGCCGCGATGGCCTGACCCACATGGTCGGCGAGGGAGTCGTCGATCAGCGTCCCGTCCCCGACAGAGCCGAGTGATCGGCCGGTGACCAGCGGTCCGTACGTCAGAAGAAGGCCGAGCCCGCTGACGCCGGCGACGATGGTCGCCCCTCGAACCGTTGACCGGGCTCGGCCCGCAAGCGTGCTCCCGACCCGGCTGAAGACCGCGTGGACGGACGCAGAGATCAAGAGCGCCATGGCCGCGAAGGTGAGCGCTCGCAGCACGGCCGCAGTCGCGCTGACCTCGGGCTTGGAGGTTCCCGAGACGAGGAGACGCTCAGCAAGCCGGCCGGCGGCGCCTTGGTCGCCCACGCCGCCCACGCGGAACGTGAACGCCCCACGCACGGGATGGCCGTCCGCCGAGACGACCCGCCACGAGACGACGTAGGCGCCGTCGACGAGGGGCGGCAGCGCCAACGTGACGGTGCCTGCGGAGCTACGGGGCCTCGCCACGTCCATGCGGGCGCCATCCTCGGCGAGCACTCGGAGGCCGCCCGGGACGGGACGTACGCCTTCGGCGAAGCGCAACACCACCTCGCGAGGTGCTGCGTCGAGCAGAGCGCCGGCCTCTGGAGTGGTGCCTTCGAGTTGGGCGTGTGCCAAAGCCGGCGAGGCGCTGGAGACCATCAACGAGAGCAGTGCGGTGCCGAGAGACGCCACCAGCCGGACGAAGCGGCGGCCTCCACGTTGCCGATGCGGAGTCACCTGCACACCGTCGAGGCTACGCCGCGGTCGGGCCGGCGAAGCGCTCGCCGGCGGTCGTGGGGCGCACTACGGTAGGGACCCGTCCGTGAAATGCGTCCCGTGAGGCGCATACGGTCAGGAGATCCCACATGTCGCACGTCTGTTCAGCGCCGCCCCCCGGGGTCGGCGCTTTTTCGTTCCCGGCAGGGGACGGTCGCGGCGAGACTGGGAGGGTGCGAACCCTTCTGATGCAGCCCGCCATCGGTGCCGAGACGAATGCCGGGGTCGGACGATGAGCATCACCGAAGCGCACCTTGTGCTCGCCGACGGGACCACGTTCGAAGGCGAGGCGATCGGCCACCTTCCCGACAGCGGCGTGGTCACCGGAGAAGTCGTGTTCAACACCGTCCTGTCCGGGTATCAGGAGGTCATCACCGACCCGTCCTACGCCGGGCAGATCATCACCTTCACCTCGACGCACATCGGCAACTACGGCACGAACCCGACCGACGACGAATCGCGTCGCCCGTTCTGCCGTGGGGTGATCGTCCGCGAACTCGCCCGACGGTCATCGAACCACCACTCCACCGAAGACCTCGGCGCGTTCCTCCGCACCCGCAGGGTGGCCGGGATCGCCGGCATCGACACCCGTCGCCTCACCCGGCACCTTCGCGACGCGGGCGCCCAGCCCGGCGCGTTCGGCTCGGCCGATCACGGGACGCTCCTTCGGGCGGCCAAGGCCGAGCCGGGCACCGATGGCATCGACTTCCTCCGCGAGGTCTCCACCGCTGAGCCCTACATCGTCGGCGACGGCCGGTGGCGCGTCGTCGCATATGACTTCGGCATCAAGCGGACGATCCTGCGCCACCTCAGCCGGATCGCCACCGTCACCGTCGTACCCGCGTCGATGAGCGCCGACGACGTGCTCGCGCTCGGGCCCGACGGCGTGTTCCTCTCCAACGGTCCGGGTGATCCGGCAGTATGTGCAGTCCAGGTCGATCAGATACGCGCACTTATCAAAGCGGAGACGCCGATCTTCGGGATCTGTCTTGGCCAGCAGTTACTCGCATCAGCGGCGGGCGCCTCGACCTTCAAGTTGCCGTTCGGTCATCACGGTGGCAACCACCCGGTGAAGGACCTGCGCACGGGCCGCGTCATGATCACCAGCCAGAACCACAACTTCTGTGTCGATCACACGACCCTCGACCTGGCCGCCGAAATGACCCACGTGAACCTCAACGACGGAACCCTCGAAGGGCTCGCCTACACCGATCTGCCGATGTTCAGCGTGCAGCACCACCCCGAGGCCGGTCCCGGACCGCACGAGAGCGAAACGCTCTTCGCCGACTTCGACGCACTGCTCACCCGCGTGCACGGCAAGCCCTCCGGATCCGCAACGAAAGCCTTCGCCTGATGCCCAAGCGCACCGACATCCATTCGATCCTGGTGATCGGTTCCGGTCCGATCGTCATCGGGCAGGCGTGTGAATTCGACTACTCCGGTACGCAGGCGTGTCGTGTGCTGAAGGAAGAGGGCTACCGGGTCATTCTGGCGAACTCGAATCCGGCCACGATCATGACCGACCCGGATTTCGCGCATGCGACCTACATCGAGCCGCTCGATCCCGATGTGATCGAGTCGATCATCGCCAAGGAACGGCCCGACGCGCTGCTGCCGACACTCGGAGGCCAGACGGCGCTCAACTTGGCGATGGAGCTCGACAGGCGCGGCGTGCTCGCGAAATACGGTGTCGAGATGATCGGCGCAAACGCGCTTGCCATCGAGACGGCCGAGAACCGCGAGCGGTTCAAGGAGGCAATGCAGGGCATCGGCATCGCCGTGCCGCAATCGAGCTTCGCCCACACGATCGAACAGGCCATGACCGTCGCCGCCGAAATCGGCTGGCCGATCATCGTGCGACCGAGCTACATCCTCGGTGGTGCCGGCACCGGAATCGCCCACAACGACGACGACTTCCGGGCCATCGCCATCGCCGGGCTCGCGGCTTCACCGATCTCCGAGATCCTCGTGGAGCGGTCCATCGCCGGATGGAAGGAATACGAGCTCGAAGTCGTGCGCGACAAGGCCGACAACTGCGTGATCATCTGCGGTATCGAGAACGTCGATCCGATGGGCGTGCACACCGGCGACTCCATCACCGTGGCCCCGATCCTCACCCTGACTGACGTCGAGTACCAGAACCTCCGCGACCTCTCCTTCGCCTGCATCCGGCGCATCGGTGTCGACACTGGTGGCTCGAACGTGCAGTTCGCGGTCAATCCGGAGAACGGCGACGTCGTCATCATCGAGATGAACCCGCGCGTGTCGAGAAGCTCGGCGTTGGCTTCAAAGGCCACGGGGTACCCGATCGCCAAGATCGCGGCGAAGCTCGCCGTCGGCTATACCCTCGACGAGATTCCCAACGACATCACCAAGACCACCTACGCCAGCTTCGAGCCCGTCATCGACTACGTGGTCACCAAGATCCCGCGGTGGGCGTTCGAGAAGCTGCCCGGCTCGTCAGGGGAGCTCGGCACACGCATGCAGTCCGTCGGTGAAGCCATGGCCATCGGACGCACGTTCACCGAGTCGATCCAAAAAGGCTTCCGCTCACTCGAACAGGGGCGCTACGGACTCAACTGCGATCCTGCCGAAGAAAACTACGCGCACATACCGACTGACGAACTCGTGGCGAAGACGGCCATTGCCACGCCGGAGCGGCTGTTCCTTGTCGGGGAGGCCCTACGGCGGGGAGTGACCGTCGACGAGCTCCACGCCGTGAACAAGATCGACCCGTGGTTCCTCGACCAGTTCCTGATGATCGTGGAGGAGCGTCATGCCCTCGACGCCCTGGGTTCGCCCGACGCGCTGACCAAACGGCAGTGGAAGCGGGCCAAACAGCTCGGTTTCTCCGACGCCCAGCTGGGGTACCTGTGGAAGGTCCCGGAGGCGCAGGTCCGAGCGACGCGGCTGGCGGCCGGTGTCGCCGCGACGTTCAAGACCGTCGACACCTGCGCCGCCGAGTTCGACGCGAAGACGCCGTATCACTACTCCACTTACGAGGACGACGACGAGGTCCGCGTGTCGGATCGGCCGAAGGTCGCCATCCTCGGCTCCGGTCCGAACCGCATCGGTCAGGGCATCGAGTTCGACTACTGCTGCGTGCACGCGTCCTATGCGCTTCGTGATGCCGGGTTCGAGACCATCATGATCAACTGCAACCCGGAGACGGTCTCGACCGACTACGACACCAGCGACCGGCTCTACTTCGAACCCCTCACCTACGAAGACGTGATGAACGTGATCGAGCGTGAGCAGCCCGATCATCTCATCGTGAGCCTTGGTGGGCAGACCCCCCTCAAGCTCGCCGGCATGCTCCCCGCCCACCTCGTGGCCGGAACGTCGCCGGCCTCGATCGACGCCGCCGAGGACCGTGAGCGCTGGAACAAGCTGTGCCACAGTCTCGGCATCGAGCAGCCCCCCGGCGGCACCGCAGTCGACATCGAAGGAGCGCTCGCGGTCGCCGATCGGGTTGGCTACCCCGTGCTCGTGCGTCCGTCCTACGTGCTCGGCGGACGCGCCATGCAGATCGTCAACGACGCCTCGGCCTTACGGACCGCCATGGCCGACATGGCGACGGACGGCTCGCTCGGGAAGGAAGGTGGGCTGTCAGCGGAGCGTCCCGTGCTGGTCGACCGCTTCCTCGATGACGCCGTAGAGGTCGATGTCGATGCGATCCGTGACGCCACGGGTGACTTCGTCATCGGCGGGATCATGGAACATGTGGAACAGGCCGGCGTCCACTCCGGCGACAGTGCGTGCGCCATCCCACCCCAGTCGCTGAGTCCACTTACGATCTCGGAGCTGGAACGCCACACCCGCTCGATCGCCGACGCCCTCGACGTGCGCGGGCTCATCAACGTGCAGTTCGCCGTGCGTGAGGGCGTGGTCTACGTGCTCGAAGCGAACCCGCGTGCCTCCCGCACTGTTCCGTTCGTAGCCAAGGCGACCGGTGTCCCCCTGGCGATGGTGGCGAGCCGCGTGATGGTCGGGGCAACGCTCGCCGAGCTCCGGGTCGAAGGTCTCCTCCGGGCCCCGAAGACCGCTGGGCACGTGAGCGTGAAAGAGGCGGTGCTTCCGTTCAGCCGCTTCCCCGAAGTCGATCCGGTGCTCGGTCCGGAGATGCGCTCGACCGGAGAGGTGATGGGCATCGACCGCACGTTCGGTGTTGCCTACGCCAAGAGCCAGCTCGCGTCTTCGAACCGACTTCCGTCCGAGGGCACGGTGTACCTGTCGGTGAACGACCGCGACAAGGCCGCAACGGTTGGTGTCGCCCGCGCGTTCGCCAATGCCGGGCTGCGTCTCGTGGCAACGTCCGGCACGGCGGTGCATCTTGCCGAGCGGGGGATCCCGGTGGATCTCGTGGTCCGCAAGATCAGCGATCCGGGCGATGGGCCGACTGCCCTCGATCTCCTCCGCAACGGCGAACTCAACCTCGTCATCAACACGCCGCGCGGCACGAGTGACTACTCCGATGGTGCCGACATCCGCCGTGCGTGCACGGTGAACAAGGTGCCGATGCACACGACGCTGGCTGCTGCCGTTGCGGCAGCGAGCGGCATCGCCGAGTGGAAGAACACGCCGTTTTCTGTGCGCTCGCTCCAGGAATGGTTGGCCTAGGTGAAGGGCGCGGACGTGGGCGCACCGGTGAGCACTTTGCGCTCGCTCCAGGAATGGTTGGCCTAGGTGAAGGGCGCGGACGTGGGCGCACCGGTGAGCACTGTGCGCTCGTTGCAAGAGTGGTTGGCCTAGGCATGCGAGTTCGTTGGCGGCGCGATGGTGTCTCGCCTGCCGGCGTCGATCTTGCGACGACGGTCGGGTCGGTGGCACTGCCGAACCCGATCCTCACTGCCGCCGGCACGGCCGGTTTTTCCACCGAGCTCTCCGGTTGGGTCGACCTGTCGTCGCTGGGGGCCGTGGTCGTCAAGTCGCTGTCGCCCGAGGCGTGGGCCGGCAATCCCGCGCCCCGGGTGCACGGCACCGACGCCGGGATGATCAACGCCGTCGGTCTGCAGAACCCGGGCGTCGCATCCTGGGTCGCTGAGGACTATCCGCGTCTCGCGGCGACCGGCGCTCGCGTGGTGGCGTCGATCTGGGGTTTCCGCGTCGAGGACTACGCAGCTGCCGCGTCGGCTCTGCGCGAGGTATCGGAGCTCACCGCGGTCGAAGTGAACGTGAGTTGCCCGAACCTCGAAGACCGCCGCCACATGTTCGGTCACTCCTGCGAGGGCACGACCGCGGTGGTGAGCGCGATTCGCAGAGCGCTTCCGTTGACGCCCATCTGGATCAAGTTGAGCCCGAACGTCACGTCGATCGTCGAGATCGCCGGTGCGGCGATCGATGCCGGGGCCGATGCGCTTGTGCTCATCAACACGGTGATGGGCATGGTCCTCGACACCGAGACCCGGCGTCCGGTGCTGGGCAACGGAGGAGGAGGCCTGTCCGGTCCGGCAATTCGTCCGGTCGCCGTGCGGGCGATCTACGACGTGCGGGCCGCCTTTCCCGACGTGCCGATCGTCGGAGTCGGTGGAGTGGCGTCGGGTGAGCATGCGGTGGAGTTGCTGTTGGCCGGAGCGAACGCCGTTGAGGTCGGCACTGCCACGTTCTACGACCCGGCGGCGCCGGCGCGAGTGCTACGCGAACTTCTGGACTGGTGCGTCTCACACCGTGTGAGCCGAGTCACTGACCTCATCGGCGTCGCGCACGGCACGTAGCGGCGAAGCACCCGACCCGCGCAGTGTTCCTCCTTGGAACGCTGGAAAGGCATCGCTACGCTGGAGGTGTGAGTGGTGACGTGGTGGGGAGTCAGACAACCGGGGTGCCGTGGGGCCGGAGAGAGGTCGCCAGATGGCGGGCCGGGCGAGTGGTGAAGCGGAAGTACGCGACAGAAGTGCTGCCGCTCGTCGACGCCGTCCGCGCGTCCGTCGACGTGGTCTCCTACGGTGAACTTCGCTACGACACCGATCGGTACGAGCTCTTTGCCTTGAAGAGTCGTCGCTGGGATGCCACCCGGCCGACCGTGCTCATTTCCGGTGGCGTCCATGGCTACGAGACGAGCGGGGTGCTCGGCGCGCTGCAGTTCGCCCGTGATCACCTCGTTTCGTACTCTGCGCACATCAACGTGGTGGTGACGCCATGCGTCAGTCCGTGGGCGTATGAACGAATCCACCGATGGAATCCGGACGCGCTTGATCCGAATCGTTCGTTCACCGATGGCACCGCGGTGCAGGAGGCCGCTGCCCTCATGCGGTTCGTGGCCCCGTTCGCGAACTCGGTACTGGTCCATGTTGACCTTCACGAGACAACCGACAGCGATGAGACCGAGTTCCGTCCGGCCCTCGCCGCTCGAGATGGCATCGAGTACGAGCCGGGCGAGGTTCCCGACGGGTTCTATCTCTGCGCCGATGAACGGAATCCGGAACTCGACTTTCAGGAAGCGATGCTCCGCTCGGTCGCCCGAGTGACCCACATTGCGTCGCCCGATGCGAACGGCGAGATCATCGGTTCTCCCGAAGTGCGGCCGGGCATCATCGTGTACGACTACGCCAAACTCGGGTTGTGCGCGGGAATGACGAATGCCCGCTTCACGACGACTACCGAGGTGTATCCGGACAGCAGTAGGGCCACGCCATCAGCGTGCAATGCCGCGCAAGTCGCTGCGGTCTGTGCCGGGATCGACTTTGCGCTCGACGTAACCGGTCGCTGAGACGGTCACGGTCCCCACAATGTCGTTCTTCGCCGCACGAAGGTCCGCGGCCGGCGCCGGCGACGGAACTGCGAATCCCGAGGGAACGCGCAAGACTCGGGCGATGCGAGTCTCCGTCCTCAAGAACCACTTTGAAGGGCTTCCGGGGGCGATGGCCGACATCGCCCGAGACGGCTTCTGGCCGACGACGTTCATCTCCAAGCCGTCACCTCCGCCGGCGGTCCACTGGCACGACTGCGACGTGCACGGGTACGTCATGGAAGGCACGACCTGGATCCTCGACGGGGAGACGGGCGAACGACTCACCATCGAGCCGGGCGACAAGCTGGTGATCCCTGCGGGTGCGCTTCACATCGAAGGCGAGGGTGAGGAAACCGTCGTGTACATCGTCGCCGTGCCGACGCCGCGTCCGTTCGCCGACGTGTTCCAACTTCGCTCACCCGACGACCCCGCTCGGCCCAAGGGTTGAGGAACCATTCAACCAACGCCGGACTGATCTCCAAGACTGGAGCATCGCGATGGTTCCCATCGAGCGTCGTCGTATCGCGGCTTGTCGTCGAAAGGGAGCGAGCGGATCACCTTAGGGGTCTACCGACGGTGGTCTCGGAAGCCTGAAGTCGAGCGGCGGGCGCGGCCGACGATCATCGGCAGGTCGAGGAACGTGGCGATCCCCGGGGCGGCGGCGACGACGGCCGGGATGGCGTTGAGCGCGTGCGCGGCGGTCGAGCCGAGCACGTCGCGGTTCCAGCTGTGGGGGAGCGAGACGTGCATCCGGGGGTTGCCGTCGATACGGATCGACCAGTCGCCGACCGGCCACGCTGGTGCCGCGTCGGCGTGCATGCGCCACACCGTCTCCTGCTCGACCAGCGCGGTGCCGTCGACGATCGCCGCCCAGCGCCACCGCTGCCCCGCCACCGTTCCCGCCGAAACCGTGCCGGCGGCCGTGTCCAGGTCCACCTCGGCGATCCAGGTCTCCATGTCCGACGTCACCCGATCGATCCGATCACCCGCACCGAGTCCGACCGCGACCATCGTGACCGCCTCGGTGAAGAGCCCGTCGAGCCAGTGCCGATGCCGGGCCGCGCCCGCGGCGAACGCTTCAGGGGTGCGGCCGAAGTTCATCATGTCGAACATGATCTCGGGCGACGGGTAGTGCTGGAAGTTGCTGATCTCCTGCACCGTGATGCAGTCGACGCGTGTTGACAGGCCCGCCATGGTGAGCGGTAACACGTCGCCGAACCAGCCGGGATTCGCCCCGGTCCCGTGAAAGGTGGAGTTCCCTGCCGAGCAGGCCGCCTCCAGCCGTGCGACCAGCTCGGGCCCGTGCACGGCCGGGTACATGTAGCCGACCGTCGTGATGACGTTCTTGCCCGAGGCGAGGAGACGGCAGAAATCGTTCACGTCGCGGCCCGGATCGTCGCCGTAGACCAACGATGGCAGCGGGGTGTGGATGACGACATCGGCTTCGAGGGCAATGATGTCGTCGACGTCGGCTGTGGCCCGCACCCGGGTCGACCTGTCGGCGCCGAGTTCGCCCGCGGACTGGCCCGCCTTCGAGGGGTTGGTCACGAAGAGCCCGACGAGTTCCAGCTCGTCACGCTCGTCGACGCCCCGCAAGGCGGCGCGGCCGACATTGCCGGTGGTCCATTGCACGACTCGGAAGCTCATCGCTGCACTCTGCCCGAATGGCCGACGGAACACCAGACGTTCTGCACAGTTCCGACGCCTCGGTGCGGCCCGAGCAGCTGGTCCGACCATCCACCGGAAGCTTCGCGACCCCGATAAGCATGGATTCGTTCACGACGATGGAACGCAGAGCCTTCGAGGGGAAACCGATATGACACTGGAGCACATTCGCGAGGCTGGCGCGTCCGACGCCGTTCGTTCGAGGCTGGCACTCGCCCTCGACGTCGACGACTCCGTCGCCGCCATGCAGATCGCCCGATCGCTCAAGCCCTGGTTCGGCGTCGCCAAGGTCGGCCTGGAGCTTTTCACCGCCACGGGACCCGACATCGTGAACCGTCTCGTCGACGAGGGCTTCGACGTGTTCCTCGATCTCAAGCTCGTCGACATCCCCAACACCGTCGGCAAAGCCGCCCGCGTGGTCGGATCCCTGGGAGCGACCTATCTCACGATGTACGCCCATGGCGGCGTCGACATGCTCCGTGCCGGCACCGAAGGAATGCTCGAAGGCGCCGCGCTCGCCGGGCTCGACGAGCCTGTCCCGCTCGCCGTCACGATCCTCACGAGCGACGACACGGCCCCATCGCACATCCTCGGAAACCGGCTCCGCCTGGCTATGGAGGCAGGCTGCAAAGGCGTGGTGTGTGCCGCGTCAGACCTGAAGGAGGTCGGACTGCTCGCGCCCCGGATGGCACGGGTGGTGCCGGGAATCCGGCCGGGTCTTGTCGACATGCACGATCAGGCCCGCGCCGCAACACCGACCGAGGCCGCCCTGGGCGGTGCCACGCTCCTCGTGATCGGACGTGCCGTCACCCAGGCGGCCGACCGCGCCCTCGCCGCGGCGCAGATCGCCAGCGAAGTGACCGACGCACTGGCCTGACCGGCGCCGCCCGGAAAACCGGTCACTGCCCGCTCAGCGGACGCGGTCGTCGTCGTAGGGCGGTGTCGACGTGGCGAGCACTTCGACGACGTGCCCGGTTCGGGGAGCATGCAGCATCGTGCCCTTGCCGAGATCGATCGCCACATGACGGATGCGGCCGGCGTTGAGGTGGCCGTCCGCATGACGGAAGAACAGCAACGGAAGACGCACCGATCCCGCCTTCACCGCGGCGTGGAGGTCGGCCGAGTCCCGGGGCACGAGCTGGCCGATCGCCCGAGCGCACAGATGGACCAGGCCCGAGCAGTCGACACCCCACCCGCTGAGACCGCCCCACAGATACGGGACACCGAGGAATTGCTCGGTCAGCGCGTCGAAATCCATGGGGACCGGATCGGGCTGCGCCTCCCAGCCGTGGACCGATCCGATGCTCAGGACCGCGGCATCGGCGACCCGGAGACGCCCTCGCTGGACCGAGAGATCGCGCCCGCTGAGCCGGTCCTCGACCAGGTGGGAGGAACGGATCCATCCCGGGTACCCCGTCTCGTCGAGTGAGGTCGGCTGCCAGGGCAGGCGCACCTCGCTCCAGCCGTTTCGGTCACGGATGACACGCACGGGTTCTCCCAGGAGGGCCTGCGTGCTCAACCGGTCGAGAAGATCGAGGCGCGCCGTAGGGTCGAGCCGTGCCATCCATCGGCTCGGCTCCACCGAGTCGCCGGTGAGGGGCGAATCCATTTCGCGGGGTGCGTCCGGCGAGGCCCAGACGTTGGTGACGGAAACTCCGACCACGGCGTTGCCCCGGGGCCACGACCGCCAGGGGCTCGACGAAGCCGCCGTGACGTCGCCGGTGGCGTCAGGCATGGACGCGGCCGGCCTCGTAGTGACACACCACGGCCTCGGCCATCCACCACGCGGCGTCGAGGTCATGAACCATGTCGTCAGTATGGCGGGCAGATTCCCCGGAGCCAATGTCCTGGCGGTGTTTCTCGTTGCGTCCACCCGCGAATCGGACTGGCCGCATCAACCGGCTCGGTCCTGATCGGCCCGGATCTCGACCAAGTGGCAAACGTAACACCAGGCCCAACCGCATCAAGTAGGCGAAGTAGGCGGACTACCGTGGTGCGCATGGCACTTCCCCCGATCCTTTCCGAGGAAGCCCGTAACGCTGCGCTGGCCAAGGCTGCACAGGCCCGCAAGGTGCGAGCGGAGCTCAAAGAACGTCTGAAGATGCGGTCGATCACGCTCGCCGAAGTGCTCACCTTGGCCAAGACCGACGACACCGTCGCCAAGACCAAGGTGCTGGTGATCCTCGAATCGCTGCCCGGCCTCGGCAAGGTGAAGGCGCGCAAGGTGCTCGAAACGGTCGGCATCGCCGAAACGCGGCGACTGCAGGGGCTGGGCGAGCAGCAGAAGGCGAAGTTGCTCGAGCTGCTCGGCAGTGAGTGACGGCCCGTCCGCACCGCTGATCTTCGTCCTCTCGGGCCCCTCGGGAACGGGCAAGGGAACGATCGTCGACGCACTGGTCGAAGCTGATCCCTCGCTCTGGCTCTCCCGGAGTTGGACCACCCGTGCCCGCCGGGGAGGCGAGTCCCCCTACGCGTACGGATTCGTGGACCGCGCGACCTTCCTCGCCCACATCGAGTCCGATGGATTCCTCGAACATGCCGAGGTGTTCGGCAACCTCTACGGGACGCCGATCCCGACACCGCCGGCGGGCTCCGACGTGGTGCTCGAAATCGACGTGCAGGGCGCTCAGCAGGTCAGGCAGCGATTCCCCGATGCCGTCCTGATCTTCGTCGAGCCACCGAGCCGCGAGGACCAGCGGGCCCGGCTCCGGGCTCGCGGCGACGACGAATCGGTCATCGCTCGGCGACTCGCCAAGGCCGACGCGGAGGAAGCGGTCGGTCATCGCATTGCCGACCATGTCGTGGTGAACGACGAGCTCGGCCGAGCGGTGCACGAGGTCGCTGGTATCGTTGCTGCGCACCGTCTGGCCCGTTCTGCGGGCTGAACGGAAAGTCTGTCCTGGCGTTCGGCCCTCCCGGGTTCTGTCGCCAACGCACCAACGTGTGGCCGATCGGCCGCCAAGACCACAGAGGACCCCATGGCACAGCGCCGCTCCAGCCTGATCGATCCGCCCATCGAGGCACTCCTCGAGCGTGCCGGTTCGAAGTTCACGCTCGTCACCGTGTCTTCTCGCCGCGCCCGCCAGATCAACAACTACTTCTCACACCTCGGCGAAGGCCTCGGCAACATCGTGCCGCCGCAGGTCGCCTCGACCAGCCGCAAGCCGCTGTCGATCGCGCTCGAGGAGATCGCTGCCGACAAAGTGACCATGCACGGCGCGCCCGGCGTCGCTCCCGTTGCGCCAGCCGACGGCGCGGCCTGACGCCAGCGCGTTGATCGGTCCGCCGGTCAAGGTCGGCTGATGGCCGAACCCGTCCCGCTGCTCTCCGTCCTCCGTGGCCGGCGGGTCGTTCTCGGCGTGAGCGGGGGCATTGCGGCCTACAAAGCGGTCGAGGTCTGTCGGCGGCTCTTCGATGCCGGGGCACACGTCATTCCGGTCCTCACCGACGACGCGCTCCGTTTCGTCGGCGCGGTCACCTTCAGCGCTGTCGCCAGTGAGGCGGCGCACACGTCGCTGTGGGACGACGTCCATCCGAGCCCGCACACGACGATCGGCCGCTCCGCCGATCTCGTGATCGTCGCGCCGGCCACTGCCCGCACCATCGGTCGCTACGCGGCGGGGATCAGTGACGACCTGCTCACGGCGACCCTCCTCGCCACGGCGGCGCCGGTGCTCGTCTGCCCAGCGATGCACACCGAAATGTGGGAGCACCCGGCCGTCGTCGAGAACCTCGCCACGCTGCGCCGACGCGGCGCCTATGTGCTCGACCCTGCCGATGGGGCCCTGGCTTCAGGTGATGTCGGCCGGGGCCGTCTCCGCGAGCCCTGGGAGATCGTCGACGAAGCCGCCCGCATCCTCACCGCCGTCACGCCGTCGGGGGACCTTGTCGGTGTTCGTGTGCTCGTCTCGGCCGGCGGCACCCGGGAACCGATCGATCCGGTCCGGTTCATCGGAAACCGTTCGTCGGGCAAGCAGGGCTACGCAATTGCCCATGCGGCTGCCGCCCGAGGAGCGTCGGTCTCGATCGTGTCGACCGTCGGCCTCGACGCCCCCGGGTCCTCGCGGGTCGAACGGGTGAACACGGCAGCCGAGATGCACGATGCGATGGTTTCGGCGGCAGCCGACGCCGACATCGTCGTGATGACCGCTGCCGTGGCCGACTTCCGCCCGTCATCGGTGGCGCCGTCGAAGATCAAGAAGGGCGGTTCCGTGCCCGAGGTCGTCCTGGAGCCGACCGTCGACATCCTCGCCGCCCTTGGTGCGGCCAAGCGTCCCGGCCAGGTCATCGTGGGTTTCGCCGCCGAAACAGACGACGTCGAGGCCAACGCCCGCGGCAAGCTCGTCCGCAAGAACCTCGACCTGATCGTGGCCAACGACGTGAGCGCACCGGGCGTCGGCTTCGAACACGACACCAACGCCGTCACGATCTTCGCCGCCGACGGTCCGGTGACGAAGGTCGCCCTGGCCTCGAAGGCGACGATCGCCGACGCCGTCCTCGACGCCGCTCGCGATTGCCTTGCCGCTTCCCCGTCGTGACGCCGCTGCGTGTGACCGACGTCCCTGGGCCGGACGAATCACTCTGGCCGGCAACGCTGTTCGGGCCACCCGGCGGCGGCTAGCGTTTCCGCCGCTCTTCCGGATACCACCACCGTGCACGCGGCACGGCGACTTCACCAAAAAGGGGTTCCCCATGGCCAATTGGACGTTCACATCGGAGTCAGTGACCGAGGGTCACCCGGACAAGATGGCCGACCAGGTCTCTGACGCAGTGCTCGACGCCATCATCGGCGAAGATCCCATGGCCCGGGTGGCCTGCGAGACCCTCCTCACCACCGGACTGATCGTCGTGGCGGGGGAGATCACCACCTCGGCCTACGTCGACATCGCCAAGCTCGCCCGATCGACCGTCAACGAGATCGGCTACGACGACGCCCGCAAGGGCTTCGACGGCAACACCTGCGGCGTGATCGTGTCGATCGACGAACAGTCCGCCGACATCGCCATGGGTGTCGACAAGGCCTTCGAGATGCGCACCGAGCACGACATCGACGCCGAACTCGACAGCCAGGGCGCGGGCGACCAGGGAATGATGTTCGGCTACGCGTGCAACGAGACCCCCGATCTCATGCCGCTGCCGATCTGGCTGGCGCACCGCATGGCGGAGCAGCTCACCAAGGTCCGCAAGGACGGCTCGGTCGCCTACCTGCGTCCCGATGGCAAGACCCAGGTCACCTTCGACTACGAGGACGGACGGCCCGTTGCCCTCCGCACCGTACTCATCTCCACGCAGCACGCCTCCGGCATTGACCTCAAGAACGAGTTGCACGTCGACCTGCTCGAGCGTGTCGTCAAGCCGGTGATCCCGGTCCAGTTCGCCGACGACGCCTACAAGTTCCTGTCCAATCCCACGGGCAACTTCGTCATCGGCGGCCCCCACGGCGACACCGGCCTCACCGGTCGCAAGATCATCGTCGACACCTACGGCGGTGCGGCGCGCCACGGTGGAGGCGCCTTCTCCGGCAAGGACCCGTCGAAGGTGGACCGGTCCGCGGCTTACGCCGCCCGTTGGGTTGCCAAGCACGTCGTTGCGTCGGGCGCAGCAGAGCGCTGCGAGGTGCAGGTCGCGTACGCGATCGGCGTTGCCCGGCCCGTCTCCCTGCTCGTCGAGACGTTCGGCACCCACACGATCGCCCCCGAGAAGATCGCCGCCGCGGTGAACGACGTGTTCGA
Source organism: Acidimicrobiia bacterium (assembly GCA_031423635.1). Lineage (GTDB taxonomy): Bacteria > Actinomycetota > Acidimicrobiia > Acidimicrobiales > JANYDT01 > JANLQX01. Next base: position 14,133 of record JANPFX010000013.1, on the reverse strand, counting down.
CCTCCGTCCTGCTGCCATCATTCGTGACCTTGACCTCCGCAAGCCGATCTTCAAGAGGACCGCGGCCTACGGTCACTTCGGGCGCAACGAGCCCGGTTTCACGTGGGAGCAGACGTCCAAGCTCGAGGCGTTCAAGGCCGCGGCCGGGATCTGACCTCCCCACCCAGTCGGTCCGCGCGCCGCACGCCGGTCCCTCGGACCGGGTGAATGGCGTGGGCGATCGGGTCATCCGCGTGCTCATCGACGAGCTGGCAGTGTCATGAGTGTGGCTGATCGGGTCATCCGCGTGCTCATCGACGAGCCCGCGATCGACAAGACCTTCGACTACCTCCTTCCCGGCGCGCTCGCCGGAGCGGAGGGCGTCCGCCTCGGAACGATGGTGCGTGTCCCGCTCCACGGTCGGCGGGTCGGAGCATGGGTCGTTGGTCTGAACGTCGAACCGGCGGTGCCGATCGATCACCTCCTCGCCGTCACGCGGGTTTCGTCGGTCGGACCTCCTCGTGAGGTGCTCTCGCTGGCGAGGTGGGCGGCGTGGCGATGGTGGGGTCGGCCGGCGACGTTCCTGGCGATCGCCTCACCGAAGCGGGCCGTGCGAGTGGTCGGAGCAGGACGACCGCTGGATCCCACCGTGCTGCCCCCGCCGGCCGTCGGTCCCGGATTCGCCGCGGCGCTCGGCGAAGCCCTGGCTGTGCCAGTGGCGAGCTGTGTTCGCCTCGCCCCGGTCTCCGATCCGTTTCCCCTGCTCATCGAGGCTGCACGCGCCTCGGGGAACCGCGGGATCCTGGTCCTTGCGCCGCAGGTCTCCCCGGCCCACGACCTCGCGCGCCGCTTCCGACGCCTCGGCGTGCCGGTCGCCGTCGTGCCCGACGAGTGGGACCGGGCGGCCGTCCCGGGGATCGTCGTCGTCGGGGCCAGGACAGCCGCGTGGGCCCCGATGGTCGACTTCGGTGCAGCCGTCGTCCTCGACGAACATGACGAGGCCTACCAGGACGAACGGGCTCCCACCTGGCACGCCCGGGAGGTCGTGGTCGAGCGGGCCCGTCGTCTCGGCGCCCCGTGCCTCCTGGTGAGTGCCGTGCCGAGCCCGCACGCCCTGGGTCTTGCCGAGGGTCGCGTCGTCGCCGACGACCGCCGTGGGGAACGAACCGGCTGGCCGGTGATCTCCCTGCTCGATCGGAGCTCCGAAGAACCCGGGCGCGTGCCGATCGTGGCTCCCGGGCTCACGGCAACCCTGCGATCAGGCGGCCGGGTCGTCTGCCTGCTCAACCGCAGCGGACGCGCCAAGCTGCTCGATTGCCGCAGTTGCGGGGCGCTCGCCGAGTGCGAGCACTGCGGTTCGGCGATGCAGCAGCGCACCGAAGCACTGGAGTTGGTGTGCGGTCGCTGCGAGCGTGCGGCACCCGTGGTGTGCCGGTCCTGCGGCGGCGGTCGGCTCCGGCATCTTCGCCCGGGCACGTCCAGACTCCGGGACGACCTGGAGGCCCTGGCGCAACGGCCGGTCGTCGAGGTCGTCGCCGGGAAATCCTCGGTCGCCGAGGCCGAGGTGCTCGTCGGGACGGAAGCCGTCCTGCACACGGCCGGCCGGGCCGATGTGGTGGTCGCGCTCGACATCGACGGTGAACTGCTCGCACCCCGAATGCGCGCCGCCGCCGCCGTTGTCGCGCTTGTCCTCCGCTGCGCCCGCCTCGTCGGGTCGAACGGTCGCGTGGTCCTCGTCACCCGTCAGCCGGAACACCCGGTCCTCCGGGCCCTTTCGCTCGGCGACGGCGCCGGCCTCTCGGCGCTGCTCGTCGAGTCACTCGCGTCCTTGGGCTACGCGCCGCCGGCGGCCGTCGCCCGGGTGAGCGGTCCCGGCGCGACCGCGGTGGCGGACGCGCTCGCTTCCGCCACGGTCGAAGGTCTCGTCAGCCGACTCGGACCGTCGGAGGGCCCGTTCCTCGTCCGGGCGGCCTCTCCGTCGGTTCTTGCCGACGTGCTGGCGGACGTCGAGCGTCCACCGGGTCGGGTCCGCGTCGAGGTCGACCCGGTCCGCTGGTGACGTCGATCGGCAGGTAGTGGCGTCAGGACGTCCTGACGGCGGGGTTTGCGGCGGTCACGCGGCGCCGCCGCGCCGGATCACGGCACGACGGGGGCGATGCACGCTGGCTGGCGGCGCAACCAGTTCGACGCCGCCTGCACGACCGCATCGTTGCCGTTGTTGATCGCCGCCCAGTCGATGGTGACGCGCTCGTCGGGGGCGATCGGTCCTTCGTAGGGCGTGCCCCCGCGATCGACGTCGACCGCCGCAGTGATGTCGAGGAACGCGCCGTCGGCCAACGTCTTGCGGACGTTGAACGTGGTCAGTCCGATCGTCGGCTCGCCGAAGCTCCGGGCGTTCGGGAGGGCACGAAAGCCGATGACCGACGCCTCGCCTGCGCTCGCGGTGAGCCCGCTGGTGAGGACGGCCACCGGTGCCCCGGGACGGCGCAGCGCGTAGGGCACATCGACACTCACGGTCGATTCGGTGCCGGCGAAAAGTGCCCCGGAACGGTATGTCCAGGTCGTGACCTCGCCCCGGGCGTCGCGGGAGCCGCCGACGAGCCCTTCACCGAGCAACGGCCCGAGCCCGGCCAGGAGCGCATAGATGTAGCCGCCGCGGTTGCGTCGAAGGTCGATGATCCATCCGCAACGGCTGCCGGTGTCGAGCTCGCGGATGATGGTCTGGACCTGCGTTGCGAACGCCCGCTGTGCGGCGGTGTCGCCGACGATGCCCGGCACGTCCAGGTACGCGAGCTCCGGCGGGATGACCACCCTCGGCGGAGGCTCGGACACGGGGACGCTCACCAGCGTGACGGTGCCCCGGCGCAGGGTGATCGTGAGGGCCCGCTTCACCCCGCGACGAACGACCTTGAGCACCGCGGTCTCGGTCGGTGAGCCGTCGGCGTTGCGGATGGCCAGCGCGTTGCCGATGGTCTTCGGGGCTTCACCGTTGACTCGGTCGATCCGGTCCCCCACCCGCAGTCCGCCACGCGCTGCGGGCCCGCCCGGAGCAATGGTCACGACCACCCGACTCGGCATCGACGCGAGGAACCCGAAGCCGTTGAAGTTCCCTTGCGTCTGCACGGTGGCGTCGACCGGTTTGGTGAACGACGAGTGCCGGTCGCCCAGCGCCTTGACCGCCTCGGTGATCACCGGGTACGTGTCGGTGATCGTTCGGGCGACAGCCGCCTTTGCCTCCGCGCGGGCCCGTATCGCCGGCCAGTCGATGCTCGGCACGCGGTAGGCGTACCGCTCGATGAAGGCGAGCGCGTCACCGATGTAAGCGGCTGGCGTCAGCGGAGCCGGAGCTTCGGGCGCGAGCGACGTCGTGGTCGTCGTCTGGGCTGGCGTGGTATCGGCGGTCTGCGCGGATGTGGAACCGGCCGGTGCGGTGAGCAGCAAGGCCGGGAGGAGAGCGGCCGTGGCGAACCTGCGCCGTCGACGGGGGCGAGACCGTCGAGAAGATCGCCCCAACACACGGGTCACGATACCGGAGGGTGCCGGCCGGCTGGCGAAACCGTGTTCAGTACACCTGGCCCCGCGCGTTGGTGGGACACCGGCCGGCGGGCAAGACTTGGGCCGTGTCCCCGACTACCGCTGCGACCGTTGTCCTCGTCCATGGTGCGTGGCACGGCGGGTGGTGCTTCGCCAAGACCGTCGCCGCTCTCGAAGCGAAGGGGGTGACCGCAATCGCGCCGGACCTTCCGGGGCACGGTGCCGATCCCGGCCCGCTCGGCGGCCTTGGCGACGATGCGCAGCGGATCCGCGAGGTGATTGCCGCGACACCCGGGCCGGTGGTGCTGCTGGGCCACTCCTACGGCGGCCTCGTCATCTCCGAGGCCGCCAGCGATCCGGTGACGGCAGCCCGCGTGCAGCGTCTGGTGTACCTGTGTGCGATCGTGACGGCCCCGGGTGAGACCTTCTTCTCGGTGCCCGCCGACCACTCCCGTTCGCTGCTCGGGCCGCTCATCCGCGCCGGCGCAGACGGCGTGTCGACGATCGACGCGTCGGACCCTGCCGCGGCAAAGGCGGTGTTCTTCGGTGACTGCTCCGACGACGACGCGGCGTCTGCGATTGCGAACCTCTCGCCGCAGCCGCTCGGCAACATGTCGAGTGCGGTCAGCGGCGATCCGCTCGCGACGTTGCCGGCGACCTACATCCGCTGCACCGAGGATCGGACGATCCCGATCGAGGTGCAGGATGCGCTGATCGCGTCGGCCGCGGCGTCGGCGCGTTCGCTGGACACGATCACGATGTCGGCGAGCCATTCACCCTTCCTCTCGATGCCCGAGGCTCTTGCCGATCATCTCGTCGGCCTCACGCGCTGACGCCGGGGCCGTGCGCTGCGCTCGGGTCGACGACCGAGCCCCCCTCCCGTCGTGAGGTAGGGCGCCGACGGGGCGTGGACCGATGCCCAGCTCCACGGCGTGCACTCGATCACGTCGAGAAGCGTGATGCCCTCGGCCTCGAGACGACACGAGAACTCCGCCCAGGCGTGGACGGTGGCGGCATCGACGGCAAGTCTTTCGGTGGTGTCGAGCGCGTCGTCACCGAAGACGAAGGGTTCGTCATGGAGGGACGCTTCGTGGCTCAGGACACCGAGGATGACGGCATCGGGTTTCCCGTCACCCAGAGCCGCCAGCAACTCGACGATCGGTTCGAACTCGTTGCGGGGTGCACGGTGCACCGCCAGGCCGACGATCGGCCGCCGGCCGGCGTCGAGCAGGAGGAGAACGATGCCGCGGCGCATGGTGCGGAACATGGGGACGATCTCATCAGCGGCGTCGTGGGGAAACTCGATCGCCGGCGATTGGTCGGTCGCCGATCGTTCAGCGATGGACGCACCGAGGCGGGTCGATGCGGCGGTGGTGGTGACGTGGTGAGCCATCGACGGCTCCTTCCCGGACGAGCGCGCGCACCGCACGGGGACGGCGGAGCGCGGCGCTTCTGACACCGGGGAAGTGACGACGGCAAGTGTCGTCGCGGCCCTGTGACAGCCGGCCCGGTCGAGCCGGGCCGGCGCGGTCAGGTGCCGGTGATCTCGGCGAGGAACGCCTCGACGTCGCCGATGTGGCGGGTGCGCCGCATCGGGGGCAGCGCATGGAGGAGTTCGTGGCGATACGACTTCGCCGAATTGAGCCGAGGATCGAGCACCGCAACCACGCCCCGGTCGCTCGACGAACGGATCAGTCGACCGCACCCCTGGGCCAGGAGCATCGCGGCGCGGGGAAGGTCGAGGAGACGGAAGGCCGCGTCGCCCAACTTCTCCCGCCGAGCAACCAGGAGCGGTTCGTCGGGTCGGGCAAAGGGAAGCTTGTCGATCACGACCATCGACAGCGCGCGTCCCGGCACGTCGATGCCCTGCCAGTAGCCCATCGTGGCGAACAGGCAGGACGTCTCGTCCTCGGCGAACACCTTCGTCAACAGGGGTTTGGGAAGTTCGGACTGCGTGAGGATCCGAAAGGGGAACTGCCTGGCCGTCATGGCTTCTGCAGCCGCGCGCATGGCACGCCAGCTGGTGAACAGCGCAAGCGTCCGTCCGCCGGCGGCCTCGAGGAGCCGGGCGAGTTCGCGATGCATCGCCGCTTCGTACTTGTCGTTGCGGGGATCGGGGAGGTGCGTGGCGCAATAGAGCAGCGCCTGGTGCGCGTAGTCGAACGGACTGCCGACATCGAGTGTGTCGGTGTCGCCGGTGGGCAGGCCGAGCCGGGCCGTGAGATTCGCCGGCACCGTGGCACTGGTGAGGATCGACACGGTATTTTCGAACACCGCCGCGGCCAGGCTCGGGCCGATCTCGATCGGAGCGATCCTCAGCACCGGACCCCGGGTGGGCGTTTCCGGCTCGACCCAGGCCACCCGTTCCCCGAGGTCGAACCTCGGACGCGCGGTCGACTCGCCGCCTTCGTCAGAATCGGCCGCCATGGCGGGTACCTCGCGCACCGCGCCGAGCTCAGAGGCCAGGGTGAGCTCGTCGAGCAGTCCGGTCGCCGCCTGGATCGCTCGCTGTTTGCGGGCGGCGACGCCGCCGGTTTCGGTGTCCGGGACTCCTCGGAGGGTCGACATGGCCCGGTTGACGCGATCCATGGCGAGGACCAGGACGTCGCGAATCTCGGGAACGGCGGCCGGGCCGACGACGAGCCGCTGGCCGCTGTGCCCTTCGAGTGCCCGGTCGAGACGGGTGCCGACGTCGACCAGGTTCACCGCAGCGTCGAAGTCGGCGACGACCTGTCGGGCGCGGCCGGCAAGGAACGAGAAGCGTCCGGACGAGATCTCGATGCCGAGACCGTCGGCGACGATGTCCTCCACCTCGTGCGCCTCGTCGAAGATCACGATGTCGTGATCGGGGAGCACGTAGCCGCCAGTGCGCACATGTTGGGCATACAGGTGGGTGTTGACCACGACCACGTCGGCCGTTGATGCCCGTTGGCGGGCCTTCTCGGCGAAGCAGGCCTCGCCGATCGGGCATTTCGCTGCGCCCGGGCACTCCCCGGCGCTGACGCTCACCGCGGACCAGGCGGCGACGCTCGGTTCCTTGGTCAGCTCGGCGCGGTCTCCTGTTTGCGTCGTGGCCGACCAGGTCGCCAGTTCCGTCACCTCGTGGATGATGTCGGCCCGGCTCGCGCGCCGCGGCCCGGAGTCGTCGTCGGGCAGCGAGAGCTCGCCCTGGTTGCTCGATTGAAGGAGCTCGGCAGCCTTCTGGAGGCAGAAGTAGTTGCTCCGACCCTTCAGCAGGGCGAAGGTGAACGGCACGCCCAACGTCCTGGTGAGGAATGGCAGGTCCTTCGCCGCGAGCTGGTCCTGCAGGGCGATCGTGGCGGTAGACACCACGATTCGCTTGCCGGACAACAACGCCGGCACCAGATAACCGAGCGACTTCCCGGTACCCGTTCCGGCCTGGACGACGAGGTGTCGCTCCTTGCGGATCGCTGACACCACGGCGTCTGCCATTGCCGCCTGTCCAACCCGGACTTCGCCGCCACCGGGCAGCTGCGAGGTGACGCGGCGCAGTGCATCGGTCACTTCCGAGGGCGTCGTCACGGAGCGATCACGACAGTCGATGCGGCCACCGGGTCGGTTTCGGAGGGGACGGAGTGCGCCATGAGGCGGACCATTCTGGTCGACCCGGGTGACAACCGGGCGGAGCGCCGGGTCGGGTCGGCCGGAGCTGCGGTTGTCCTGCTGGCGACGGGAGTCAGGGGTACCGTGAGAGGCGTGAGGCGCAACCGTGGCCCCCAGACCCCGACGGCGGCACCCACTGCGCCGGTCGGCCGAGATCTCCCGCCGGGGGTCGATCCGACGCGCATCCCCGTGCACATCGCGGCAGTGATGGACGGCAACGGCAGGTGGGCGAGCCGCCGCGGACTTCCCCGGACCGACGGCCACGGAGCGGGGGAGGAGGCGCTCTTCGACGCCGTGCACGGGGCGCTGACGCTCGGAACGAAGTGGTTCACCGTCTACGCGTTCTCCACCGAGAACTGGCGCCGCCCGGTCGACGAGGTCCGCTACCTCATGAACTTCAACGAGTCGATCCTCACCCGCCGCCGCGATGAGCTGAACGAGCTCGGTGTGCGGGTCCGCTTCATCGGTCGTCGGAACTGGCGGGTGCCGAAGCGTCTCATCCGCCAGATCGAGGAGGCCGAGGCGCTCACGGCGCGCAACCGGCGGATGACGTTGTCGTTCGCGTTCAACTACGGGGGCCGGGCGGAGCTCGTCGATGGGATCGCCCGGATGATCGACGACGGTGTGCGCAGCGGCGACGTCGACGAGAAGCTCATCCACAAGTACCTCTACGCCCCGGACATGCCCGATCCCGAGCTGATGGTCCGCACCTCCGGTGAGTTCCGCACGTCGAACTTCCTCCTGTGGCAGCTGGCCTACTCCGAGCTCGTGTTCACCGAGGTGCTCTGGCCCGACTTCCGCCGCGAGGATCTCTACGACGCGGTCCGCGAGTACCAGGGTCGGGCCCGTCGCTTCGGCGGCATCGAACCGGTCTGAAGCGTCATGGGTCGCTGTCCATTGCGCTGCGCTGCTCCGGTGTGCTTCACTGCTCGCCCTGCCCCCGACATGACAAGTCTGCGCGTCGCGTCATGAGCCTCTACCGGTGCAATGCCGTTGTTCTGCGCACGTACAAACTTGGCGAAGCTGACCGAATTATAAGTGCACTTACGGATGTGAAGGGCAAGATTCGGGCGGTTGCGAAGGGTGTGCGGAAGACCAAGAGCCGCATCGGTGCTCGACTCGAGCCGCTCACCCATGTTTCCCTACTCATGTACGCGGGGCGGGGAGACCTCGACATCGTCAGCCAGGCCGAAACGATCGAACCCTTCCGGGTCATCCGAGAGGATCTCGACCGGCTGACCAAGGCCACGGCGCTGCTCGAGGCCGTCGATCACGTCGCCGTCGAGGGCCAGCACGACGAGCGGTTGTTCAAGATGCTCGTCGGTGCGCTCAGGTCCCTGAACGACCAGAACACACCGCTGCTCGTCGGAGCGTTCTACTGGAAACTGCTCAGCCACGAAGGCTACGAACCGTCGCTCGACTCGTGTGTGCGGTGTGGGGCAACCGATCTGCTGGTGGGTTTCGATGCCGCCGCCGGTGGCGTCACCTGCCGTTCGTGCTCGCTCGGTGCGCGTGTATCGCCCGAGGCGCTCGCTTTGCTCCGACGTGTGCTCGGCGGCCAATTGAGCGCTGCACTGCGGGAGCCGGACTCTGCCGTGGTGCACGAGGTCGAGCGATTGGGCACGGTCGCGCTCGAGCACACCCTCGAGCGACGGCTCAAGGCGGGGCACCTCCTCGACCGGGCATGACGAGCCCTTCCGCCCCCCCGCCGACGAGCTCCGGTGGTCAGTCGATCGATGCCCAGCGTCGCGCGCTGCGCCGCGCCAAGGCCGTTGCGCTGTCGATGCTCATCGTCGCCGCCGTCATCTTCGTCGTGGCGCGTTCGCTCGAGGACGGGCACCGGTGGGTCGGCTACGTCCGCGCCTTCGCGGAGGCGGCGATGGTCGGCGGTCTCGCCGACTGGTTCGCCGTCACGGCACTGTTCCGCCACCCGCTGCGCCTCCCTATCCCGCACACGGCGATCATCGCCAAGCGCAAGGTCGAGATCGGGCGAGGATTGGGGGAGTTCGTCCGGTCGAACTTCCTTGTTCCGTCGGTGCTCGAAGAGCGCGTTCGCGCGTTCCGTCCCGCGGGTCGGCTGGCGTCATGGGCAACCCAGCCATCGTCGGCCGACCGCGTTGGCGAACTCGCGGCGCGGGCCGTGCGGGCGGGGGGCCAGGCGCTTCGTGACGACGACGTGCAGGAGCTTCTCGTCGCCCAGGTCCGTACCCGGCTGGCCAAGGTCGAGGCCGCTCCGGTGCTCGGCCGTACGCTCACCGTCGCGCTGGCCGACGGGCGGCAGGCGGCTCTGGTCGACGCCACGATCGACCGCTTGGCCGACATGCTCAGCGCCCAGCTACCGGCCCTGAGGACCCAGTTCGAGCGGGAATCGCCGTGGTGGGTTCCCGAGACGATCGACAATCGGGTGTTCGCCCGCATCGTCGACGGTGTCGAGCGGCTGCTCGCCGATGTTCGGCACGATCGCGCCCATCCGGTACGTGAGTCGATCGAGAACGGGATCACGAAGCTGCTCGCCGAGATGCAGACCGATTCGGCGTTGATCGCACGCGGCGAGGCGTGGAAGACGGAGCTTCTCGGTCGTCCCGAGGTCGCCGCCTGGGTCGGAGCGGCGTGGCGCGACGTCCGCCTCGCCATCGAGACCGACCTTGCCGATCGCGAGAGCGATCTCCGTCGGCGCCTCGACCAGGCGATCCATCGCGCCGGGGCCCGGTTGGCCGATGATGCCGCGCTCGCCCGTCGGGTCGACGACGGCGTCGTGCGCGCCGGCGTGAGCCTGGCGGAATCTTCCGGCGCCGCGGTTGCCACGCTCCTCGAGACCACGGTGAATGGCTGGGACACCGAGGAGACCGTGGAGCGCATCGAGACGCAGATCGGCCGTGACCTGCAGTTCGTCCGCATGAACGGCACCGTTGTCGGCGGGCTCATCGGCGTTGTGCTCCACGCCGTGTCCAAGCTGTTCTGAACCGAAGTTCGGGTGTTGGTGGCTCTGGGACAACGCAAACCCCCGGACTCCCGTGACGAAACTCAGTCGGTGTTACGCATGGCCTCGGCGCTCATCGTGAAGTAGCCGTCGAAGCGTTCGCGCAGTTCTCGCGGCGGGGACAGTTCGTCCAACGCGATGGTCATGGCTGCCAGCCAGTGGTCCCGCTCCGCCTCGCCTATGGCGAAGGGGTTGTGGCGCATGCGCAGACGAGGATGGCCGCGTTCATCGGAGTAGGTCGTCGGACCGCCCCAGTACTGGGCGAGGAAGAGTGAGAGCCGTTCCCGGGCCGGGGCGAGATCATGTGGCTCGGGATACAACGACAGCAGCACCGGGTCGGCCTCGACCTCCCGATAGAACACGTCCACGAGCGCCCGGAAGAACGCCATGCCGCCGGCCGCGTCGTAGACGGACAGCGACGCGCCGGGAAGTTTCGGAACGATTTCCACCCGGCCAGTATCCCGCTCGAGGGCGCTTGCACGGTGCAAAGCTCCCGGGGGGACGGGCAACGCGAACTAACGTCGGCTCCCCATGAGTGAGTTCCCCGACCTCTTCGACCGGATCGTCAATCTCTGTAAGCGGCGGGGTTTCGTGTTCCCGTCGGCCGAGATCTACGGAGGGTTCCGGTCCACGTACGACTACGGACCGCTCGGCGCGTTGATGCTGCGGAACGTGAAGAACGAGTGGATCCGGTCGATGGTGCAAGAGCGCGACGACGTGCTGCTCATCGACGTCGCGATCCTCGCCCCGCCCCAGGTGTTCGAGGCGTCGGGCCACCTTGCCAACTTCACCGATCCGTTGGTCGACTGCACGAATTGCAAGACCCGTCACCGTCAGGACCAGCTCGAAGACCCCGACACCTGCCCGAGCTGCGGCAAGAAGGGTACGTTCACCGAGGCCCGGGCCTTCAATCTGATGTTCAAGACCCACGCCGGTCCGATCGAGGGGGCGGGTGCCGAGGTCTACCTTCGCCCCGAGACGGCGCAGGGCATGTTCGTCAATTTCTCCAACGTGCTGCAGACGAGTCGCAAGAAGCCCCCGTTCGGCATCGCCCAGGTCGGCAAAAGCTTCCGCAACGAGATCACCCCGGGGAACTTCGTGTTTCGCACGAGGGAGTTCGAGCAGATGGAGCTCGAGTTCTTCGTTCCTCCGGCCGAGGCGGAGACGTGGTACTCGTACTGGATCGGCGAGCGTTACAACTGGTATTTGCGCTTAGGAATCCCCGCGGAGCAGCTGAAGATCCGTCCGCACGAGGCTGACGAGCTCAGCCACTACAGCTCGGGCACGTCCGACGTCGAGTTCATGTTCCCGTGGGGTTGGGGAGAGCTCGAGGGCATCGCCAATCGCGGCGATTTCGACCTCACCCAGCACAGCAACCACTCGGGCACCAAGCTCGACTACTTCGACCAGACGACCAACGAGCGCTATACCCCGCACTGCATCGAACCCGCGGCGGGCGCCACTCGGGCGATGATGGCGTTCCTCCTGAGCGCGTACGACGAGGAAGAGGTGAACGGCGAGATCCGAACCGTTCTGCGCCTGCACCCCCGCTTGGCGCCGTACAAGGTCGCGGTGCTCCCGCTCTCGAAGAAGGCGGAGCTTCAGGAGCCGGCGCGGCGGGTCCTCAAGATGCTCCAGCCCCACATGATGTGCGACTACGACGAGACCCAGGCCATCGGCAAGCGGTATCGCCGCCAGGACGAGATCGGCACCCCGTTCTGCGTCACGTTCGACTTCGAGACCCTCAACGACGGTGCAGTGACCGTGCGCGATCGTGACTCGATGACCCAGGAGCGAGTCCCCGTCGCCGAACTCCTCGGCTATCTGGTCAATCGCCTGTAGCCGCGACCTGGCCACCGGGTTCAGGAGCCTGCGCGTTCCTGGGTCGGCTGACGTTCAATGGGTCGGCTCACGATCACTGGGTCGGCTGAGTAGGCATTTCTGCACAAATCCCGACCCACTGCACGAGGCCCGACCCAGGCCCCTTACCGGACTCTCAACTTCATCAGGTGGACTGGCGGCGTGTCAGTCCGACGAATCCGCGTCCTTTCGGTCGTGCTCGTCGCTGCGCTGTGTGCGGCAGGCGTGTTTGCGTATCGGACGCTGCGGACCTCCTCCGGTACGCAGGCCGTCCGGACGGTCACCGCCGCGATCGGGACCGTCACTGAAACCGTCACTGCGTCGGGGTCGGTCGAGGCCGGTGACAGCCGCGCCGTCAGCTTCGCGACGACAGGCACGATCAAGGACGTCCTCGTCCGGGTCGGCGATCGCGTCGACGCCGGCCAACCGCTGGCCCGGGTGGATGACGCAACTGCGCAGACACAGCTCCGCCAGGCGCGGTCGTCGCTGGCGGTCGCACGGGCCAAGCTCGCCCAGCTCCAGGCGGGGCTGACGTCGGCCGAGCGTCAACAGCTGGTGCTGGGTGTCCAGCAGGCCGCGATGAGCGTCGAGAACGCGAAGCGCTCGCTGTCGGACGCGAGGGCTTCCGCGGCGCTTGACGGAAAGAGTGTGGCCTTGAGCCAGGATGCCGCCGGGCGGACTGCGGTGAACGCGGAGACGAATGGTTCGCTCAACGCCACCTCGGCCCAGGCACAGCTGGACCAGGCGCAGACCTCGCTCGACAACGTCCGAAAGACGGCGGAGTTCAACGCCAAGTCGGCGCAGACCTCCCTCGACACCGCGAAGTCGAATCTGCAGAACGTCAAGTCGAACGCAGAGCTGTCCGCGCTCGCTTACCAGGCGAGTGTCGACGGCGCAGCGATGTCGCTCGAGAACGCGAGGAAGAACGCCCTGCCGCCGGCCGCCGCGACACAAGCGCAGCTCGACCAGAACGCGGCGAACGCGGAGAAGAACGCGCAGGCCATCGCTGCAGCGGAGCTCAGCTTCTCGAACGCCAAGCTGCAGCAGACGACGAACCTTCAGCGCGATGCCCAGTCGATCGCCGCCGCGGAACTTGCCGTGGCGACGGCCCAGAACAACGCCGCGCTGTCGGCGGAGAAGGACGCACAGTCGATCCGCGCCGCCGAGCTCCAAGTGCGGAACGCCCAGATCAGCCGCGACGCCGCCGCCACCAAGGACGGACAGTCGATCGAGTCGGCGAAGGCCGGTCTGAGCACCGCCGATGTCTCGAAGGCATCGGCAACGTTGAAGAACGGTCAGTCGCTGGCGAATGCCGAATCACAGCTCCGCACGGTGAGGCTGAGCCTCGAGACCACGAGGCTGAACAACACGCTCAAGCTGGCGCCGGCCAAGCAGGCCGACATCCTGTCCGCACAGGCGGCCGTCGACCAGGCTGACGCCAACGTCACGACCGCGGAGGAGACACTGGCCAAGACCACCCTGACCGCGCCGATCCCGGCAACCGTCACGGCCGTCGGGGCGGTCGCCGGGGACACCGCATCCAGCGGAACCGGAGGCGGAGCGAACAACACCAACGCGGCAACATCGTCGGCCGCGTTCACGCTCTCTGATCTCGACAATCTCTACGTCACGGCGGCGTTCAGCGAAGCCAATGCGGCGAAGCTCCAGATCGGCCAGAACGCCACCGTCACGTTTGACGCACTGCCCAACGTGAGCGTGACGGCGACGGTCGACTCCGTGGCCCTCACCGCCAACACATCGGCGAATGTGGTGTCGTTCGCCGTGCGCCTGAAACTCGACGCCGTCGCCGTTGCCTCGGGCGTGAAGCCGGGCATGACTGCGCAGAGCGAAGTCGTCACCAACGAAGCCGCCGACGTGGTCACCGTGCCGAGTGCCGCCGTTCGCAGCCTCGGCGGACGCCGCACGGTCACCGTGTTCGACCCCGCCACCAAGTCGCAGACGCCGACCCAGGTGACCGTCGGACTCCGCGGGACCTCGACGACCGAGATCAAGACGGGAATCGCCGAGGGCGCCGTGCTGGTGCTGCCGACGCAGAACCTCGCGGCGATCTCGGCGGCCACCGCGGCCGGTGGAACCGGTGGTCTCGGTGGTCTCGGCGGCGGCGGCGGTCTCCCGGGCGGCGGCTTCGGCGGCGG
>JANPFX010000012.1:0-18868 GCA_031423635.1 Acidimicrobiia bacterium | reverse complement strand
GGGCCCCCGGACACCCGGGCTAGCGTGTGGTCGTTGTGAAGTTCTCCCTGACCGCTCTCGTCGAACACGCGAAAACCGATGCGGGGCGCAAGAAACTCCGGTACGCTGGCGTGTCCGTGGTGTTCGTGCCGCTCGGCCAGGTCTTCATCCAGCTGCTGGGCCGATTCAGCTTCGACCGCGACTACACGAAGGCGTCGCTGGTCAGCGCGGCCATCCTCACGCTGCCGAACTTCTTCGCCAACAAGTACGTGGTTTGGCGCGACACGAACCGGGAGAACCTTCGAACCCAGGTGGTCGTGTTCTGGATTGCCGCAATGCTCGGCGTCACGTTCGCCACGACACTGACCTGGCTGGTGGAGAAGGAGGTCGCCGACAAGTCCGTCATCATCGAAAGCGGTGCGGTGTTCCTCGCCCAGCTCACCGGCTTCGGGCTCGTGTGGGTCGGACGCTTCCTGGTGCTCGATCGCTGGCTCTTCAAGGCGACCCATCACGGGGCAGAACCATCGCCTGACGACATGGCCGCGCTCCGCAGCGACATCCCGATCTGATCCGAGCGCGTCACGAAGGGAACGGCTCGCTGTCTCGCGTGACCCCGCCCGACGCAAGGCCGCAGCGCGCTTGGGTCACCGCCCAGGCGCCCAACATGTTCGTGTCACGGTCAGGGCGTGAACTATCCGAAGACTTCTGGAAGAAGCGCGAATCCTTTCGACGCCGTCGGGCATCCAACCTTCTGCCACCCAAGAACGGTGTGGCGGAACCAGATGCCTCAGGAATGTCCACTTCCACATCCACCCAACTCATCCGCACCCCTGCCAATCTCTCGTTCGTCAACGTCAACGGCGCGACCACCGATCTCGCCGATCTCGCCGATCTCGTCGGCCTCGACGGTGCGGTCCTCCTCTTCATGCGCACGTCGAGCTGCCCCGTTTGCCTTCACCACCTCAACGAGCTCGCCGGAATCGCAACCGAGATCTCGTCGTCGGGCAAGAGCCTTGTGATCGTCGTCCCCGACGGCGTGCAGGCCGCGGCAAAGCTGACGAAGAAGTACCCGACATTCCAGTTCGTCGTTGGAGATGCGGCGGCTGACGCGCAACGAAACCTTGGCCTCGGTGCGAAGTTCGGGATGCAGCGCAGCGGGATCCTGATCGTCGATTCGTCATCGGTGCCGGTGTACGAGCATGCCGCGACCATGCCGATCTTCGCGTTCGACAAGAAGGAACTCCTGGAGAACCTTCGCCCTGCCGCGAAGAGGTGACCGCTCATCGCCGGCGTCGGAGCGGCGATCTGGCGATGCTGATCACCATCCGCGACATCTGATGTGGCGCAGGAGCGTTCGGACGGGAGTGCTGCCCAGCCTCGACCCCACGAGGCACTCGTCCGCCGGGATGGCGACAGCCGCCAACAAGATGCTCAAGGCGCCGGTGTCGGTCCAGTTGACCGGCCGCGTCCATCCGTCCCTCGGCGTGAACGAAGTGGGAAGGATGGTGTCTGCTGCGAACGCAACGAGGCGGCTATGCCGGGTATGAGGGGGGCGAGGTAGTACGCCGAGAACTTGCCCGGCATGTAGGCAAGCACCGCCACGTGGATTCCAGTCCACAACATGAGGAAAAACGTGATGCGGGACGGTCGACGACTCGCGAGGACCAGGGCACCGATACGTGCGGCGAGCAGCAACCAACTGGTTTGTGCGCTGTAGACCCTGCCGAAGAGCGTTCGTTGCGGAGCCAGGCGCCGCAACGTCACGAACCAACCGGTCCGGGCCCGTTCGGTTCCGGACTGGGCAAGCTTGGCGATTCGGTGCGTGCCGTTGAACCCGAAGGCGAGCCGTGCTTCCGTGTTGTCCGTCGAGTGCGGGATGTATGGACGAGCGGATGGCGTGACGCTGTCGACGGCCGTGATCCACGCGATACTCACCCCCGCGGCGACTACCGCGAACGCTGCTGTGCGGGCAGCTCGTTGTCGCAACGGCAACGGGGAGATGAACAGCAATGCGGCAAGGATCGCCGGAACAGTGACGACGGCCTGCAGTTCTTTCGTGTTGAACGCCAAGCCAACAGCAAGGCCGGCAATGAGCACGTGACGGAGTCTCGGGTCTCGTAACGAGTCGACCACGGCGAGCGACACGATCGTGAGAAGGACAAGGAGCTCGTCAGGATTGTTGCTTCGCGCAACCGCAACGCTCATCGGGGTCAGCATCAGCCGCCTCGGTCGAATGTCGAAAAGAAGAGCGCGTGAATGCTGCGAGATCCGCTGAGCTCGGCTGCGGTGTCGTACAGGTCTCCGAGACCGTTCTGGGAAAGCCGATAGAAGCCGATCAGCAGGGCCAGCAGCCCGAAGGCAAGCGGGTCGGCCACCGCCCTGGTGGGAGCCGATCCCAGTGGCATCCGACGTCCTCGCCGGCGCCCGGCACTCTCCGAGGTTGGCCGACAGCTCGATTGGTCGCCCGGTCCCGCAAACTGGGTTTCTGAGCGCAACGAAACGACCCCAACCTATGAAACGCCCTCTGACGAAGTCCTGAGTGCGAGCGGGAGGCGTCGTACCGACCAACGATCATCGCGGCGGCGTCGCTCCTCACGATTGTCGCGCCGGCGGTGTTCCTCCACATACCGCGGCTTGCGTCACGGAGAAGCGTGTCAGCCCACAGGGGGGAGGCGAGGGACCTGAACAACAAACACGGCCCCGGCGTCGGTTGGTCGGATCGTGATGGTTCCCGCGTGCTCGCTCACGAGTTCGGCAACGATGGCGAGTCCGAGTCCGCTGCCGCCTACATCGGCGCTGCGTGCTTCGTCGAGCCGCACAAAGCGTTCGAACACCGCACGCCGATGCTGGACCGGAACGCCGGGGCCGTCGTCGGACACGACGAGTTCAGCAACCTCGGGCGTTGCCATGACGCGGACGTCGACCCGCGTTGTTGCGTGTCGTTCGGCGTTGTCGAGGAGGTTGCGAACGATGCGCGCCATCGCTTCGGGGTTCGCGTTTATCAACACGTTCTCGGCGTCGATGGTGCGCTCGATTCCTTTCGCGGGGAAGCGGTTCGCCACCTCGCGGCGAACCAAGTAGCCGAGGTCGACAGGCTCGAGGAAAAGCCGTTCACCTTCATCGTGGTGCGCGAGAAGGAGGAGATCGGTCACCAGGTGCTCAAGGCGTTCATGGTCGATGCTCATGTCGGCGAGGGACTCCGCCCAGCTCTCGCGCGTGCTGTCATGCACAGAGGATTCGAGCTGGGCCCGCAGGGAAGCAAGGGGTGATCGGAGCTCGTGGCTGGCGTCGGCGATGAACCGACGTTGACGCGTCGATGCGGCGTCGAGTCGTTGAAGCATGTCATTCATCGTGGTGGCGAGGTGGGCGATCTCATCCCTCGTGCCGGGGACCGGTATGCGTTTACTGGTGTCGGTGCTCGTGATCGAGGCGACTTCGGCCCGAATCCGTTCCACCGGCCGCAAGGCGCGTTTCGCGGCCAACCACACGACCCCGCACGCGACCAGGAGAAGAAGAGGGAACACCACGGCGAGGGAGACAACAACCCGTCGATCGTTGGCGTCGGCGAGATCGAGCGGACTTGCCGCGAGCACGGTGACACGTCGTCCATCGATTCGCGCGGGGACGGTAGCTACCGCAACACGTTCTCCGGTGTCGATGCTCAAGTTTCGTCGTCGGTGCAACGTCGCCCGCGATGTGCTTGGAACGGAGGCGAACGGTTTGGTCAGCACTGCGATGTTCGCGGTGGAGGCCAGGACGCGTCGTCCTTCGATCACCTGGACCCAAATGGGGGTGCGGTTGTCCGGTTCGAGGGTGCGACTGAAATCACCGGTCTCCACCAGCGTCGCTACCGCTCGGGCGCGGGTCAGGGTCTGTTCACCGATGGACCGTTCCAGCGCTCCTCGGAGCTGGATCCGCAGTATGAGTGCGCCGGCGAGCAGAGCGATCGCCAACGCGCAACCGGCGGCGAGGACGACACTGCGGCGAACGCCGAGCGCCGGAGCCTTCATGAGCCGTTCGGCGCGATACCGTCGTCCGGCGGCTGCTGATTGGAGACAGTGGATGCCATCTCGTAGCCGAATCCCCAGACGGTGCGCAGGTTCGAGGTGCGAAACGGCGCATCAATCTTCCTGCGCAAGTTCGACACGTAGACCTCGACGATGTTCGGGTCGCCGTCGTAGGCGAAGTCCCAACCGTGGCTCAAGATACTGGACTTGGTGACGGCTTCGCCCTGGTGGCGCATGAGGTACTCGAGAACCGTGAACTCCTTCGGACTGAGGGAGATCTCGACCGCGCCCCGACGGCATCGGCGCCGCGCTGGATCAACGATGAGGTCATCGATGCTCAACATGGTCGGTCGCTCAGTTGCCCCACGTCGGTTGAGGGCCCGGAGTCGTGCGAGGAGAACAACCTGGGAGAACGGTTTCGTGAGGTAGTCGTCGGCACCGGTGTCGAGCGCTTCGGCGATGTCGTGCTCGCCATCCTTGGCGGTCAGCATGAGAATCGGCGTCCAGTTCCCCGACGACCGCAGCTGTTCACACACTCGGAAGCCGTTCAGCTTGGGGAGCATGATGTCCAAGACAATGGCATCGAACGCTGTGCTCTGGGCCAACCAGAGCCCCTGTTCACCGTCGTTGGCGACCTCGACGGTGTGCCCCTCAGCCAGCAGACCCTTGCGGAGACTGGCGGCCAATCGCCGCTCGTCTTCGATCAGGAGCACTTTCATTAGCTTCATTCTCGCAGTGAGATCTGAACGTCGGCTGAAGGTCCGCGTCCCGGAGGTCCGAGGGGAGCGGAGGGCTTTCGTGAGAAGCTCCGCGCATGACCATCTGGTGGTACCTCACTCGGTCCACGGGCATCGTCGCCACGGTGCTCGCCGTGGGCTCGATCGTGTGGGGCACGAGGTTCTCTGCCCGTGCCACGGGAACTCGACTAGGTCCGAACTGGTGGCTCGACCTTCACAACTGGCTCGGTGGTCTGGCGCTCGCGTTCACGGTTGCCCACGTGGTCTTCTCCGTGGTCGACAGCGATTCCGGTCTCCGAGTCATCGACGCGCTGATCCCCGGCCAGGCAAAGGATGCGACGACAGCGGTGTCGGTCGGAGTGGTGGCGCTGTACGCCCTCGTTTTGGTGGTTGTGACATCGTGGCCGAGAAAGCGATTCGGGCGCAGAGTGTGGCGGGCGATTCACCTTTTGTCGTTGCCGGCGATCGTTCTGGTTGGTGTTCATACCTTTCAGATGGGATCCGATGCGCCGTCCACGACGCTCCGTGTCGTGACCGTGGGGCTCGTCGCCGTCATGCTCTATCCGTTGGGTCTGCGCCTGTTCGGGCTCCGTAGGAGTTGATTTCGGCATGCACCTTCCAAGTCGTGGCGACTTCTTGGCTCTTCCCTAACCCTGGTCTTGCCCAACTCTTACGGCCGTCTGGCTGAATAGAGACATGAAGACAACTCCCCGAATCCCCGTCGGGTCGAACGATCCGAAGGCTGGGCATCTCGACCCCACCGATCCCGCCGCCGATGAGCGCGCCGCCCGCGCCGCTGCCGCACGGATCGCCGTGCAGGCGCGGGCAGCTGGTACCTCCCCGACGAAGTCCGCCGGCAACGCGAAGCGCAAGCACCCGGCTCGCCGGAGCCGGATCGCGGCGCTGGCACTGAGCCTCGTCGGGACCGGTGCCATGACGGTCGACATGTTCCATGCCGACCATGCGTCAGCGGTCACGGTTTCGGCCGCGCAGGGCTCGCTGAGGAAGGGTTCATTCACTGGGGCAGTGAGTTCCAACAAGTGGGGCGATGTCCAGGTGAGGATCTCTGTTGCTGGTGGCAAGATCACCGGCGTCGCCGCCTTGAAGACCCCTGACCACAGGCCGAAGAGCGTCCGGATCAACGACCGCGCTGTTCCGTTGCTCATGACCGAGGTCCTCACAGCGCAATCGGCGTCGATCAACAACGTGTCAGGCGCGACGTATACGAGCGATTCCTACAAGGTGTCGCTGCAGTCGGCTATCGACCGGGCGCGTGGCGTGGCGACGGCGGCATAGTGACCAAGGCGGCGGAGCGAGTGGCTGCACGCGTCTCGCACGTGGAGCAGGTCATGGGCATGGCGGTCAGCTTCACGCTTGCCACGGACGACGAGCCCGCGGCACGCGCAGCGATCGCCGAGGCGGTGGTGGGGCTCCACCATGTCGACGCCGCATTCAGCACGTACAAGCGGGATAGCCCGATCTCGCGCTACGGGCTCGGTGAACTCCGGCTCGAAGAGCTCGACGAAGAGATCCGCTCCGTTCTGGACTTGTGCGACATCGCCAGGATCGAGACGGAAGGCGCATTCGACGCCGACGCCGTGCATGCCCCCAACGGGTCGTCGTTCGATCCGTCGGGGCTCGTCAAGGGTTGGTCAGTCGAAGCAGCAGGACGAACGCTGGAGGCCCACGGCTTCGACGACTTCACCGTCAACGCGGGCGGTGACATCGTGCAACGCGGCGGACCCTGGACCACGGGGATCCGTCACCCTGTACTTGTCGACCGACTCGCGGCCGTGCTGGAAGCCACCGGACCCTTGGCGATCGCCACATCGGCGACCTACGAACGTGGTGAGCACATCATCGACCCCCGTACCGGAGAAGCGCCGTCGCTGCTGGCGAGCGTGACCATCGTCGGTCCCGACCTCACCCAGGCCGACGTCTGGGCCACCGCCATCTTTGTGCTCGGCTCCGACGGCACGGCGCTCCTTCCGCACGGATACGACGCGTTCCTCATCACCCGCGACGGACTGACCCTTTCGACCAACGGATTCGATGGGTACCGCGCCACGGGCCAGTCGTCGAATGGCTGAGGTGTCAGCGACCCCGCGTCGCGAGTGCTCGTGTGCGCTCGACAAGTGCATCGAACAGGGCCAGTAGCTCGGGCGTCCGTTCGTCGACCGCCTGACGCTGACGAGCGACCGTCGCCTCGTCGCCCCGGGCGATCGGGCCCGTCAGTGCTGCGGGCCCGCCGAGGGTCGCCCAGTTCTCGAGCGCGGCACGCACCAGGGGGACAAGGATCACCCGATCGGCGCCTGCGGTAGCGAGGAGGCGCTCCGCGGCGTCTTCGAGAGTGATGAGGAAGTTCGACGCCATCGACGCGGCAGCGTGATAGGCCGCACGGTCCTCGTCGTGGATCTCGACCGCGGTCATGCCGAGCTCCGAGGCCAACGAGCGAGCAAACGCGAGGGCCCTCGGCGTCGATCCCGCCACCGCCGCCCCGGCGTCGGAAAAAGACGCTCCGGCCTTGGTGGCCGTCATCAGCGGATGGATCCCGAACGCCTCATGGCCACTGAGCAGGGCAAGACCGCACGAGCCGGAGCTATGGCCGACGAGGCGCCCCGGCAGGACGTTGTCAGCCGCCGACGCGATCTGCGCGTCGGGAACGGCCAGCAGAACTGCGTCGTACCCCTGGCCATCGAAGCCACGACCGAACGGGCCGTCGAAACGCGCTGACGCTCCCACGAGGGCTTTACCCATTCGTCCGTTGCCGACCACGGCACAGTGGGCGTCACTCGGAAGCGCGTTCACGACATCGGGCATGGTCACATCATGACCGCAATCGTGAGCAGAGAACTTTCCAGACGAAAAAAAGCTACGCGCGCATAGAGGTGCGCACTGCAGCTTCGATCCACGAATGAAAAAGATCTCTGAGCGTCGCTCCGACATCGGCGGGAAGGAACCACCACACACCGTTGGCGTTCACCTCGAGAACGTGCAGCGTGTCGCCGACCGGAATGGCATCGAGAACCGCATAGTCGAGGCCGAGCGTGCGGGTCATCGCAACGGCCAGGTCGCGTCATTCGGGGCGAAGGTCGCCGATCCTTGCGTGGGGGCGTCCGTCGTTCGTGGCCCGCACGTCGAGCACCTCTGGATCACGGGCGAGTTCGACGGTGATCACCGCGTCACCCATCACGTAGATGCGGAGCTCGTGATCTGCGGTGAGCGGTTCCTGCCAGATCGTGGGCCATGGTTGCGCATCAACCCCGTTGGGACTTGTCGTGTTACCTGATGCGCCGACCAGCCGAGCCGGACTGAACTCGGTCGGTGACTTCCATCCGCCCTCCGACACGTTCTTCGTGACTAGCGCGGGAAGAACGGACAGTGGTTCGGATGTTGGGAAGCCCCGACGTACGGTCGTGCGTGGAAGGGTGAAACCCGCACGGCGCAGCGCGTCGAATTGGAGGAGCTTGTTGTTGGTGGTTCGCACGGCGCTCGGCCGGTTGAGACAGTGTCGGCGGTCGAGGACGGACTCGAAGTAGGCGCTCACCGGCCGCCAGTTCTCAACGGCGAAGCGGGGCCAGGGCCCGGCCGGGTCGATCGTCGCAAGTTGTGTCTCTTCGATCTCCAGACAGACCGGCAGAAACAGGGCCAGCGTGGTTGCCTCCACATCGACCGGATCGTGACCGGGCAATATCAGCCGGAGTCCGGCTTCGTCCCACTCGACGTCCATCGCGTGGTGATTGAGCTCCAGCACGAGGGAGCGCCACTCGGGATGGCGGCCGACGAGTTCGTGCAGCCCGTAGTAATCACCCACGGGACCCGTCCCGCTCGGCAGGGTGGGCCGGCTCACTACGGCGAGGAAATCGAGACCGTTCGACACGAAGTCACTTTCCCAGAATCGACGGGTCACTGTGTTGTCGTCCGGCGTAACGTCGACTGTCGTGGGCTTCGCAACCGGGATGCAGATCGTGGGGCTCGTCGACTGTGAGGTCCTGACGGCCCCGAACGACCCGTGGTTCGAGTGGGAAGGGGGACGCGGGGCTAACGCGGACGACTGGTCTCTCCATCCGGAGTTCCTGGAGCACGGCCGGCTGCGCTTCAGCGTCGGCGCCTTCCTCGTGCGCGGTGGGCCGCTCGGTGAGCGCGTCGTGCTGATCGATGCCGGCAACGGACCCGTCGGTGACGGGTTCCTGCCTGACGGCCGACTGCCGGAGACCTTGCGCGCCCACGGTGTCGAACCGGCTGACGTGACCGATGTGCTTCTCACCCACCTCCACTACGACCACACCGGATGGCTCGGCGTCGATGGTTCCGTGTTCTTTCCGAATGCCACGATCCATATGCACGCTGATGACGTGATGCACTTCACCGACCCCGCGTCGACCGGGATCAGCGCCGAGGTGACCCCCGATCGACTCGCGGTGGTGGCGGATCGGATCGTGACGTTCAGCGGCGCATGCCTTCCGGTGCCGGGGATCAACGCCGTGCCGGCTCCCGGCCACACCCCCGGTAGCACGGTTTTCGTCGCCAGCGACGGCGTGATGCGGGTGGTGTTTCTCGGCGACACCGTTCACTGCCCGCTGCAGCTCGTCGACAGTGAGTGGGCGGTGCTCGGCGACGTCGATCCGGCCCTGGCGGCGCGAACCCGTGAATCGCTGGTGCGCGAGGTCGCGGGTGACGGCAGCGCCTCAGACACGCTCGTGGCCGGCGCCCACTTTCCCGGGCTCGTCCTGGGCCGTCTCATCGGGAGTGAGGTGCCCCGACGCTGGACGGTCTGATCCTCTTTCCAGGGGCCGATTGGCGTCAGCGGGCCGACTCCCAGTGGTCCACGCCGAGGGTGCGGGCGAGTCCGGCCCGAGCCTGGCGCGTCTTGTCGTCGAAGCGGGCTCCCGTACCATCGGCAACGCGGGTCATCATCTCGAAGTTCGCGGCCACGGCGGCGGCGTCAATCATGAAGTGTTCACCCGCCGCCGCGCAGAGCTGCTCCCGCGTTTCGGCCAATTCCTCGTCGTCCCAGTCGGCGATGGCTTCGGCGAACGCCAGGAGCTCAGCGCCGAAAGGCACCCCGCCGGTGCCGTGACCGGTGGCGATCGACGTGAGATCGATCTCCGCACCCGACTTTTGGCCGCTCCAACTGAGCATGCCGGCGTGCGACGACGTTCAATAGAAGCACTCGCGGAGTTTGGAGATCCGCCCGGCCACGAGTTCCATTTGCGGCCTGCTCAGGGTTCCCCTGGTCCACGCCGGATCATCCATCTGTCGGTCGCTCATGTACTGCGCCGACGCGAGACGCCAGAGGTTCTCCCACTCGCTGGGCAGCGCGCTGAGCGCCTGGACCACTGCCGCTGTCCGATCGGCCGGTGCGGCCACGGGAACCCAGTTCAGGGTCGCGTCCACGAGATCCGGTGCGACGCGGCCGGTCGTTCCGCCGCCATTCGCGCTCGGGAACGTCGAAACGTCCGATCCGATCGCTCGCGCGAACGCGACAACGGGAACGGTGGCGATCACCACCCCGACGACTTCCACCCACACGAGCGCGCTCATACCTTCAGCGATCGTCCGGTCATAGAGGTCGACGCTGAACGTTCCGGCATGGCGGGCGAGGCGATACGCGAGGTTCTCGGTGGCTTCGGCGTAGCGACGCACCCATGGCGGCGAGGGCTCGGCCTCGAGGTAGGCGTCACGGGCGATCTCGGCAAGGCAGATGCGATGGGCGGCGGTCAGGCATGCGCCGGGTGACGCAACGTGGCGAAACGACGCCCGATGCGCCTCCACGACATCTGCACGTACGTCCATCGACGGCAGCGTAGAGCACTTCGGCGAAAACGTCTCGGGGCGCGGCGTTTGCCTAGGCGGCGGCGCCGGGCTTGGGTTCCGTCGAGACGAGGCCGTAGCCTTCAGGGATGTACGACTACGTGATCAAGGGCGGAACGATCGTCGACGGAACCGGGCAGGCGCGGTGCACCGGAGACGTTGCGGTCGCTGATGGTCGGATCGTCGAAGTCGGCGGATCGATCACGGCCGCGGCCCGCCAGGTCGTCGACGCCGACGGCGCGATCGTCACACCCGGCTGGGTCGACGTGCACACCCACTACGACGGTCAGGTCTGCTGGGATTCCGCGCTGGCTCCATCGGCCGACAACGGTGTGACGACCGTGGTGATGGGCAACTGCGGCGTGGGTTTCGCTCCGGTTCCGCCGGGACGTGAGCAGGAGCTCATCGAGCTCATGGAAGGCGTAGAGGACATCCCGGGGTCGGCTCTGTATGAAGGAATGGAGTGGGGTGCTTGGGAGACCTTCCCCGAATACATGGACTACCTGGCCAAGCGGGAGTATGCGCTCGATGTCGGTACCCAGATTCCTCACGGGTCCGTTCGCTTCTATGCGATGGGGGAGCGCGGACGGGTGAACGAGGACTCCACCGCCGATGACATCGCGGCGATGGCGCGCATCGTCGAAGAGGCGGTATGCGCGGGAGCGCTCGGCTTCAGCACGTCTCGGACCATCGGCCATCGGTCGTTGTGGGGTACGCCGGTGCCGGGGACCTTCGCCGCCGACGAGGAACTGCTCGGCATCGCAGAGGGGATCCGGCGCGCCGGCAAGGGCGTGTTCGAGATGATCCCGGCGGGAACCGTCGGCAAGCTCCAGAACCTGGGCGGCGAGAAGACGACCCAGGAGGCCGAGCACGACCTCATGCGGCGGTTCTCCGAGGTGAGTGGGCGACCAGTCACGTTCACGCTCGTGCAGTCGGCCGACTACGACCCGAATCTCTGGCGCGAGATCCTTCGCCTCACGGCGATCGCCAACGATGCCGGCGCCCAACTTCATCCTCAGGTCGCTTCGCGCCCGATCGGGTTCCTCACCGGGCTCAGCGCCTACCACGCCTTCATGCGCAAGCCCACGTACATCGAGCTTCTGGCCAAGTTGCCGATCGCCGAGCGGGCGATCGCGATGGCGAATCCGGATATCAAGACCAAACTGCTCGCCGAGGCGAGCGTGAAGCCCGAGGCTCCCGGTTCGATGGAGAACGTCTACGGACTCTTCGGGCGCAGCGCCGCAGTGATGTTCCCGCTCAACGATCCGGTCGACTACGAGCCCACCAAGGACGCGACCCTCGGCGCGATGGCGCGGGCGGAAGGACGTGATCCGCTCGAGTACCTCTACGACTTCCTCATCAGCGAAGGCGGAACGCGGTTCGCATCGCTGAGCACCGTCGATTGCTACGCGCGCATGGAAGTTCTCCGGGAGATGCTCCTTGATCAGCACACCGTGACCGGACTCAGCGACGCCGGCGCCCACGTCACCCTGATCTGCGACGGCACGATGCCGACCACCCAGCTCACTCATTGGACGCGTGACCGTCATCGGGGTGAGCAGATCCCGCTGGAGTTCATGGTTGCCAAGCAGACCTCGCGCAACGCGGCGCTCTATGGGCTCACTGATCGGGGCAGTCTGAAGGTTGGTATGCGCGCAGATGTCAATGTGATCGACCACGCCGGCCTTCGGGTGTCACCGCCGGTCGCGCACCACGATCTTCCGGCTGGCGGAACCAGGCTCATCCAGCCCGTGAAGGGTTACGTGGCGACCATGTGCAACGGCGTCATGACCCGCCGCGCGGATGCCGACACCGGGGCGCGTCCGGGTCGCCTCGTTCGGAGCTGACACTCCGTCCGCACGCCGCTGGGCCAACCGTTACGCGTCAGTTGGCGGAACCGCCCTGGCGGGCCTTCGACGCGGCGATCTCCTCGCGCCATCGCTTC
Source organism: Acidimicrobiia bacterium (assembly GCA_031423635.1). Classification (GTDB taxonomy): domain Bacteria; phylum Actinomycetota; class Acidimicrobiia; order Acidimicrobiales; family JANYDT01; genus JANLQX01. The sequence goes on along the minus strand of JANPFX010000012.1, from coordinate 6,386 downwards.
CAGTTCTGTTTGACGTAGCCGCTGACCCAGGCCACGTGGGCAAGATCGGCGACACCGCGGCGAACTGGAGCGGCCGTCGGCGGGACGACGCTGAGCAGGTGACCGCGTCCATGCAGCTCCTTTACGACCTCGGCGGCAATCAGCTGGTGACCGTAACGGTTCGGGTGCAGCCGGTCGACGGCTCTGACTGCTGACGTGAACATGTCGGGTCGGCCGGCGAGGTCGATGAGCACGAGACTGAGTTCGGTGACTGCGGCGTTGATGATGTCGTTCATCACCGCCACGTTTCGGTTGAGCTTCTCGCGCAATGGCGCCCGGACGGGGAACGGAGCGAACACGTCGTGAATCGATGCGGTCATGACCACCGGCGCGTGGGCTCGGAGATCACGGAACAGCGCGTGGAAGCGTGCACCGAACTCGTCAAGGTCGAGGTCGGCGATCCACAGGTCATTGATGCCGATGAAGCACGACATCACATCCGCGGGCGCGGCCAAAGCGTTTTGGAGTTGGTCGGCGATGACGTGCTCGATTCTGGATCCGGCGAGCGCGAAGTTCCGCACCTCGACCGATTGGCCGGAGCCCTCCACCGCCGCCGCAAAGTACGACACCCATCCATCGAGTTGTCCGGAGAACCCGGCGCGACCGGGCCGCGGGTCACCGACGCCCTGCGTCAGGCTGTCACCGAGCCCCACGAAGCGCAGCGCGCGGCTGGAGTCCGTCGGTGTCGACCGACCTCGACCTGGCGACGTTGGCGTCGGCTCCACCCCGCAAGCGTACCCACGTCTGGGCTTCGGGGAAGTGGGTGCGGTCCGCCTTCGACGAGCTACGAAGCGAACGGCGATTCATCAAACGTCACCGCCGAACGGCAGAACTACGGCGAATCGAGCGCCGTCGGAACTCTTCTCTGGGACGATGCTCCCGCCTTGGCTGTCGATGATCTGGCGAGCGATGGCCAGGCCCAGACCAGATCCTCCGGTCCCTCGACTTCGTCAATCATCAAGCCGCGCGAACCGCTCGAAGATCCGCTCGAGGTCCTCGGAGGGAATTCCCGGTCCGTCGTCGGCAACGACGAGGACGGCCCGGGTCGAGTCGGCGGTGAGTTCCACGATGACCTGCGAGCTTGCGTAGCGGACTGCGTTGTCGAGAAGGTTCCGTACTACCTGCCCCAACTGCCCGCTGTCGGCGCGAACCTCGACGGGGCGGACGCCGCTGACGTCGATCTCCACTTCGGCGCGTTGGCGAACGGCGGGCCACCTCGGCAAGAACCACGTCGTCGAGGTCGACGGAACGCCGACGGGGGCGCTCGCCGTGGCGTCGGATGTGGCAAGGAACAACAGATCGGCAACAAGCCCCGTCATGCGCTGATTGTCGGTCACCAGACCCGAGCGATCTCGGGCCAATCCGTCGATTGCGGGTGCGCGAGTGCCTCCTCCAAGTCTGCGAGCGTAGAAGCCAGCGGGCTCGAGAGCTCGTGGGACGCGTCAGCGACGAACCTGCGTTGTCGCTCGTTGAAGGACTGGAGGCGGTCGAGCATCAGGTTCATGCCCCGGGCGAGTCGTCCGATCCCGGTTCGAGCGGTGACCACTTGTTCGCCCTGGTCGAAGTCTCCTGGCTGAAAGCTTCGCAGAACTTCGACGCTTCGGAATGGGCCTGAGCGAAATGGTTCCTGCACGTTTACCGGCACAATCATCGTGCCCGAAGGCACTCAGCGATGCCAGGTGCCGGCAACGATTCCTGCTGATGAGAGCACGACCGATGTGGTGGCGATGATGTTGAGCGCCGCGGCGACTTTTGGTGATTTCAGAAAGTGAGATTTGAAGGGCCCCGAACGTGGCCCCTGACGAGCCCGCCGATGGTTGTTGTCCGAAGCGCGCAAAGACGCGGATCGACGGTGGGGGAACGCGATTGTTGTCATGATCATTGGCTACCCACCTCTCTTCACGCCGAAACCCCTCACGCCCGAATCGATCGCCCCGGCTCTCCACGCAAATGTCTTTCGTGCAGTCAGTCGAGTGACTCGATGAATGCCTCGAGCGCCGCATTGACTTCCGCCGGGGCTTCCTGCTGCACCCAGTGTCCGACGCCCGGGATGATCGTGGAGCCCCGGTAGTCGGCGCACGCCCCGGGTGCGAACGAGAAGATGTCGATGCCGGGAACGAAGTTGCGGACGGCGTCAAGTTCGCCGGCGATGAAGGTCGCTGGCTGGGTGAGAACAGGATCGGGACGCGACCCGAGGTCGGCAGAGTCGAGTGTCTGTGCGCGGTACCGGTTGAGCGGGCCGTGCCAACCACCCGCCTCGATCGCCTCGGCGTACATCCGCAACTCGTCGGCGCTCATCCACGCCGGGAACGGGTCGGGGTCGACGAGACCGTCGAGAAACTTCGCGTCCGCCGGCTTGTGCTGCAGGAAGAGCCCGGCGCCTTCGCCGCTGATCGAGAAGTAGATCATCCGCAGGCTCTTTGCCGTGTCGACCCCGAACTCGGCCTCGGCGACTCCGGGCTCCTGGAAGTAGGTCTGGTAGAAGAAGCGATCGGCGTAGAGCTGCTTCCACATCTCCAGGGACGACGCCGGGCCGACCGGCCCGTAGGGCACACTCAACCCGGCGACAGCGAGGACCTTCTCCGGGTACAGCCGCGCCGTGTTCCAGGCAATCGGTGCGCCCCAGTCGTGGCCGAACACGATGGCCTTTCCGCCGCCGAGCTCATCGATGACGGCGGCGGCATCGGCGCACAGCTCCGTGAGTGCGTAGGCCGAGATCTCCGTCGGCTTCGAGCTGCCGCCGTATCCCCGAACGTCCATTGCCGCCACGGTGAAACCGAGCTGCGAGAAATGCTTCATCTGATGGCGCCACGAGATCCACAGCTCCGGCCATCCGTGAATACAGAGGATCAGTGGGCCGGAACCAACCGTCGCGACGCGCACGGAGGTGTCACCGTTGCGGACGTTGGTGAAGGAGGCGGCGATCATCTGCTGAGTGTAGGACTCTCGGATTGCAAGCTCAGGTGTCGGTGAACCCGGTCATGCGTTCGCGTGGATTGGAAGGCGCTTCGTCACGAGCAGCAGGGGAATCCCGACCGCCACGATGATGGCGATCGCGACCGCCGGAATGATGTCCGGCCCTTGTGAATCGACCAGTTCGCCGACGAATGCGGGCACGGTGATCGCGCCGAGATTGGTCGCGATCAACTGCCAGCCTGACACCCGAGTGACCAACGATGCTCCGACCCGGTCCGATGTGGTGGCGAACATCGACGGAACTATCGGAGCGAGCGCCACTCCGGCAAGCACGAGGCATCCGAGCCCCACACCGCGCGGAGCAACCACGAGTCCAAGGAGCATCGCGGCGCAGGCGCTCGCCACGCCGGCGAGGCCGACTCGATTGATGAGCCGTGCCACGGCGGGATGAGACATGGTGAGCCGACCGAGGGTCGCCCCGGCCCAGAACCCTGCGACCCCGATCGCTGCCGCACGATCGGTCACCCCGCGTCCTTCGGTCAGATAGGTGAAGGCCCAGACCCCCGTCATGACCTCGATCGCCACGAACGCGCCAAGCGTCAGCATCGACACCGTGACGGCGAATCGTGGCACCCGTGCGGTCGGCGCCGCTTCGGTGGGCTCAACGGTCGTCGACAACAGCCATTGGCCCCTGGCTGAGGCAGCGGCAACCAAGGCGCCTCCCGCCACAATGGCCCCCGCAGCAGCGGAGAGACGCCAGTTCTGAAGCGACGCGACGATGACCGGACCGATCGTCGCGCCGATACCGTACGAGCCGTGAATGAGGCCGGCGTCACCAACGCTTGCCCGTCCGGCGATGAAGGTGGCGCCGATGGAGTCCAGCGATCCGGCCGCCGCACCGAGCGCCGCGACAGCCGCAAGAAACGTCACCCACGAGGTGGACAGCGCCATGAACGCGCAGGTGATGGCGAACGTGACGAGCCCGGCGCTGAACGCTGGACCCATGCCCATCCGCCGGATCGCGCGGCGGCCGATGGTCGCTGTCGACAAGCGACCGATGCCGTACGCCAGCGTCACGAGGCCCAGTTTCCCGAGCGACTGACCGAACCGCTCCCGGACGTCCGGCCACAAGACCCCGAGCATGGAGGTCGGGACGGCGAAGGCCAGGTAGGTGATCGACACCGACAGCACGGTTGCCCGGCGCGCACTGTTCGCCCGTGGTCGTCCGCCCAGATTCACCCGAGCACTGTACAGATCGTTGTGGGTCGGCCAATCGGCGGCGCTGGACGTTGCGCGCTCGGTCGCCCTTGAACACAAGGCGACTGAGTGCACACTCTCCGGAGCCGCTGGGGTCGCTAGCGTCACGGCGTGCAGAATCGCCTCAACGGTCGGGTGTTCGACGCTGACGATCGTCGGCTGCTGCGACTCGCCGGTCCGGCGTTTCTGACGCTCTCCGCCGAGCCGATCTACGTGTTGGCCGACACCGCGATCGTCGGTCACATCGGTACGAGTGAGTTGGGCGGTCTGGCGATCGCCGGCACGGTCCTTTCGACGCTCACCTGGCTCATCGCCTTCCTCGCTTCCGGCATCACGACCCAGGTGGCCCAGCGACGGGGCGCCGGCGACGAAGCCGGGGCCCGGGCGGCGGTCAGCCAGGGGCTTGTCGTCGCTGTCGCACTCGGAGTGCTGACGGCCTCGGTCGCCGGCTTCGGCGCTCGTGCCGTTGCTTCGCGTGTCGGAGGGAGGGGTGACGTGCTCGACGCCGCCGTCACGTATCTCCGCATCGCGTCGCTCGGACTGCCGGCGATTGCTCTCGCGCTGCTTGCCACGGGCTGGTATCGCGGTATCGAGAACCTCCGGCTTCCGGTGCGTCTGGCGATCGGCACGAACCTCGCCAACGTCGTCATCGAGATGGTCTTCGTCTGGGTGTTCCACTGGGGGATCGCCGGTTCGGCCGCGGGCACCGTGATCGTTCAGTGGACGGCCGTGCTGGTCTACGTGGCGGCGTTGCGCGGTGTGATCCGCCTGCAGCGGCCGCGAGCCGCCCACCTTCGTGCTCTTCTGCGTATCGGCGTGGCCATGGTGATCCGCACTGCGCTCATGGTCAGCACGCTGAGCGGCTCGACGTGGCTGGCCAGTCGGATCAGCGACAAGGCCCTCGGGGCTCACCAGATCGGTGTGCAGATCTTCCTGCTGCTGGCGCTCATGATCGACGCCCTTGCTGTTTCGTCCCAATCGGTGTTTGCCAACCGACTCGGCGCAGCCCGGGCGGGGTCGACGGAGCTGTGGGGTGTCACGCGGAGACTGATTCGTCTGGGCGTGATCGTCGGCATCGGACTGGGCGCGGTGATCGTCGTGCTTTCGCCGGTGCTCGGCCATGCGTTCTCGGGGGACGCGTCGGTCGTGTCGCGTTCCAGTCCGGTGTTGCTCCTCGTCGGTCTGTTGCAGGTCAGCGGGGCGGTCGTGTTCGTGCTGGACGGCGTGTTGATGGGGGCTGATCTGTTCCCGTGGCTGGCCGGGGGAGCGGTAGCTGCCGCCGCGTGCTTCTGGGGCGTCGCTCTGCTGCAGCGCACGTCGATACCCATAGTAAGTGGACTTAGTGGCGTGTGGATCGCCGTGAACGTGTGGATGGTGGCCCGTCTGATCGGCAACGTCTCGATCGCCCGACGGTTCCTCCGACCGGGGTCCGTCCCGGCCGGGTACACCTAGCCGACGGGGGCCGGCGTGCGCGCCGCGGCGCGGTGGGTGTTCTCGACGATGGCGTCGAGGATCTCGGGAATTCGGTGTCCGGGAAGGTTGTGGCCCATATCGGCGAACGCCAGGAGACGGGCACCGGGGATCGCTTTCACCGTGTTGAGACCACCCGAGGGCGCGACGAGGGTGTCCTCGAGGCCGTGCACAACGAGCGTGGGGACGTTGAGCGTGCGCAGGAGCGGCGTTCGATCGGGACTGGCGACGATCGCCGCGAGCTGTCGGGCCATTCCTTCAGGTGAGTAGTCGCGGGCGAGTTCGCGGACGGCAAGTGCCCGAAGCGCCGCCTCGTCGTACGAACTGCCCGAGATGAGACGGAAGATCTCCACCTCTCGGTCCACGTACGTCTCTCGTCCACCTCTCGACAGTCTTGCGAGCTTCAGCGAGATCGACGTCTTCGGTCGTCCGACGCGCCGGTCGCCGGTCGTCGACATGATCGATGTGATCGACCGCACCCGGTTTGGGTGGGCGATGGCGAGCTGCTGGGTGATCATGCCACCCATCGAGACGCCGACGATATGCGCACGTTCGATCTCGAGCGCTTCGAGCAGCCCCGCAGCGTCGTCGGCCATGTCGGACAGCAGGTACTCGTGCTGGACGAAACGTCGGGACAGCGCCCCGGCGATCGATCGAAGGATGGAGGGCGGCTTCATCGTCCCCTTCGTCGAGAGACCGATGTC
>JANPFX010000011.1:0-67668 GCA_031423635.1 Acidimicrobiia bacterium | reverse complement strand
CGGACCGTCGATCGACCCGGCCGAAATCGACCGGCTGGTGAGCTCATCGGTGCAGGCGGGCGACAGCCTCTACATCACCGATCGCCCGCTCCTGCACTTGCTCGCCCCCACGATCGTCGTCAGCCAGGACGTCTGTGACGTGTGTGCCGTCAACGCCGAATCTGCCGCATGCGACATCCCGGTCGGCGCCGATCTCGTCCTGCTCACTGCAACGTCGCTCGATGGTCTCAAGCACGACATCGTCACGCTCGCCGGCGCGCTGGGTGCTCCCGAGCGCGGGGACGCACTCGTCGTCGACATCGAAGCCGGACTCGCCCGCTCGGCCGATCGGGCGATGTCGCCGGACGGTATCCGTCCGACCGTGGTCGCTCTCGAGTGGAGCGATCCGCCGTTCCTCGGCGGCCACTGGGTCCCCGAACTGATCGAGCACGTCGGGGCCACACATCTGCTTTCAGGTCCCGGTGAAGCGTCGCGGCGCGCCACGTGGGATGAGATCGCGGCTGCCGACCCCGACGTGATCGTGTTCTGCCCATGCGGGTACAACCTCCACCAGTCGAGCCTCGAAGCGAACACGCTCGTCACCCGGCCCGAGGTGGCGGCGTTGCGGGCGGTTCGCGAGGGACGGTTCTTCGCGGTGGACGCAAACCGGCTCATGTCGCGTTGCACGACTGCGGTGGTCGAAGCGGCCGAAGTGCTCTCGTTGCTGGCTCGGCGGGAAGAGCACGAACCTGACCGGGTGATCCCCAATGGTGCCGCTCGGGTTCCTGCCACGGTCGCACGTCTCGCCTCGGCTTCGTCGGAACGATAGATCACCACGCCATGTCATCGTCGGCTCGCATCGAAGCGCAGGGCACGCGTCGAGCGGCCGAAGGCGTCGCCGCCGATGCGCTCTCGCCCGCGCTGATCCGTCAGAGGAGCCTGGTGTGGTGGGCGTGGGCGGCGATGGCGGCCGTGCTCGTTTCGCTGGTCGTGGCATCGATCGCGTTCGGGTCTGTGTGGATCTCGCCATCGCGCGTGGTGTCGGTGCTGTTCAGCTCCGAAGGTGGTGACGCCACTGCGCGAACCATCGTGTGGAGCGTCCGGCTCCCGCGCACGGCAACGGCGATCCTCGCCGGAGCGGCACTGTCCGTCTCCGGTCTCCTGCTCCAGACGCTCTTCCGCAACCCCTTGGCCGACTCCTCGATCCTCGGCGTGAGCGCGGGTGCCAGCCTCGGCGTGGCGTTCGTCGTCCTCGGTTCGTCGAGTTCGATCGCCGTGATCGGCCGGTACAGCGGAGCATCGGCCATTCACGTCACTCTGGCCTCGGCCATCGGGTCGTCGGTCGTCCTCCTGTTCGTGCTCGCCATCGCGCAGCGGGTGGAGAGTCCGGTGACGGTACTCGTGGCCGGATTGATGGTGGCGACAATCGTCGGAGCGCTCGTGAGCGTGCTCGTCTACTTCTCCTCCCTTGACGCCGCCCGCAGTTTCGTCACCTGGTCGCTCGGCAGCTTCCGGGGCACGAGCTGGAGTGAAGTCACCATGCTCACGATCGCCACCGGCATCGGCCTTTTCGTTGCCCTGATGTTGGCGAAACAGCTCGACGGCCTCCTCCTCGGCGACCGCTACGCAGTGTCGTTGGGTATGAACCTGAAGCTCGTACGCGCGCTTGTCATTCTCTCGGCAGCGCTGTGCACTGGTGCAACCACTGCCTTCTGCGGCCCGATCGGGTTTCTTGGCATCGCTGTCCCGCATCTGGCACGGGGTATTGTCCGTCACGGCCGCCACCGTGTGCTCGTCGTTGCCACTGCTCTGCTCGGCGCCTCGCTCGCACTGTTCTGCGAGATCGTCGCCCAGTGGCCGGGCGATGATCGCGTGCTGCCCATCAATGCCATCACGGCGCTCCTGGGGGCGCCGGTCGTTCTCGTCGTTCTCCTCCGCAACCGTCGAATGAGTCAGTGACATGGGGGTGATCGCGCCGACCAGAAGCGAGCGTTCGAAGGCCGTCGACACCGACGCAGAAGTCCTGCTCGAGGCCGACGATGTGAGCGTCGGGTACCGCCTGCGCCGCACCACCACCATTGCGCTCTCGCACGTGTCCTTCGTGCTCCGACGCGGCGAGGTTGCCGCGCTGGTGGGCAGCAACGGCGCAGGGAAGTCGACGCTGCTCCGCTCGATCACCGGGATGCAGCCGATGCTCGGCGGCACGGTTCGAATCGGTGGGCGTGCGCTCGATGCGATGCCTCGCCGGGATCGCGCCCAGCGCATCGCCGTCGTGCTTTCCGACCGGCTCGAGCCTCCCGGTCTTCGGGTGGAGGAGGTGGTGGCACTCGGCCGCCACCCCCACCATGGCTGGCGGATCGAGCACAGCGAACACGATGACGAGATCATCACCGCGGCGATCGCGTCCGCCGGGATCGACCATCTGATCGGCCGCCGGTGCGCGGAGCTCTCCGATGGCGAACGCCAACGAGTTGCCATTGCCCGTGCGCTCGCCCAGGAGCCGGAGGTCCTGGTGCTAGACGAGCCGACGGCGTTCCTCGACCCGAAGGGCAAGGCCCGCATGATGTCACTGGTCCGACGGCTGACGGCCGGCGGCACGTTCGCGGCGATCCTCGCGTCGCATGACCTCGACCTCGTTCTTCCTCATGCGAACCAGGTCTGGGTCGCCGGTCAGCACACGCTGACGGTCGGGCCCCTCGACGACCTAGCGGTCCGGCGGGCGCTCGCCGATGAGCTCGGCGCGGCCGTGGTCGAGAGCAACGGCGAACGCCACATCGCCATCTCGGGGGACGACTGACATCGGCCGCGGAGGGGTTGCGACGGGAGCGCAAAACGTCTTAGTATTTGGCTGACCTAAGTTCGTAGAAGAAGCTCCCCGAACTCCGACGACCGACACAGAAGGGGCCTCGTGGACATCTCCCGGCGTACCGATCCGAGCCTTCTCCCGAGCGAGATCACGGCCATCGCCACCACCTCGTCGAACACCCCCTGTGTGTTGCTGTGTGCCGGGAAGTCGTGCCGCAAGGCCAAAGGCTTCAACGAACTCCGTGACTCCCTCGAGGAATTCACCACGGTGAAGAAGGTGAAGTGTGTCGATGTCTGCGACGGTCCCGTTGTGGGCGTTCGCCTTCCCGGTGAGACGGTGTGGTTCGAACGCATGCGTTCGGCGAAGGTTCGTGCTGCCGTCACCACCCTCGTGACCAACAGCGCGAAGGTTCCGAAGAAACTCCGCGACCGACGCGTCTGACCCGACGGTCAGCGCGCCGCGCTGTCCGCCTACGTGAAGAGGGCCTCTCCGAGGAAGCCGCCGGTCGACGCCACGCCGGGTGGGACGGCGAAGAGCGCCGATCCGGTGTGCTGGAGGTACTCCATCAGGGTGTCGTTCTTCGAGAGCTGCAGCTGCATGGGGATGTAGTGGGTGGCGGGGTCACGGACGAAGGCGATGAAGAACAATCCGGCATCGAGACGTCCGAGCCCGTCGGAACCGTCGGCGAAGTTGTAGCCACGGCGGAGGATGCGCACGCCGTTGTTGGCCGATGGATGGGCAAGTCGCATGTGTGATCCGCCCGGGATAAGCGGCTCGTCGCGCGCCCCCGTCGCCTCGAAGTCGGGGGCGGTGAACTCGGTGCCCCCGGACATCGGTGCGCCGTCGCCCTTGGTCCGTCCGATGAGGCGTTCCTGCTCGGCCAGCGAGGTGCGGTCCCACGTCTCGATCCGCATGCTTATCCGGCGGGCCACGAGGTAGGAGCCGCCGGCGAGCCACCCGTGCTTCGCATGCGCGGTAGACGAGGGGACCCACACGTGCGCATCGAGCAACGCAGGATCTTCCGCCTTCAGGTTCGCCGTTCCGTCCTTGAACCCGAACAGGTTGCGTGCGGTGGCCTGCGTGGTCGAGGTCGACGAGGTTCGCCCGAAGCCCAGTTGCGACCATCGCACCGTGGCCGTGCCGAAGGCGATGCGGGCAAGGTTGCGGACGGCATGGACGGCCACCTGCGGATCGTCGGCGCAGGCCCGCACGCAGAGATCGCCGCCGGAGCGGGCGGGCGAGAGGTTGTCCTTCGGGAAGAGCGGTAGTTCCGTCAACGACGGCGGTCGGCGGGCGACGATCCCGAACCGGTCGACACCTGAGGCCGTCTCGAACAGCGACGGCCCGAATCCGATGGTGATGGTGAGCCGTGACGCCGCCAAACCAAGCGCTTCGCCGGTGTCGTCGGGAGGGGCAAGCGGGGATCCGTCGACGGCGCCGAAGTCACCCACCGGCAGGCCCTGCGCCATCTTCGCCGCTGCATCGGTCCAGTCCCGGAGCAGGCGGATCAGGCGATCGCGGCTGGTGGTCGTGACGTCGAATGCGGCGAAATGGAGCCGGTCCTGGGCCGGCGTCGCGATGCCCGCCTGATGGCTGCCGTAGAACGCGACTGCACCACTGTCCGAGGGCAACGCGTTTGTGTCCGGGTCCTTTGCGCTCCGACGGCTGACCGCGGTAACGCCCGCAGCGACTGCCGCGACGCCGACGCCTGCAGCGCCGAGCAGGCGGCGTCGGGACAAGTGGGGCTGGGAGACGGGGGCGATAGTACGCGCGCTGAAGGTTGCGTGGTCGCCGAACGGCGCATCGGTGGAAGCAGTCTCCGTATCGCTCACAACACGACGGCGGCAGTGAGACGTGAAAGGGGCTCGCCCAGCGCATTCACGGCGTCAGCCATCGTCTTGATCTGTTCGGCCGAGAGGTCGCGGTAATTCACGAAACCATCGCCCTTCTTCTGCGCGTCGAGGAGCTTTTGCACGTCGTCGAAGCGCTCGTCGAGTTCGGTGAGCAGCGCCGGGTTCTTCTCTCGAAGCACGGGTTCGAGCACCTCGAAGGCCATCTTGGCCCCTTCGACGTTGGCCTGGAAGTCCCAGAGATCGGTCCCGGACCAGACCTCCTCCTCGCCGGTCACTTTGCCGGTTGCCACTTCGTCGAGGAGTTCCTTCGCTCCGTTGCTCAGTTGATCGGGAGAGAGCGTGACGACCGATACACGCCCGCGGAGGTCCTTGGTGTCGGCCACGAGCTGGTCGGCGAGCGCGGTTCTTTGCGCCGTGGTGAGCGGAACGTAGGGAGTGCCGGCGGCCGGCGGCCAGAGGTCCTTCTCGATCCGATGCCATCCGGTCCACTCCTGGCCCGCTTCGAGGTCGGCTTCACGAAGGTCCAACTTCGGGTCGATGTCACCGAATGATTCGGCCACGGGCTCGATCCGCTCCCAGTGCATCCGGGTGGGTGCATAGTTCGCCCGCGCTTCGTCGTCCTTGCCGGACCGGTACAACTCGGCGAAGGTCTCGGTCTTCTCCAACAGCTCGTCGGCCTCGGTGCGGACGAAATCGGTGTACTGCTCCGTTGCGTCGGTGAGCAACGTTTCGACGGCCGGGGCGGCCACCGTGGCACCCGAGTCGGTCACCGTGAACTCGCTGCGGATGCCGTCGCCGGTCATTCCCGGTTTGCACGCGGCGATGTAGGTGCCGGGCTTGATCCGCACGACGAGGTTCCGGCTGATGCCCGGCCCGATGTTCTCGACCTCGCCGACGACGCGCACACCGTCGGCGGCAAACAGATAGAACTCGTTCACCTTCGAACCTTTGTTGGTCACGGCAAACGTGACGGTGCCGCTGGGCGCGCTCGTCGAGGAGACCATGCAGGCATCGTCGGTCGCCGTGACGGTGAGCTTGGCGGGATCGGTTCCTCCTTTCGTGGTGCCCGAATCGGCTTTCTCCGTGCAGGACGTGAGCAGGGCACCGGCACCCACGAGGGCGAGGATCACGACGCCGCGGCGAACGCTCGGAAAGGCGATCATGCCGGCTGTCCTTTGGCCGTGAACCGAGCTGGGGCGCTCGGCCGTCGACGCATGACCATGATGAAGGCCGTCATCACCGGGATGACATACAGCAGCCATGCCCCGGCTTGCAGCCACGTCGTGGTCGGGGAGAAGTTGAACGTGCCCTTCAGCAGCGTTGCCAGCCAGGTACCGGGACGGACCCAGGATGAGACGTCGAAGGCGAGGCGGTTCAGCCCGGGAAGGACGTCGGCCTCCTGGAGGTCGTGGATGCCGTAGGCGAGCACGCCGCCGGCGACGAGCACCAGCAGCGCCCCCGTCCACGTGAAGAAGCGGGCCATGTTCAGCTTCAGTGCACCCCGGTAGATCGCCACGCCGATGAGGACCGCGACCGCAAGGCCAAGGGTGGCCCCGATCAGCGGATCCGTTGACGACCCGGTTGCCTGCGCCGCCGCCCACAGGAACAGCGCCGTCTCCAGCCCTTCTCGGCCGACCGCGAGCACGGCGACGAGCACGAGTGCGCTCCCACCGGCGGCGACGGCCGCGTCGATGCGGTGTTCGAGCTCGCCCCGTAGCGACCGAGCGGTACGCGCCATCCAGAAGATCATCCAGGTGACGAAACCCACCGCGAGGATCGAGAGGGTGCCGCCGATCGTCTCCTGCGCTCGGAAGCTCAGGCCCCGGGGACCGTAGGTGAGCAGTGCCCCGAACGCGAGCGACACGCTGACGGCGATCCCGACGCCGCTCCAAATCCGCGGTGCGAGTTCACGTCGACCCGACTTGTGGATGTAGGCGAGCAGGATGCCGACAACGAGCGCCGCCTCGAGGCCCTCGCGTAGGCCGATCAGGAAGTTGGCGAACACGCTGCGGCCTTGCTCGAAGTCATGTCCTGAAGCGTATCCCCAAAACATTAGGTGCACCTACACCACGGTGCATGGAGAGCCGCAAAGCCTTCCCCGCGCACCGCGCGGCCACCCAGCAGGGCCCGGATGACACGTCACCCGGGCCTGAGTTGCGGCGACCGGCGGAGGGAGAAGGGCGGGCGTCAGCTGCCGATGATGCCGCCGTCGAGCTTGCGGATGACGACGGTGGCCGGTCGGGGCTGGGTGTTGGCCCCATCGGGCCAGGCTGACTGGGCGTTCGCGGTCACGTCGTTGGCCCGGAAGAACCCGCCGTCCTCGCCGGGGTGCTGCACGGCGATGAAGAGCGTCTTCTGGTCGGGCGTGAACTCTGGTCCGCACGTCTCCGCTCCGGCGGGAACGCTGAGGAACTGACGCACCTGCCCGCGGTTCGGGCCGGTGGTGGCCACCGCGTGCAGAGCGTCGTTGTAGCCGATCGTGTTCGGCGCTCCGTCGGTGGCGATCCACATCATGCCGTCGGGGGAAAATGCCACGTTGTCCGGCGCACCCAACGGGCTGACCTCGCCGGCGAACCCGGCGAAGTAGGTGTCGGCCCAGCTCGCCACGTCCTTCAGCGCAGTGACCTGCTTGCCGCCCGCCCTCGGGTTCCCGGCGAGCATGAAGATGTCCCAGCGGAACTGCATGGAGGTGTGGTCGTTGTTCTTCTCCGTCAGCTCCAGGATGTGGCCCGTCTTGTTGCCTTCCTTGGCATCGAAACGCGGGTTGGCGGCAACCTCGGCGGCGTCGGTCGCCAGCGTCGTGCGGCGGGCGTTGTTGGTCAGCATCGCGTAGATCTTCCCGGTCTTCGGGTTCGCCTCGATGTCCTCGGGACGGTCCATGCGCGTCGCGCCCACCGCCGTCGCGGCGAGACGGGTGCGGAGCAACACGTCGGCCTGGTCACGGAAGCCGGTGCGGGCGGTGAGCTCGCTGCGGCGGTTGTGCTCGAGCGGAATCCACTGGGCCGAGCCGTCGACTTCGAGCTTGGCGACGTAGAGCGTGCCTTCGTCGAGCAGTGCACCGTTGGCCTTGCCCTTCTTCGGGTCGTAGACGCCGTAGGACACGTACTTGTAGAAGAACTCGAAGCGCTCGTCGTCGCCGGAGTACACGACGATCTGTCCCGAAGGAGCGACGACCACGGTCGCCGCTTCGTGCTTGAAACGTCCGAGTGCAGTGCGCTTCACCGGGGTCGAGTTGGGGTCGTCCGGATCGACCTCGACGATCCAGCCGAACTTGTACGGTTCGTTGGGAACGATGGAGGCGTCGAAGCGATTCGGGTACACCCGTTCCCACCCGCGATCCGACGCGGCGGGGAGCAGTCCGTAGCGGGCGTGCGTCGCTTTCGTGACGGCATCCGTCACCTTGTCGTTGTTGGCGAAGTACTGATTGAAGTTCTCTTCGGCGGTGAGCACGGTTCCCCAAGGGGTGACGCCGCCGCCGCAGTTGTTGAGTGTTCCGAGCACCTGACCCGCGAGCCTTTCGTCCTGGGCTGCGGGGCCCGACATCCGCATCGGCGTGTTCGCCGTGATCCGGCGGTTCCGCTTGCCGGGACGCACCTCCCACTTCGACGTTGCATTGGGTCGGGCCAACTCGACGACCGTGCCGCCGTGGGCGGCGAGCTCGATGTCGACCCACGCCCGCAGCTGGTCGAGGTTCGTCGTGCGGGGGTTCCAACCGGGGATCATGCGATAGCCGTCGGTGTACTCGTGGTTCACCCAGAGCACGCCTTCGGTGCTTCCGTCGCCGATCGGGAAGAAGGCCTGGAAGTCGTGGTTGTAGCCGCACTGCTGCGCTTGTGCCGTGCCGGATTGGGCCGCGAGGTCGAACTTCGGTGCACCGGGGAGAACGGGGTCACCCCAACGGAGGAGGACATCGGCGGCGTAGCCGGCCGGAACCCGGAACGCGTCGTCGGTGGTCCGAGCCGGAGCGACTGGAGCGAAGCCGGTCGACTCCGCCGCCTTGCCAAGCGTCGTTGGCGTCACGACGGCGGAGGCGCCATTCGTGACGAGGTCGAGAGCGGCGCCGCCAATGGTCGCGGCGGCTGCCGCTGCCGCGCCGGCTTTGAGAGCTCCGCGCCGGCTGATGCGCGCCTGCATCAGCGATTCGAGGGTGTCGTTATCGTTCTGGGTGAACTGGGGGATGGTTGACATACGGGTGACCGTAGGAAGCCGTCGGAACGCGGAAGCGTCGCTGACATGAACAGTGGCTTGCCGTTCTCCGAACGTTGTCCCAAACGGTGCCAGACGCGCTGTCCGATCCGCGTGCCCGGTGAACAGCTGGTGTGCGGTCGGCTCCGACCCGATGTCGCCTCAGCGAACGGGCGCGGTGAAGTGCTCGGCCAGTGCGTCGAGTTGATCCTCGCTCACGCCGGCGTGCAGCAGGTACCGCGTGGCCGATCCGTAGCGGTCGGCGAGCTCGGCGAGAAAGAGATGCATCGTCTCCTGGGGAGCCGAGAGAAAGGAGGACGGCTGGCTGATCATTGCATCAAGGCGTTCGGGCGTCTGATCTCTGATCAGGGCGATCAGCTCGGGCATGGCGAGGGCGCTCATTGCGTAGTCCTCGGCGATCACCCGGCGATCCACACCGAACGCGGACAGCAGCAAGGCGACGAGCACTCCGGTCCGATCCTTGCCTGCCGTGCAGTGGACCAGCGCCGGGCTTGCCCCGCTGTCGGCGAGCACCGCAAAGCACTCCGCTACGCGGGCGGCGCCGACCTCGCACATCTCGAGGTATCGGTCGGCGAGGAAGCGTTCCGCCGGAAGCGTGGACGCGGCGATCGAACCCGGGTCCCACACCTGGGTGAGGATGGGGATCGAGTGCACGTCGACGTTGCGCAGCGGGCTCGGGCGACGCTCCGGTTCGGTGCGCAGGTCGAGCACGGTTCGGATCCCGAGGCGGTCCACGAACAGCACGTCGGTCGGCGTGGCGAAGTCCGGCGTCGCCGATCGGAACAGCCTGCTGCGCCTCACCCGGCGGCCGTCGGCGCACGGAGTTCCGCCAACCTCGCGGAAGTTGAGGAGTCTGACGGCACGGTCGGCGGGTCGCTCGAACCGCGGCGCATCGTCGCGGTCAGAGCGAAGAACTGCAGAGTTGGCGTCCATGCCGGCACGGTACCGAGCGAACGCCAACACCCGGCAACCGCCAGGCGTCCTCCGGGTGAATTGGTGTACGGCGTCGACGCCTGCGGCGACGGCGACCGCTGCCGCAGATCACCCGGTCTGCACCGCAGATCGCCCGGTTTCGTGCCGTTTCGCGCGGGAAACGACCGATGTGCGGCAGGGTGACGGGGATGTGCGGCAGGGAAGCAGGTGACGCGGATGTGGGGGCGGGCCGCGGACGGCCGAGGGCAGTCGCGGCTACCTTGTCGCAGATGACCAGTTCGGTGTCGTGGTCGATCGTGGCCCGCAACCTTCCCGACCACGCCTCGAACCCTATTCACACCGATGACGGTGCCCGGGCGGCCGGATTCCCCCGTGCACTCGTCGCCGGTGTCACGACCTATACCTACTGCGTCCATCCGATCGCCGAGCAATGGGGTCTGGAGTGGGCACGCTCGGGGTCGGCCGAGGTGTCGTTCGCCTCGCCGGTCTTCGATGCCGAGACCCTCTCGTTTCCCGTGACGTTCGAGGGTGACGACGGCCTGCGCCTCGAGGTCCGGGTCGATCGCTCGGACCGCCCGTTGGTTCGCGTCGATGCCCGACGCACGGCGGCCTCACGGCCGATTCGTTCAGCCGCCGAGACCCAGAGCCTGGAGCCGATGCGTGTTGATCTCGATGGAGAGTTCGACCCGGGTTACGCCGAGCGCGCCGGCGACGACCTCGGCCTGTTCAGGTCGGCCGGCGTCGTCCATCCCGGCGTGTGGCCGAGGTTGGCGAACCGCATGTTCCACGATCAACTCGTCAACGGCGCATGGATCCACACACGATCACACATCCGCCACCATGCGCTCGCGCCGCTCGGTGCGAATGCCGTCGTTCGTGGCCTGGTGTTCGACCGTTTCGTGCGGCGCGGGCTTCGCGCCGTGGCCGACGTCGAGATCACCGTCGGGGGCGTTCTGGTCGCATCGATCGAGCACGAGGCCATCATCGATGTGTCGGTGATGCAGTAGCGAAAAGGTGGGCGGGACGCTCGCCGGCGCGAGGCGTCAGCGGGCGTTGACGTTCGCGGGGTGCAAGATTGCCGTCATCCGCACGGCCCCGGCAGGATCGAACCCCGAGACGTCAGTGGCGTGCTTCTCACCGACACGGAGCATGGTGATTCGTTCAGGGTCAGGCTCCCAGGTGACGTCGGCGCGGATCTCGACGAACGACCACTCGTTGTCGGGGTTCAAGACGAAGAACGTCGCCTTCGGGTTGTCGACCATGTTGCGGTACTTCTTCCGACCGGTCGTCATCGATACCTTGATCGTGTCGTCCTCGAACAGGAACCACACGGCGGTTGATTGCGGGTACCCGGCCGGATCGATCGTGGTGATCACACCGGTGATGGGGCGATCCAGAAGGGCACGGGCGTCGGCGGAGAACATCCGCCGAGCATGCCACGGCGAGGCAAGCACCGGTGGGCCAGACTTCATCGCATGATCTGTCCGCCGCGAGAGCGCAGCTGCATGCGGACTCCCGGCCACAGCCGGCAGCGATGAACGCAAACGGTGTGCCATCGCCGCTCGACCGTGCATCCGGTGCCACCGGTGACGGCCGGGCGGAGTCGACGCCTGCGCGTGACTCGTTCCTCGACGTGTTGCGGGCCGTGTCGATCTGTCGCGTCGTCCTGCTCCACACGTTGCTCCGACCCCCGACCGTGTACCTCCCCTGGGTGATGTGGATCTACCCGGGCATGCCCGAGGTGTTCTTCGTGAGCGGTGCCGTCACCGCGCAGATGCTTTCCCGCCGCCGCGCCGGAGAGGTGGTCATCCGACGTATCCGACGCATCGCGCTTCCCTACGTGTGGTTCGCCGCATGCGCGCTCTTCGTCATGATCACGACCGATCTCCGCAGCGACGAGCCCGGTGCCTCGTTCCCGTGGAAGCACGCCTGGCACTGGGCGGTCCCGCTACTGGCGCCGACTGGATCTCGCGACCGTGTGTTCCTGTGGGGCCAGCTCTGGTATGTGGGGGCCTTTCTGTGGCTCGTCCTCGCTGCGTCAGGACTGCTCTGGCTGCATCGCCGGGTCGGCGCATGGTGTGCCATTGTCCCTCTCGCGGGCTTCGCATTCACACAGTGGCTGACCAAGATCCATGGCGTCGTCGTGGATGAAGCGATCATCACCACATTCCAGTTCGGCATCTTCTTCGCGCTCGGTCCCTCATATGCGCGCATACGGGAGTGGAGGAGTCGGTCGCTTGTCGCACTAGGCGGAGGTTTCGCCGCGATGGGTGTGCTCACGGCGTTCGTCATCGAACCGATTCACGACAAGGGGACGCAGGAGCTCTACGCCTCGAGGTCGGCTCATCTGCTGATCGGAGCGGCCTGGATGCTCGTCGCTCTCTCGGCCCGAGTGCCGATCGAACGATGGATCGATCGCCGCCGGGGAGCGCTCGACGCGGTCGTCGGTCGGATCAACCAGCGGACGTTCACCCTCTATCTGTGGGGCCTCCCGGCGAATGCGGTGGCGAACTCGCTCAGTCGCCGCATCGACTCGCAACCCGCCCGCATGGTCGCCTATCTCGTCCTGACTGCGATCGTGCTGGCGGTCTTCGTCGTCTGCTTCGGCCAGCTCGAAGATCTCGCCGCTCGCCGTCGTCGTCGCTGGCTTCCCGTCGGGGCCGCAGGAGGTCATGCTGTGGCGAGTTCTGCCGCCGGGCCCGGCACCTGAAGGCCGTCAACGGCGCGCTCGAGGATGGCGGCCATCGCCGCAACGTCCTCGTGCGTCAGATGCTCGAAGAGGTGCCGGCGAACTCCCGACACATGGACGGGCGCCAGGATCCGGACCGTGTCCCAGCCGAGGTCGGTCAGATGCGCGTAATAGCCGCGTCGGTCGGTATCGCACTTGATCCGCTCGACGAGGCCTCGGTGCGCCAACTGGTCGATCTGGTAGGTGAGGCGACTGCGTGGACTCACCACGACCTGCGCCAGCTCCGTCATCCGGAGCTGACGACCCGGTGCTTCGGACAGCAATGCGAGCACCTCGTAGTCGGCGAAGCCCAGACCGAACGGCGCCAGGTCACCGGTGAGGCGGTCGGCAAGGGTGCGTTGGAACCGCAGGAACAACCGCCACGCGCGTTGTTCGTCGTCGGAGAGCCAGCGAAGGTCGGGCATCCAATCGACCCTAGCGACCCGCCGTTTCTACGTCGTGTCGTCACCATCGGCGGCCGGTGGGGTGATCCAGCACCCTTCGATGTGGTCGTCGATCATTCCCGATGACTGCATGAACGCATACATCGTCGTCGGCCCGACGAAGCGAAAACCGTGTCGTTTCAGCTCCTTCGACAAGGCGATGGCCTCCAGGCATGTCACCGGCGATTCGTCGTGTTCGGTCAATCGGGACGTCCGGGGCGGGGGGCGAAACGACCAGCACAGTGCATCGAGTGAAGCGCCGTTTTCCAAGAGCTCGACGGTGGCGCGTGCGTTGTCGATGGCGGCGGTGATCTTGGCGCGGTTGCGGACGATGCCCGTGTCGGTCATGAGCAGCTCCACCTTCCGGTCGTCGAAGCGCGCAACCGCGTGAGGGTCGAAGCCGTCGAACACCTCCCGATACCGCGCCCGCTTCCGGAGGATGGTGATCCACGACAGCCCGGCCTGGGCGCCCTCCAGACACAGCTTCTCGAGCACCTTGGCCTCGCCGTGCAGGGGCCGACCCCACTCGGTGTCGTGGTAGGACGTGTATAGCTCGTCGGTACCGCACCACGAGCACCTGGTGGTGCCATCCGGGCCGGTCAGGAGACGCCTGTTCACGCGCCCGAGGCTAGGCCCGGCGGATTCCGCGGCGTTGCCGTGAATTCGGTTCGGTCAATCGGGGACGGCCCGGGTAAGCTCGTCCGCCATGCCGCATACCTCAGACCAGCGCTTCTTGGTTCTGCATGGCTGCAAGCTGAAGGGCTTCTCCGAACCGTCGGCCATCGGTCCGGTCATCGGGATGAAGCCACCGGCTGTGACCAAGATCCTCCAGGGGCTGGTCAAGGAGGGTCTCGCCAAGTATCTCGAAGGCGGTCGGATCTCCGGTTACGCCCTGACGCCGGCCGGAAAAGAAGAGCAGGTGCGGCTCGCCGAGGCCGATCTGGCCGGGAGCGGCTCGCGATCCGTGGTGCAGGACTCCTATGAGCGGTTCCTCGTGCTCAACGCCGACCTCCTCGCCGTCTGCACGGCGTGGCAGGTCCGAGACCTCGACCGCAACATCCTCAACGACCACGGTGACCGCGAGTACGACGCCGGCGTCATCAAGCGGCTGGCCGACGTGCACCTCGGGGTCACCCCGATCACCGGTGCGCTGTCGGCCGCCCTCGACCGCTATCACCACTATCAGCCGCGTTTGCAAGTGGCGCTGGACAAGGTGAAGAAGGGCAACCACGAGTGGTTCGCCAAGCCGATTCTCGACTCCTATCACACCGTCTGGATGGAGCTCCATGAGGACCGCCTGTCCACCCTCCGCAGCGAACGCTCGTCGGAAGACGTCTAACCACCAGCGCGGCGCACCTCGCCGACGCCCATCCCCGTGAGGGGAAAGGATCCGATCATGTCCCGCTTCGGCGAACCCCGCCCCGCTCCGTCCGAAAGGCATCAGGAGCCTCTGATGTCGCGCTTCGGCGAAGTCCTCACCGCTGTTCTCGTCGACGGGAGGAACTTCTGATGTCGCGCTTCGGCGAAGTCCTCACCGCTGTTCTCGTCGACGGGAGGAACTTCTGATGTCGCGCTTCGGCGAAGTCCTCACCGCTATGGTGACCCCCTTCGACGCCGCCGGCGCGCTCGACCTCGATGCCGCCCAGGCCCTCGCTCGGTGGCACGTGGCGCAGGGCAATGACGGTCTCGTCATCGCCGGCACCACCGGTGAAGCGCCAACGCTCTCCGATGACGAGCAGCTGGACCTCATCAGGGCGGTGTGCGAGGCGGTCACCGTTCCGGTGATCGGAGGCGCGGGATCGAACGACACGCCCCACGCTCTGCATCTCACCAAGGCGATGGCCGGCCTCGGCTGTGCCGGTGTGCTCACCGTGACCCCGTATTACAACCGCCCCTCGCAGGCGGGCATCGAGCGCCACTTCCGTGCAGTGGCCGCGGCCACGACCCTGCCGGTGGTTATGTATGACATCCCCGTCCGTACCGGACGCAAGATCGCCAACGAGGTCATGCTCCGCCTCGCCCGTGAGTGCTCGAACATCGTTGCGGTGAAGGATGCGGCGAACGATGTCTCTTCCTCGGCCCGGCTGATGGCGGAGGCGCCGTCGGGCTTCGAGCTCATCAGCGGCAACGACGACCAGACCCTTCCTCTGCTGTCCATCGGCGGCAGCGGTGTGATCGGTGTGGCCACGGCGTGGGCGGCCTCGGAGCACAAGGAGATGATCACCTCCTTCAAGAAGGGCGATGTGGAGCGGGCCAGGTCGGTGAATGCCCGTCTCCTCAGTTCATACGCCTTCGAGACGGGCGACGCGAACCCCAACCCGCAACCGGTCAAGGCGATGCTGCGGACGCTCGGCCATCCGGTCGGCTACTGCCGTCCGCCGATGGACGGCGAACCGGACGACCTCGAAGACCGCGCCCGCAAGGTCTACGCCGATCTCAAGGCAGGTTCGTGAGTCTCCGCCGGTTGTTCGCCGTCGCGGCTCCACGCCGAAACGGCGCGTCGTGAGTCGCCGAGGCGGGCCTCCCCGCCCCGTGGCTGCACTCGCCGAAGAGGCCCTCGCGCCGGTAGGCGCGGCACCTGACGGAACCGTACGTGTCATCTTTCTCGGCGGCCTCGGCGAGGTCGGTCGCAACTGCTGCGCCATCGAGGTCAACGGTCGGCTGATGCTCGTCGACGTCGGCTTGATGTTCCCCGATTCCGACATGCCGGGCATCGATCTCGTCCTGCCGGACTTCACCTACCTGCGAGACAACGCCGATCGCATCGACGGCGCGATCCTGACCCACGGACATGAGGATCACGTCGGCGGGCTCTCGTACCTCCTGCGCGACGTCTCGTTCCCGCTCTTTGCCACGCAACTCACGTTGAACCTGGCACGCGGACGCATCGAGGAGGCCGGCCTGCTCGGCCGCACGTCGTTCAACCCGCTGGTCGACGGTGAGCGTCGCACCATCGGCGCCTTCGACATCGAAGTGATCCCGGTCTCGCATTCGGTGCCCGACTCGATCGCGATCGCCTTCCACACGCCCCAGGGCGTGATCATGCACTCGGGCGACTGGAAGCTCGATCTCACCCCGATCGACGGTCGCACCACCGACCTCGCCCAGATCGGCGCGCTGGCCGAGAACCACGGCATCCGACTGCTGATGGGCGACTCCACGAACGCCGAAGTCGACGGCCACACGGAGTCCGAACGCGTCATCGGCAAGCAACTGCGCGACATCATCCGTGATCAGGACGGACGTCGCGTCGTCGTGGCGTGCTTCGCGTCGCACATCCACCGGGTGCAGCAGGTGATCGACGCCGGCATTGCGTCCGGCCGCAAGATCACCACGCTCGGCCGGTCGATGCAGCGCAACCTGCAGATCGCCCGTGACATGGGCAAGATCAAGCTGAGCGATCGCGACGTGTTCGACATCGAACGGCTCGGTGATCACGATCCGTCGAAGGTGCTCATCGTCTCCACCGGGTCGCAGGGCGAGCCCATGTCGGCGCTGTCGCTCATGGCCGCGGGTCAGAACCGGTTCGTGAAGCTCGGTGACGACGACACCGTCATCTTGTCGAGCCACGCCATCCCCGGCAACGAGACGTCGGTCGGCAAGGTCATCGACGGTCTCTGCCGACTCGGCGTCGAAGTGATCCACTCGGGACTCGCCAAGGTGCACGTGAGCGGTCACGCCAAGCGTGGTGAGCTCAAGACCCTGCTCTCGGTCGCCAAGCCGGAGTTCTTCATCCCGATCCACGGCGAGTTCCGCATGCTCAGTCATCATGCGCGCTTAGCAATGGATATGGGGATCAAGCCGTCCAACGTGCTCATCTGCGAGGACGGCGATACCGTCGACCTCACCAAGAAAGGCGCCGACTACGGTCCGAACGTGCCGAGCGGCTATCTCTACGTCGACGGTATCGTCGGCGATGTCGGCCTCGGGGTGCTCCGTGACCGCCGTGTGCTGGCGAGTGAAGGTGTTCTCGTCGTCGTCGTCACCATCGATGAGGACCACGGCCACATCATCACCGACCCCGAGCTCATCACCCGAGGCTGGGTGTATGCGCCCGAAGCGGAAACCCTGCTCGGCGAGGCCGCCGTCGTGATCCGCAAAGCGCTCGAGCAGGCCATCGCCGACGGTGCACGCGACCACGAGACGATGAAGCGGACCGTTCGTACGGCCACCGGTCGCTTCGTCAGCGAGCGAACGCGGCGCAAGCCGATGATCGTCCCGGTCGTCATCGAGGTTTGAGACCGGGGCGGTCCGCATCCCAGATCCGGGGTTTCGCATCCCGGCTAGGCCGTATCGCGTTGGCAGGGAAATCGCGGGTGTGGGATGGTTTTTTCCGGGGTCTGGGATGCCGGGGGCCGGTTCCCCGTCGAGCCGCTGCGGCACCCGGGGCCTGGCCCTAGCCCGGGAAAAACAGAACCTGTCATACGGGTCCGGCTACCCTGAAACGCACTGTGCCTTCCTCCCAGCGGACTTCCCCACGCTCGGGCGGCTCGGCGAAGCGACGTTCCGCGTCGGCTTCTCGGGGACGCTCAACCACTTCGACGCGCGCTCGGCGAGCCGCGTCGAGACCGAGCACCTTCGGTCAGACCAGGGAGTTCCTGGGCACCCACCTGGGCCGTCAGGCCGACGACGTGTGGGGTCTCGTCTTGCTCGTCGTCGGTGTTCTCATCGGTCTCGGCATGTTCTTCGGGCTGACCGGCATCTTCGGGGAGGTGGTCCGCAGCGGCGCCGGCGCCGTGCTCGGACAGGCAAAACCGCTGGTCCCGATGGCCCTGATCGCCGTCGGGTACGTCCTCGTGCGGGGCCGCCCCCGGGAGGAACCGGTCCGGGTCGCCATCGGTTCGCTGTTCCTGACGCTCGCCGCTGCTGGCCTGCTCCACGTGCGCGCCGACGACGCCGGATTCGGGTCACCGCTCCGGACCCTGCGGGGGGCTGGGGGTTACGTCGGCCTGCTCGTGGCCGAACCGCTGACCGGGGTCATCGCGACCTGGGGAACCGTCATCGTCCTCTGCGTCCTGGGTCTTCTCGGCGCATTGATCCTTGTCCGACTGCGTGTTCGCGACGCCGTGAACCGGACGGCCGACGGCATGCGTCCGGTGGGCGCAGCGACGCGTCGAGGGGTCGCGTCGTTGTTCACCCTCACCTCGGCATCCGAACGAGAGGAACGCTCCTCGGCCCGGGACCGCCATCCCACGTCCCCCGCGCGCACTTCGATGCGCGAGCGCCGCCTTACCCATCCGGGCCGCGACGCGGTCGTCCTTCGGCGTGATCCGAAGTCCGACGGCGACTACTTCCAACCCGGCTACGACGATCTGATGGACGACGCTCCGGTGGTGCCCGACGACGTGGTCGAACCGGTGAAGCCCAAACGGGTCCGCAAGAAGGCGTCACCTGAACCGGTGATCGACCTGACCGCTGCGGAAGATGCCGCCGTCGAGGCGGCGACCCCCAAACCGGTCGAGGTCACCCTTCCGCCGGAGCCCGTCTGGACCGACGAACAGCCCGTCGTCGCCGCGGTGCCACTGCCGGGTCTCGGTCCGAAGGCGAAGCCGGCGGTCGTGTGGAAGCTCCCGCCGAGCGCGCTTCTGAAGAAGGGCAAGGCCGTCGAGATCGACAAACGGGCGGTCGAGTTGGCCGGACGTGTGCTCGAAGAGGCGCTCGCTGCGCATGGCGTGGAGACGCGTCTCATCGGGATGACGGTGGGCCCCACGGTCACGCGCTACGAGCTCGAGCTCGGGCCCGGGGTGAAGGTGGCCAAGGTAACCGCGCTCCACAAGGACATCGCCTACGCGATGGCCACCGCCGACGTTCGCATCCTTGCGCCCATCCCGGGCAAGTCGGCCATCGGAGTCGAAGTCGCCAACAAGCAGCGCCAGCTCGTAGCCGTCGGTGATGTGCTCTTCACGCCGGAAGCACGCAAGGCCGTGAGCCCACTTACGGTCGCGATCGGCCGCGACATCGACGGCCGGCCGGTCACCGTCGACCTCGGCAAGATGCCCCATGTGCTGGTGGCCGGCACCACTGGGTCAGGAAAGTCGAGCTGCATCAACTCGCTCCTCACGTCGATTCTCATGCGGGCCACACCCGACGAGGTCCGCATGATCCTCATCGACCCGAAGATGGTCGAGCTCTCGCAGTACAACGGGCTCCCGCACCTCTTGACGGCGGTCGTGACAAACCCCAAGAAGGCCTCGAACGCGCTGGCGTGGGCGGTCGACGAGATGGAGCGCCGCTACGAGATGCTGGCCCGTCTGCGCTTCCGGGACATCGGCGGCTACAACGACGCGGTCGCCCGGGGCGACCTCGATGACCCGTATGCCGATGACCCGGCCGGAGGGATCGGACTGCCACCGGTCAAGCACGAGAAGCTCAGCTACATCCTCGTTGTCGTCGACGAGCTCGCCGATCTCATGATGGTTGCGGCACGCGATGTCGAAGAGGCGATCTGCCGCATCGCGCAGAAGGCACGTGCCGTCGGCATCCACCTGGTGATCGCCACGCAGCGCCCATCCGTCAACGTGATCACCGGTCTGATCAAGGCGAACGTGCCGTCGCGTTTTGCGTTCGCCGTGTCCTCGCTGACCGACTCGCGCGTCATCATCGATCAGCCGGGCGCGGAGCGCCTGATCGGGCAGGGCGACATGCTGATGCTCACGGTCTCTTCCAACGTGGCCACGCGTGTGCAGGGGAACTTCGTCAGCGAGGAAGAAGTCCGCGGCATCGTGAACTTCTGGAACCGCCAGGGCAAACAGGTCGCCGAGTCGCGACCCTCGTCTGCTCCGACGATCGATGCCGATGACGACATGGGCGCGAAGGACCACACCACCGGTTTTGTCGGTCAGCGTGCTCCCGGGCCCCTTCTGGAGCCCTCGCCCGACGCGGTCTTCGGCTCGTCGGGAGTCGTGTCCGGTCCCGGTGCGCCTTCGGCGTTCAACTACGGCGGTGTGGGCGAACTCAGCGGAAGCCCGCTCACCTCGTCGGGCACCGATGGGGGCGACGAGGACGACGACGACCTCTTCGACGCGGCGATGGACCTCGTGGTGCGGAGCCAGTTCGGGTCCACATCGATGCTGCAGCGCAAGCTTCGGGTGGGCTTTTCTCGCGCCGGCCGCCTGATGGATCTTCTCGAGACACGCGGCGTTGTCGGACCGACGACCGGCTCCAAGGCCCGTGAGGTGCTGATGACGGTCGAAGAGCTCGAAGCGCTGCGCCCGCGGCCGCAGTAGAGCGACGCTGTGCACGCTCGCGTACCGGCATCATCGGCCAACCTCGGTCCTGGTTTCGACACGCTCGGTGTCGCGCTCGAACTCTGGACGGACGTCACGGTCACGCCTTCGGACAGGCTTCATCTCACCGTGTCCGGCGAAGGATCCTCGTTTCCGCTCAACAGCAATCACTTCGCCGCCAAGCTTGCCCGTCAAGTGCTCGGCCACGATCGTCTTTGCATCGATATCCAGAGCGAGATCCCAGTGGCGCGCGGCCTCGGTTCGTCAGCGGCGCTCGGCGTGGGGATCGTCGCGGCGTGCGGACATCCGGACCCGCTCAGCTTCGTCGGACTGCTCGAGGGCCACGCCGACAACGCAGCTGCGTGCGTGCTCGGCGGCTTCGTCACCGGCGCCATCATCGATGGGCGTGTGGTCGCCAGCCGCCTCCCGCTCGACCCGGCGTTGACCTTCGTCGTGGTCATTCCGGAACGGCATCTCTCGACCAAGGATGCGCGCCAGGCACTTTCCGACCACGTGCGCCTGCCCGACGCCGTGTTCAACCTCTCTCGCATGGGGGCACTGATCGCCGGTTTCGCCGACCATCGCCGGTTGGTGCGAGGGGCGTTCGACGATCGCCTGCACCAGGCGCAGAGGTCGCCGCTGTTCCCCGAGTCGGGCCGGATTCTGACTTCCCTGGTCGATGCCGGCGCGCTCGGGGCAACCTGGTCGGGCGCGGGCCCCACGCTGCTTGCCACCTGTCACGTCGACGTCGCGTCGGCGGTCCGCGACGCCGGGGCGGCGGCACTGCTCGACGCCGCGGTGCCGGGCCGATCGCTCGTCGTCGCTCCGGACCGGGTCGGGCTCGTGCTGACGCGCGAGAACCGATGAGCGGTCTGTCGTTGCGCTCTCCGCGCCGACGACGTTCCATGCGGGTCGGGCTTGGGACGCTCGTGGCTGCCTTGGCATCGGTTGGCGCCCTTCCCGGTCGCTCGGCCACTGCCTACGTCGGGCCGGATCGGGCAGAGCTCATCGCGCGGCTGGTGTCGGCGTATCCCGTCACGGCGGGAGTGGGTGCGGGGGGACAACTCGTGGTTCGCGGTCGCGCCATTCCCGTTGTCGAAGCGCGCACCGCAGGCACGGTCCAGGAACGGATGTCGATCGCCACGACGGGAGACCAGTTCTCGATCCCCTATCCACGGGGTTGTCCGGTGCGCACGCCGGGCAAAGACGAGGACCCCGGCCGACTCCGCAACGAGTCTTTCTTCCGGGCGATGTACGGAGGCTCGCGAAGCGAAGTGGCGAAAACACTCACTCCCGTGAAGTGGTTCGGCTCCACCCTGCAGGCCACGACGACGAATGACGTGGACAAACATCTTGGCGACGTGGCCGCTGAACTCGCCCGGCGACCCGACCTCGCTCGCTACCTCACAAGGCCGGGCGGCGGCTTCAACTGGCGCAAGATCGCGGGAGAGAATGTCCTAAGCATGCATAGCTTTGGCATCGCGTTCGACATCAACGTGGCGTTCTCCGACTACTGGCGGTGGAGCGGCGGGGTCAAGCAGTTCAGGAACCGGATCCCGTGCGAGATCGGTGAGGTGTTCGAGCGTCACGGGTTCATCTGGGGGGCGAAGTGGTTCCACTTCGACACCATGCATTTCGAGTACCGACCGGAACTCCTGCTCTGATCGTTCAGATCGCGATGTGGGTTTGCCGCCCGGGATCACTAATCTCGCCGTCATGAGCACCGACGTTCAGCTTCATGACTACGACGTCTTGGCCGAGGGGCTTCGCTTTCCCGAGGGGCCGGTGTGGTGCCCGGACGGTTCGGTGCTCTTCGTCGAGATCGCCCGCGAACGCGTCGCCCGCGTGCGGCCTCTCCCGGGTGGCGGCTGGTCGGCGCCAGAGACGGTCGCCGACGTACCCGGGGGCCCGAACGGCGCCGCGCTCGGCCCGACGGGCGAGGTCTACGTCTGCAACAACGGAGGCTGCTTCGAGTGGATCCAACGGGGAACCGCTATCTTCCCCGGGTCCCGGCCGGATTCGTATCGGGGAGGGTCGGTGCAGCGGGTCGATCCGCTCAGTGGGTCGGTCGAGACGCTGTACACAACGAGCACCGCGGCCGACGGCTCGACTGTTGCGTTGCGGGCACCGAACGATCTGGTGCTCGACGGCCATGGTGGTATTTGGTTCACCGATCACGGCACCCGTGGCCCCCGGGAAGAAGATCGAACCGGGATTCATTATGCGCTCCTCGACGGCTCCTCGTGTCGAGAGATGGTCTTCCCGACGGAACATCCGAACGGGATCGGCCTCTCGCCGAGCGGTGACACCGTGTACTGGGCAGAGACCCACACCTCACGTGTCTTTGCCCGATCGATCATCGAGCCGGGCGTGCTCGGACCGGCCGGCCCGTATCGCGGCTGCATTGCCGGGCTGCCCGGCTTCCAGTTGCTCGATTCGCTCGCCGTCGACGGCGAAGGGAACGTGTGCGTCGCCACACTGATGCGAGGCGGGATCACCGTGGTGTCAACGTCCGGTTCGTTCCATCATGTGGCCATGCCTGAGCCCGCCAACGATTCGATGACAACCAACATCGCCTTCGGTGGTCCGGAGTTCCGCACGGCGTTCGTCACCCTGTCCTCGACGGGCCGCCTGATCGCAGTGCCTTGGCCGACTCCGGGGCTCCGCCTCGTCGGACAATGAAAGGATCATACGTATGCGTATGATCGCGGTGGTCGTCAGCTCGATCGACGGGTACATCACCAAACACGACACCGGCGCTACCTCCTGGGCATCGGCCGAGGATCAGAAGCACTTCTTCGGGTTCCTGCGTTCATGCGATGTCTCTATCATGGGCGGCGAGACCTACCGGGCCAGCCGGTCGGCGATCCTCTCCGAGGTCGTCGCCCTTCGCGACCGACAGGCACCGCACGACGCCCGGCCCCGTCGCAAGATCGTCTGGACGCGCGACCCCGACACGTATGCTGCCGATGGTGTGCCGGGGTTGCTCGAGTTCACCAGCGAACCACTCGACGCGATCGTGTCCCGGCTCCGTCACGATGGCCATCAGCGTTGCGCAGTGCTGGGCGGCGGTCAGGTGTACGGGGCGATGCTGGCGGCCGATCTGATCGACGAAATCGTGCTCACCCTGGAGCCGGTCGCGTTCGGCACCGGCGTCCGTCATACGGGCACCGGGCACGTGATCAATGGGCGCTTCTCGCTTGCCGATGTCGAGCGTCTGAACTCCGACACGCTCCTCCTCACGTACCACCGCCAGGTGCTGCCGGGCTGAGCGCGGCTCAGCCGAACCGGCGGCTCAGCCGAAGGGGGTCGTGATGACCCGGCCCCGCCGTTCGTCGGCCGATGGTGCGAGGCTGCTGACGACGAACGTCCGTTGCAACCATCGGTCGGTTCCGTCGAAGCGAGCGGTGAACGGGCTTCGTCCGTGCACGGCCCGATGATTGTCCACGATCAGCAGGTCGCCGGCCTCGAGGGTGACTGCAGTGCGGGCGCGTCCGATCGCTTCATTCACTTCGGCAATCGCCGCTTCGGCTCGTGCGTCCGTGCCGAAGGTGAGTTCGCCGTCGAACGTGAGCATGAGGGTTCCGTCGGCAGCTTCTTCGATGACCGGCGCAGGGTTCGTGACCCACGCCGAACCCGCGCCGAAGGACTCGTCCACACCGCACCGGAAGCGCGGTTGACGCAGGATGTCGACAGTTGCCGCGGGGAGGAGGGTAAGGAGGTCGTCGACCGAACACAGCGTCGTCGCCGCGGCGCGATCGCCGCGCAAACAGAGCAGGAGGAGGAATCTCGGCTTGTGAGGGTGGAAGGCGGTCTCGGTGTGGAACGCCAATTCGACGCCCGAGGACGTGGAGAGCTGGCGTCCGACCGATGCTGCGAGCGGATAGAGGTCCTGCACGATGTCGCCACCGTGCTCCTGGGCGAAGCCGACCGGCTCACCGAGGCGCATCGCCGCGCCGAGGAGCGACCGTTCGCTGATCCGGTCGGGCTTGTGCACTCCCTGCCTGGTCAGCGGTGTGGCGGGGACGTCGCCGATCAGGCAGCCGGGAACGAGCACCGCGCCCCGGCGCGTGCCGTTGTGCATGGCCGTCACCGCCGCGTCGAGCGCAGGGGAGTGGGACGCCGCCTCGGCGGTCCGCAGGAACCGGTCAGAGGCCAGGGTGTCGTGGAACTGGTCCGTGGCCGGGAAGTAGGTATCCATGCCGTCTATGGTACATCTGTTCCTGAACGAGTCACGAGTGGAATGAATATTCCCAGACGCCCCGCTCGCAGCGGGAGGTCAGTCGTCGGACAACGTGCGGAGCTCGGTCCAGGTGGTTTCCAGTCGGTCGAGGTGTTCAGTGGCTGCCTCTCCACGTCGGGCCACGGCAGCGGCCACGAGAAGGTTGGTCACCGCCAGCATGGCGACGAAGCTGTCGAACGGCCCCGGCCCTTCGCACGAGACGGTGAAGGTGTGTGCGGCCGTCTGGGCGATCCTGGCGAGGGGCGAGTCGGTCAAGGCGATGACGGGTGCTCCATTCGACGACGCGTGGCTGGCCACTTCGAGCACCGCGGTTTCATATCGCGCAATGTCGAGAACCACGAGTACGTCGCGCTTGCCGAGCCACGCCACCGACCTCACGAGCGACGCTGTGGCGCCTGTTGCCTGCGCGACGTCGGGTCGGACCATCGACAGTTGGGACACGAAGTCTGCCGCCACGCCCGATGTCGCGTCGCTTGCGACAACGGCGACGCGATCGGCCTTCAGCAGCAGATCGGCTGCGCCTCGGAGCGTTCGCGGCTCGATAGCCCCGAGGCTCGTCCGCAGGTTCGCGATCTCCACGGCGAGCGAGCGATCGCGTGGGTCCGACCCAACCAGACCCCGGCGCGCTCGCTCGGCCGCGGGGCGGAGTTGTCGGGTCAGTTCGTCGCGTACCGCGTCCTGGAGTTCACGAAAGCCATGGAACCCGATCTTGGCGGCCAGGCGCATCACGGTGGCCCCCCCGGTCCGGGCTTGCGCGGCGATCTCGGCGACCGTGCCGAACGCTGCCGTGTTCGGGTCCTTCGCCATCACGTCGGCGACCCGCCGCTCGGCCCCGGTGAGGTCTGCCCGACGCAGCCGTTCGATCAGGATCACCGGCCCAGTATGGCCCCCCGCATTCCGTCAGAGCGAACGCGGGGCCTCGCCACCGGTGGGCAGCGGGTCGGCGAAATCAACGATCACGTCCGCGTGCCCGAGTCCCTTCACCAGGGCTGTGATCATGTCGCGGGTGTTGTTCTCGGCGCGTACCTTCACGTCACTCGCTCTCGCTGCGGCAACGAGCTTGCGTTCGGCCATCTCGATCATCGGCTGCTCGCCCGACGGGGCTGAGCCGAGCGCTGAGCCGATCCGGTCGAGCAGACCCCGCTTGTGGACCACCAGGTGTGTGGCAGAGAAGTCGATCGACGGGCGTCGGAGACGCGCGTGGGGGAGCGTGATGCGGACGGCCTTCGTCGTCTCGTCGATGGCGATTGCGGATGCGTCGAGTGCGGAGAGGTTGACCCCCGCATCGACGGAGCCCCGCGACGTCAGAACTTTGCGTTCACCGCGCAGCGCTGCCGGCATCCATTTCGCGTCCTTCTCGACGTCGACGACGACATCGAAGGTCGCCGACGCGGCCCGGTAGTCGTGGAGGTCGGTGATTGCTTGCAGGATCGCCGGCCGGGTGCGATCGACGGTCCGTTCGGAGAAGGGGGCCCCACGGTGAAAAATGTTCCCGATCATCGGCCCGCCGAAGGTGATGAGTCCGGCGAGCACGATGCCGATGCCCAGCCATTTGCCGAGGGAACGGCCGAACGCAGTGCGGAACGTGCGAGGACGCAAGCCCTTGTCGAGCGGCGAAGCGGTCACGGAACCTCCTGGGGTCTCGAGGTGAGCGATGGCTGACGTCCCATGCAACGTTACGTTGCCACGGTGGTCTCGAGAACCACGTCGATGGCAGACGACGAGAAGTTCGCTCACGCCGATCCACCCCGTCGAACGGGAGCGAGGTGGGGACGGGTAGCGTGGACCATCGTGTCGGGACGGTTCTGGATTGAGACGCTCGGCTGCCCGAAGAATCAGGTCGACTCCGACAAGCTGACAGGCAAGCTCCTGGCCGACGGTATGGCGCGGGCCAGTTCGGCGGGCGACGCCGATCTGGTGCTCGTCAACACGTGCGCTTTCATCGAGTCGGCCCGACAGGAGTCGATCGACGTAACGCTGGCGCTCGCCGATGGCCGCAAAGCCGGGGCGCGGGTCGTCGTCACGGGTTGCATGGCCGAGCGATACGGTGACGAACTGGCCCAAGCGCTTCCCGAGGTCGACCGCGTCGTCGGATTCGGCGGCGCGATCCACGATCACGAACACGACCACGAACACGGCGCTCCGGCGGGTCCGGCGACCGTCGGGTCTACGGCCGTCCCGGTCGTGCTCGGACGTACCCGTTCGGGGCCGACCGTCCCTGCGTTCGACCTCCTGAACCTGCCGCGGCCGAAGTCGGCCGTTCCGTGGGCCTATGTGAAGATCGCCGAAGGTTGCGACCGCAACTGCGGCTTCTGTGCCATCCCTTCGTTCCGGGGGCCGCAGCGCAGCCGTGATATTGCCCAGATCCTCGACGAGGTCGATGCTCTCGACGTGCAAGAGGTTGTGCTGGTCGCCCAAGACCTCGCGTCCTACGGCAAGGATCGGCCGGCCGAACTCGGGGCCGGATCGATCGTCGGCCTCGTGGAGGCGGTCGCGGCTCGGGTGAAGCGGACAAGGTTGCTCTACCTGTACCCGAGCGATCTGTCCGATGCCCTGATCGACGTGATCTGTGCACAGACGAACGTTCCGTACTTCGACCTGTCGCTGCAGCACGTGTCGAAACCTCTGCTGCGTCGCATGCGGCGATGGGGAGACGGTGCCCGCTTCCTCCGTCGTATCGAGGACATCCGTCGACGTGAGCCTTCCGCGGCATTCCGTTCGAACTTCATCGTCGGGTACCCAGGGGAGACCGAGGAGGACAACGACCAACTCCTTTCGTTCGTCCGCGAGGCCCGACTCGACTGGTGTGGCTTCTTCTCGTACTCGCCCGAGGAAGGTACGTATGCCTATGATCTTCCCGGTCGGGTCCCCGCTTCGCTCATGCGTGAGCGACTCGACGAATTGACCGAGTTGCAGGACGCCATCACCGCTCAGTCCCGCGATGCCTTGATCGGTACGGACATCGAGGTGCTCGTCGACCGTCCGGGAATCGGGCGTTCGGTCCGTGAAGCACCGGAGATCGACGGCGAAGTGCACCTCCCGATGGAACTTGCGGTCGGCGAGTTCCACACCGTCCATGTGACGGGTGCCGAGGGCCCCGATCTGCATGCCGTCGTTCCCGAGCTTGCGGTTCGCCGCTGAATCCGTCGATGGCCGCCACCCGTCCCCCTCGCTTCGATCCAGGAGCGTTCGTCACCCCGGCGAACGCCCTCACCGTGGTGCGCATGATGCTCACACCGGTGATGCTCGTGCTCATCGCCTCGTTGCGTTTCGATCTCGGCACGTTCGCCCTGTGGGCCGTCCTGTGCTGGACCGACTACTTCGACGGCATCCTCGCTCGCCGTTTCGGGACCACCCGCTCCGGTGCTTTCCTCGATCCGCTGGCCGACAAATTCATGACCTTGGGTGCGATGGCGGTGCTCGTCGTGAAGGGTGTCTACTTCTGGCCGTGGGTCGCCCTCACCGCAGTGAGGGAGGTGGCGATCACCGTCTACCGCTCGTTCATCGGTACCAAGGGCGTCTCGGTCCCGGCGCGCACGTCGGCGAAGTGGAAGACCTTCGCCCAGCAGAGCGCCGTCGGTTTCTCGATCATGCCGTGGGTCGGCGAGCACGCAGCCTGGCTGGGACACACGCTGCTCGTCGTCAGTGTCGTGCTCACCGTCGTGAGCGGTGCGCAATACCTCGTCGAAGCCCGCAGGGTCCAGCCGGCCTTGAGCCGGCCGGTTCAGTAGCCGCGGGCTCGGTCGACGAGCCCGGTGATCCGATCGGCATGCCCGGCCCGAAAGGCACGGATGTTCGCCGCGATGACCGCGGCAGCACTCATGGGGTCGGTTTCGGCCGCGACGTGCGGCGTGATGGTCACGCCGGGG
The DNA here is from genome assembly GCA_031423635.1 of Acidimicrobiia bacterium. Lineage (GTDB taxonomy): Bacteria > Actinomycetota > Acidimicrobiia > Acidimicrobiales > JANYDT01 > JANLQX01. The sequence continues at coordinate 39,382 of JANPFX010000011.1, read as the reverse complement.
TGGCGCCAGTACGGATGGTCCCCGGGGAGCGGTTCCTGTCCGAAGACGTCGAGAACGGCGCGGCGGATTCTTCCCTCGGCCAGTGCGGCAAGCAGGTCCGGATCGACCACGTGGTTTCCCCGGCCAAGGTTGATCACCGCGGCACCCGGTCGAAAATGGGCAAAGAGGGCGGCATTCAACACGCCGGTCGTCTCGGTCGTCAGGGGCAGGAGGTTGATCACGACGTCGGCGGCGGCCACGGCGTCGTCCATGTTCGTTGTCGTCGTCCATGGCGCGTGGTTCACGGCCGTTGTGCGGGTACTACGTACACCTATGACCGCGGCCCCCGTGATGGCGATGTACTCGGCACATCTGCGGCCGAGTGATCCGAAGCCGAGGATGGATACCGTCTTCGACGTCATCGGTTTGGCATGGCGTGGCTCCCACGACGCCCGCTTCTGCTTCTCGCGATAGTCGTGGTGAAGCAGGCAGATGTCGAGCACGTGCGCCAATGCCGTCGCTGCCATCCGGTCGGCCATCGCAGGGTCGACGGTGCGGGCCAGCGGCACCTCGGTCGGCACCGACGGATCGGTGAGCAACCCATCGACCCCGGCCCAGAGGCAGTGGATGAACCGCAACCGAGGGAATCGCCGAAGCTCGCCCGGGTCGACTCCCCGTACGAGGGCAATGTCGACGTTGTCGGTCACGTGCGCCTCGGTGAGGTCGCCGACCAGCATCACCTCCTCCTCCGGCATTGCCGCCCGAAGCGCGTCGACCCACATCCCCGTCGTCCGGAACAGGGGGTCGAGCAGGAGGGCAACAGGCACCCGCCGATCTTGGCACCCGGCCCCGGCGATCAGCCGGGATGACCGTCGCTCGGCGGACCGGCGGGGCGTCGTGTGGCAGCCGCCGGGGCGTCCTACTTCTTCTTGGCCTTCGGCGGTGTGTAGCGCTTCGACGGCGGAGCCAGGGGCTTGCCGCTGACGGTCTGGGTCGCGGTGGTGCCGGCCTTCTTGGCCTTGCGGGCCTGGTCTGCCGCGGTGCGTGGATCGACCCCGTAGTCGCCGCGTCGGATGCGGTCGTCGATGAGCTTGCGCCGATCGGTCGAGATGCGAAAGGTCAGCCACAGCATGAGGCCGAACAGCGGCGTTCCGAAGATCACGTACTTTCCCCACGCCGGACCGTACACACAGAGGATGGCTCCGATGCCGGCGAACATGCGGTTCGTCCGCCACGTCAGCGCCACGAACGCACCGACGAGGGCGAGGCTGACGGCCAGCCACCACAACTTCTCGGTACCTCTCGTGTACGCCTGGATGAGCGCCATGGCCACGGCGCAGTAGGCCGCCGCAACGTAGAGGATCTTGCGTTCCATCGGCTGGAGACGCATCGTCTGCTTGGTCTCCTCCCGGTTCAGGTACACCCGGGGCGGCCGAGCCCGACGGGTTTTCTCGGATTTCGGCGTTCGGCTGAGGAGTCCCACGACCTTCACGCTACCTGCGGTCACCCATAGGTCAGGATGGGGACCATGCGCTGTGAAGTTGTCGCCGTCGGCACGGAGTTGCTGCTCGGCCAGATCGTCGACACGAACTCGTCCTGGATCGGCGAACAACTCGCCGGCGCCGGGATCGACACCCACTTCCAGACGAAGGTCGGTGACAACCACCAACGGATCGTCGACGCCCTCCGGATGGCCCTGTCGAGAAGCGACGCCGTCATCTGCTGCGGCGGCCTCGGCCCCACCCAGGACGACATCACCCGTGAGGCCATCGCGACCGTGATGAACGTCGGGCTCGAGCGCCATGACGACATCGTCGAGCGGATCCGGACGATGTTCAGTGCCCGCGGTAGGGAGATGTCGGAGAACAATGCCCGACAAGGCGACGTGCCGAAGGGCGCGTCGATCATCGTGCAGACGCGCGGCACTGCGCCCGGTCTGATCTGCCCGGTCGGCAAGAAGGTCATCTATGCGGTCCCCGGTGTGCCCTACGAGATGAAGGACATGCTCGAGCGGGCGATCCTTCCCGACCTCGTCGCCCGGACCGGGAGCGTTGCCACGATCCGCAGCCGTGTGCTGCGCACGTGGGGCATCGCCGAGTCGACGCTCGCGGAGCGAATCTCGTCCCGCCTCGACGCGCTCGACCGGCCCGGCGCACCTCCGCTCACGATCGCGTTCCTGGCGAGTGGCATCGAGGGCATCAAGGTTCGCCTCACGGCCAAGGCGCCGACGGACGCCGAGGCCATGGCCTTTCTCGACGCGGAGGAGCGCAAGGTCCGGGACATCCTCGGCCAGCTCGTGTTCGCCGTCGACGACGCCACCATGGAGGCGACCGTCGGGTCCCTGCTCGTTGCCCGCGGCTGGACGATGGGTCTGGCCGAGTCCGTCACCGGCGGACTCGTTGCCTCGCGTTGTGTCGCCGTTCCGGGAGCGTCCACCTGGTTCCGCGGTGCCGTGGTGAGCTACGCCACCGAGGTCAAGCAAACGGTTCTCGGCGTGCCGGAAGGTCCGGTGGTTTCGGAAGCGGCAGCGCTGGCCATGGCCCGAGGCGCTCGGTCCGTGCTCGGTGCAGATGTCGGTGTTGCCATCACGGGTGTGGCCGGTCCGACCGAGCAGGACGGCCAACCGGTCGGCACGGTGTTCGTCGGCCTCGTCACGCCCGAAGGCGAGCACACCGATCAGCTCTTGTTGCCGGGCGATCGCGAACGGGTCCGCAACTTTTCCGCGATCTCGTCGATGGATGTCGTGCGTCGCGCTCTAGCGACCTCGTAAGCGCGCGTTGTTGTTTGTGGAGTCGTGGCCGGGATCGGGGAGGATCAGCTGGAGGCGTCCCAGCTCGACACTCCCGGAGCACCGGGGCAGCGGCGCCCAACTCTTGCGCTGATCGCCCGGCCGCGAACGCTCGATGAATCGACGGCGCGTGCCCATCCGTTGTCGTCGAGGCGGTGCGGGGCGAAACGAATGGCCGCGAGTTTGGGTCCGTCGAAGCGCAGTTCGAGCACGCCGGTTTCACCCGTCGCGCCGCTGCGCGGGTCCCAGATGAAGTTGCCGAGCGAATAGGCCACGACAGCGTCGCCGGCCGTCGTGCTCACCGGCACGACCGGCTGCAGGATGTGGGGGTGAGCGCCGAGCACCGCGGTGGCGCCCTCGTCGACGAGGAGTCGGCCCAGCTTCTGCTGCACCACCGACGGGCACGGGTCTCCTTCGATGCCCCAATGCAGCACCACGAGCACCACGTCGTTGGCCGCCTTCGCGCGGTGGACCGCGGCGAGCAACTGTTGTGTTTCACGGTTGATGGCGTGCTTGCCGGCCGACGCTATTCCTCCCCGCGTCGCGGTAGCCGGCCACGTGCCGCTCGGGATGATCTGGCTGGCGCCGAGCACGGCGACGCGCGTTCCGCCGATATCGAACTCGGCGGGGGTGAGAGCAGCGGCAAGGTCGCGTCCGGCGCCGACGTGGGCGACGAGCACGCGGTCGAGGTTGTCGATCGTGTCCTCGAGGGCATCGATTCCGAAGTCGAGCGAGTGGTTGTTGGCCAAGGAGACCACGTCCACCCCGGCCCGGGAGATCACATCGGCGAATGACGGCGCAGAGCGGAAGGTGAAGGTCTTCACCTGCGCGCGGCCGCGCGTCGACATCGCGGTTTCGAGGTTCACGATCGCGAGATCGGCGTCGGCGAGCGGCGGCCGGATGCCGGCGAACGGATCGGTTGCGGGTCCGACGCGACGGGTGAGGAGCGTGTCCCCACCGAACGCCAGCGTCCAGGTGCCGTTCGCACCTTGACCGGTGCCTCCCGGGAGCGGTGGTCCGGCCGTGGGTGTCGTGGAGGGCGTGGTGGTCGTCGCCGTCGGATTCGCCGGGCCGGCCACCCCGGCGGTCGACCCGGGAGGGGCGATCGGGCCCGCCGGCAGGGCCGAGCTCGTGGACGTGGTCGGCTGGTCGGCGCTCACGGGCGGTCCGGCGGGGTTCGCCGGGGATTCGGCGGCTCGGCTGTCCGCGGCGGAAGCAGTGGCGAGGAGCGTGCACACAGCCACCATGAGCAGGCGTTTCGTCAGCCGGCCGACGACCCTTGCGGCTCCCGCGGCCGGGGATGCGGGTCCGTCGCTGCCGCGCACCGGAGCATGCTTGCATGTTCTCGAACGTTTGTTTACGATCTCGAACGTTCGTTTGGGGCAACCGAACCCGCTCTCGATCGAACACCACCCCTTCGACCGGCCGTCCGTGGTTCGTCGAGGTGACCGTCCGCCGTCGACCCCGAGGAAATCACATGTCTGTCATTTTTGTCTCACCCCTCTCCTACAGTGATCCGCAATGAAAACGTTCCCCGCACGAGACACGAAAGACGCCGGCAAAGACTCCGGCAAGAGGACCCAAGGAGCAGAGATGGAGCGAGCCAAAGCACTGGAGATGGCCCTCGGCCAGATCGACAAGCAGTTCGGCAAAGGGTCGATCATGCGACTCGGCGAGAACACCCACATGAGGATCGAAGCGGTGTCCACCGGCTCGCTCGCTGTGGATCTCGCCCTCGGCATCGGCGGCCTGCCGCGTGGCCGTATCTGTGAAATCTACGGCCCCGAGTCGTCCGGCAAGTCCACGCTGGCGATGCACGTCGTGGCCGAGGCCCAGCGCAACGGCGGCACATGTGCCTATATCGACGCTGAGCACGCCATGGACCCGGTCTATGCGAGCGCTATCGGCGTCGACATCGACAACCTGCTCATCTCCCAGCCCGACACGGGCGAGCAGGCCCTCGAGATCTGCGACATGCTCGTCCGTTCCGGTGCGCTCGATGTCGTCGTGATCGACTCTGTCGCCGCCCTCACCCCGAAGGCGGAAATCGAAGGGGAGATGGGCGACACGTTCGTCGGTCTCCAGGCCCGCCTCATGAGCCAGGCGCTGCGCAAGCTCACGGCCTCGATCAGCCGCACCAACACGGTCGTGATCTTCATCAACCAGCTGCGGGAGAAGATCGGCGTGATGTTCGGCTCGCCGGAAACCACGCCGGGTGGACGGGCGCTGAAGTTCTACTCGTCGGTGCGCATCGACATCCGCCGCATCGAATCGATCAAAGATGGTGCCGACGTCACCGGCAACCGCACCCGGGTGAAGATCGTGAAGAACAAAGTCGCCCCGCCGTTCAAGCAGGCCGAGTTCGACATCATGTACGGCAAGGGAATCAGCCGTGAAGGGTCGGTGCTCGATGTCGGCGTCGAGTGTGCCGTCATCAAGAAGTCGGGCGCCTGGTTCACCTACGAAGGCGAGCAGCTCGGCCAGGGTCGGGAGAATGCCAAGAACTTCCTCTCCGAGAATGCCGAGCTGATGATGGAGATCACCGAGAAGATCCGCCAGAAGGTCGGCATCGTCGAAGTCGTCGGCGACGCGCTCGACGATCTCGATGACGACGACGAGCCCATCTCGCTCGACTGAGCTCTGGCTGGGTCGAACGACCCGTTTGCCGGATGACCTCTCAAGCTGAGCGGCCGGTCCGACGATTGCTGTTGTGTGTGGTGGCGGACTCGGCCGCATCGCTTGGGAAACCAGGTGATGCGGCCAGTCTCCGCTCTGGCCCTCAGTCGGCGCTCGTCAGCAATGCGTCACTGAGCCTGTTCAGCTCCGCACTCGTTGCCCCACCGTCGAGGGCATAGGCGCGGGCACCGCCGCCCGCGTCCCAGTAGGCGAGCACTCCTTGGAGTGGCTGGCGGCTGACGCCGAGGATGGGCAGCGCATCGATCACAGAGATGCCGCGAGCGGTGAACCCTTCGCGGAGGTCATCCACCCGATAGGGCGTGCGGTACACGTTGGTGAGCAGGAAGTCGTCCATGATGTCGTCGTCGCTGACGCCCAGGATCCGGTGGAGCAGCGCCGTCGACACCCCCGTGCGGTCCTTTCCGCCGGTGCAGTGGTGCAGCGCCGGGAGTGCGTCGGGTTGGGCGATGGAGCGGAGGTAGCCGACCAGCATGCGCTGCGACGCCTGCGCCATGTCGAGATAGTTCCCCTCCCAGAAGTCCGGTTCGGGAAGCGGGCGGGTCCCGGCGAGGATGTCGCGGATCACGTCGATCACGCTCTCGTCGAGCGACGAGAAGTCGGCCGTACCGAGCAAGACCATTTCGGCAGCGTGGGGTCCGACGGGCAGACGGCTCGGCTGGCGCTCACGTTCTCCCGCCAGGCGGAAATCGTGGACCCGACGCAGCCCGAGCGCTGCGACGGCGGCCACGTCGTCGTCGGTGAGCGTGGCCAGGTGGTCACTGCGGTAGATGACCCCCCGGCGAATGACCCGGCCGTCACCGACCCCGTAGCCCCCGGCGTCGCGGAAGTTGTAGTTGCCGGCCAGGGCCAACCGCCGCTCGAACGACGGGGCTCGGCCGGGGAGGTCGTCTCGGGAGATGCCGCGAGCCGTGGCGTAGGCCAGGCGTTCGTCGAAGGTCATGAGGTGTCGAGCATGGCACGCGGCGTGCCCGGGCCCCAACGCGCCTCGGGGCGGATCGCCCGATTCGGACGATCCGCCCCGAAGGCGGGGGAGTCGGGTTCTGCGGCCGGCAGGTTGTGCCGGACCGAACGTGGAGATTGTGCGTCAGGAAGCGGAAACCGGCTTGACCGTCGTCGGAACGGCGGTCGTCACCGTGGCCTTGACCGCGTCGATCGCCGCCTTGTTGGCGGCCCGGGTGGCTTCACGCGCGGCCTTGTTCTGGTCGCGGGTCTGCTCCCAGGCGCTCTTGTTGGCGGCCTTGGTGCTCTGACGAGAGGTCTTGCACGCAGCCTTGGCGGCCTCGCGGGCGTCCTTGGTGGTCGCCGCGGCGGCGCCGGTCATGCAGCTCTGGAAGGTGGCATCGCGGCGGGCCGAGTTCGCCGAGTAGGTCGCGTCGCGGCGACCCTTGTTGGCGTCGTAGGTGGCCTGGATGCGGGCACGGTTCTCGACGCGGACGGCGTTGACCGCGTCGGACTTCGGGGTGGAGAAGGCGGGAGCCGAGACTCCGACGACGGCTGCCGCGGCGATGCTGATCGAGGCGATGAGGCGGGTTGAACGGTTCATGCTGGGTTCCTTTGCGGAGAGAGTTGGTTTGATGTCCTGCGAGCGGTGGTGTCGTTGGGCCGGTGCGGTGGTGAGTTTCTCGAGCCGAAGAGAGCATCGGCCGACCACGTGATGGAGTTGTTGGCATTCAGTTGCAATCTCACCAGCGCCTGTGAACATCGTTCGCCAGAGCGCTTCCCGTTCTGGCGCGGGTCCGGCCATAGCAGGGCGGCCCGTAGACTCCTCCGCCGTGTCGTCGCCGGAAACAGGATCGAAGCGCTACGTGATCCATACGTACGGCTGTCAGATGAACGAGCACGACTCGGAGCGCATCTCCGGTCTCCTCGAGGCCGATGGCTACGTACGGGTCGACTCCGAGGACGATGCCGATGTTGTCGTCTACAACACCTGCACTATTCGGGAGAACGCGGACAACAAACTGTTCGGCAATCTCGGTCGGGTGAAGGAACTCAAGGACGCCCGCCCGGAGCTCAAGATCATGGTGGGCGGCTGCCAGGCGCAGAAGGACCGTGGGCTGATCCAGCAACGGGCGGGGCACGTTGACGTGGTGTTCGGCACCCACAACGTGCACCGAGCTGCGGAACTGCTGCGTGAGTCCTATGCACGCGGACCTCTGATGGAGATCTTGGAGGAGGCCGAGTCGTTCCCGAGCGCACTCCCGGTTCGCCGCGAAGAGGAGTGGTCAGCATGGGTCACGATCCAGATCGGCTGTGACAACTCCTGCGCGTTCTGCATCGTTCCTTCGGTCCGCGGGGTCGAATCGAGCCGCACCTTCGACGAATTGCTCCACGAAGTCCGTACCCTCGCCGCGGCTGGCACCGTCGAGGTGACGCTGCTCGGACAGAATGTCAACAGCTACGGACGCGACCTCACCACATCGTGGCGGGATCGCCACGGAATGCCGGGCAGTGCCGAGGCGTGCGGTCCTTCGTGGGCCACCGATACCGCCGGCCCGCGGGCGCGAGCGCTGTTCGCAGATCTCCTGCGCTCGGTTGGAGCGGTCGAGGGGATCAGGCGCGTTCGATACACCTCACCACACCCGAAGGACATCCGCGTCGACACGATGCTGGCGATGGCCGAGGTGTCGACAGTGATGCCCCATCTCCATTTCCCGCTGCAGTCCGGAAGCGACGTGATCCTTCGCGAGATGCGCCGTGGCTACACGGCCGCGAAGTACCTGGAGAAGCTGCACGAAGCCCGCCGGTTGGTCGACGACCTGAGCATCACCAGCGACATCATCGTCGGGTTCCCTGGCGAGACCGAGGCCGACTTCGTCCAGACTCTCGAAGTGGCGGCGGAGGCCGAGTTCGACAGCTGCTATCCGTTCCAGTTCTCGCCGCGTCCCGGGACCCGCGCCGCCGAGATGGTGGACCGGTTCGTGGCGGCCGATGTGGTGTCCGAACGATTCGCGCGCCTGAACCACGTGCTCGAACGGAGCGCCACCCGCAAACACGCGGCGCGCGTCGGTCGGGTAGAGGAGGTGCTCGTCGAGGGGCCTTCGAAGAAGGATTCGTCGATCACCAGCGCGCGTACGAAACAGGGCAAGCTCGTTCACTTTCCGTACCGCTCCAGCGACGGTGAGCATCGAGCCCTTCCGGCCGGGACGTTCGCCAACGTGGAGATCACGAGTGCCGCCGCGCACTTCCTCCGCGGTGAACTGCGCGAGATCACCGAGCGCCCCCGACACCGCACCCGAATCCCTGTCACCGCGCTCTAGCGCCTTCGCGAAACGGACCTTCAGATGCCTGCAACAGCACCAGGGAATCAAGGCCAGGCCGAGTTCTGGTCGGCCACCGGTGGGGAGGCCTGGGTCGACCTGCAGGATCAGATGGACCGTCAGCTAGCCGTCGTCGGCGCGGCCGCGCTCGGCGCGCTCGACGCGCAGACCGGCGAATCGATCATCGACATCGGCTGTGGCTGCGGCGCGACCACCCTCGACCTCGCCGCCGCGGTGGGGGAGACCGGACGAGTGGTCGGGTTGGATATCAGTGTGCCGATGACCGAGCTCGCCGCACGTCGGCTTTCCGATCGCGGGTTCCGTCACGCCTCCGCCATGGTCGGTGATGCCCAGACTGCGAGCCCCGGCGATGTCGGGGGCCACGTCGACGCGGTGTTCTCGCGCTTCGGAGTGATGTTCTTCGACGACCCAGTGGCGGCATTCGTCAACATACGTGCGCTTACGAATGCACCCGCCCGAATGGCCTTCGTCTGCTGGCAGGAGGCGCGGAAGAACCGGATCTTCGGCGATCTCGGGCGGGAACTCAATGCGCTGTTTCCGGGACTGCCGGCGCCAGATCCCCACGCCCCCGGGCCGATGGCCTTTGCCGATGCGGAGCGTCTGCGGGGCATTCTTTCTTCGGCCGGCTGGGTCGACATCGAGATCGCCGAGCACATCGCGCCAATGCAGCTTTTCGGGACGACCGACTTCGACGTCGCCCTCGACGCCAGTCTGCGCGTGGGCGGAGCGGCACGACTGATGCAGAGTGCCGATGAGGCGACGGCCCGCCAGATCCATGACGCGGCCCGGCGCGTGCTGGAGTCGCAGTGGACGGACCACGGAGCCGTGGTCGATAGCGCGACGTGGATAGTGACCGCGAGGAATAGAGGGGGCGCATGATGGTCCCGTGGGCAGCAAGCAGAGTGACGGCGCGCAAGGGAGCCGGTGCGTGATCTTCCACATCACGACCGCGACTGCGTGGTCCGATGCGCAGCTTCTCGACGAATACTCGGTGTTCAGCCTGATCTCTGAGGGCTTCATCCATCTTTCGACCGCCGAGCAGGCGCTCGGCTCGGCCGCGCGGTACTACGACGACGTGCCGGGCCTCGTTCTCCTGCAGGTCGATGAGGCTCGGTGCGCGGCCGAAGTGCGGTGGGAGCCGCCGGCGCACGATCCGGCTTCGGATGTGCGCTTCCCCCATCTGTACGGACCCCTCAATCTCGATGCCGTTCTCGACGTCCGCCCGCTGACCAAGGACGACGAAGGTCGATTCGTCTTTCCGTACTGATCGGGCCGACGAATTCCGTGGGCCGAACGGTGCTGTGACAAGGTGAAAGGATGACGATCGGTTTCGACCCACAGATTGCCCGGCGCACATGGATGACGCTCGAGCCCATTCACGGGATGGTCTACTTCACCCCGCACGGGACGCCGATCTACGATGCCGCCGGACTCGAGGGCCGCCAGCACTACTTCGCCTCGCGGGCTGCAGCGTTCGGACGGGTCAGCCCCGAAGTGGTCACGTCGACGTTCTTCAACTTCTCCCCATCACTCGTTCGTTCGGCCATGGCGACGGTGTGGGATCGAGTGTCCCCGGAGGACGCACTGGCGGCCCGCCTTCGCGTCGTCGACGTTTCGCTCCGCGTCGCTGCACCGGATCTGATCGGCAACGACGCCACGAAGCGGGCTGCGGAGCTGGCAACGATCGCCGCCCGTTCGGCGTGCGCCAGAGTCGATGGCAAGCCCCTGTTCGCGGCCCACGCATCGCTGGCTTGGCCGACCGAGCCGCACCTCGTCCTCTGGCACGCGCAGACGTTGCTGCGTGAGTACCGCGGTGACCTGCACCTCGCGCTGCTTCTCAGCGAAGGGCTCGGCGGACTCGATGCGCTGATCACCCACGGGGCCACGGGAGCCGTTCCCCTCGCCATGCTCCAACAGTTGCGCGGTTGGACCGAGGACGAATGGAATGCCGGCATCGAATCGTTGCGTTCTCGCAACATCCTCACCCCTGGCGAGGTCGCGCTCACCGACACGGGAGCTGCACTGCGACAGCGGATCGAAGATCGCACGGACGAGCTCTCGGCCGACGCGTGGGCCGTCCTCGGTGAGGAAGGCTGCCGTGAGCTGCGGGCTGCGGCCCGGCCGCTTTCCGCTGCAGTGATCGATGCCGGGTGGTCCCCGTTGCGCAGGCTGCCTCCCGGCAACGACTGACAACGGTCATGATGTATGCCCGAAAGCGGGTCCGTCGGCTGGTGCTGACGGGCGCAGTGTCGGTCATCGTCGGTTGCTCGTCGCCGTCGCCGTCGACGTCACCTTCACCGGATGAACCGTCCATTGCGACAGTCGTCCCAACCACCGCACGAACAACCGCAGCGCCGCCCGAGGCAGTCGCGTCGAGCCTGCCGCCATCGTCGACCGCCCTCGTCGAGACCCTTGACACCGTGACCGCCGATGTACCGACGACCCTGCCGGGCGCTCCGGTGAAGTTCGAGGATGGGTGGCAGCCGACCGTCGAGGGGCTCCTCACGTTTCGCGGCGATGCCAACCGGCGTTTCTACGGACGCGGACCGGTGCCGGTCTCGCCGAAGGTTGCGTGGTCGTACCCGAAGCGCGGGGCGATGTGCCGATCCTCGTCGGCCAAGGGAGTGACGAAGCAGTGGTGTGGTGCCGGGTGGACCGGCCAGCCGACCGTCCATGTCCGCGACGGTCGAACGTGGGTGGTCTTCAACGGCTACGACGGCGCCGTGCACTTCATCGACGGGTCCACGGGGGAGGACATCCTCGAACCCTTCCCGACAGGCGACATCATCAAGGGCACCGTGACGGTCGACCCGGACGGCTTCCCGCTCGTGTACTCCGGCAGTCGGGACAACTACTTCCGGGTCCTCGCCATCGACCGTGGCCCGAAGGCCGAAGAGCTGTGGCACCTCAGCGCGGACGATGTGTCACCGACGCTGTGGAACAACGACTGGGACGGCAGCGCGCTTGTCCTCGACGACTGGCTGCTCGAAGGCGGGGAGAACAGTCAGTTCCATGCGGTGAAGCTCGGCCGCACCATCGATGCGAACGGTCTCGTGCAGGTCGACCCCAAGCTCGTGTTCAACACGCCGGGTTGGGATGATCAGCTCCGCGCCGATCTGGCGGGGCAATCGTCGTCGGAGGTGTCGATCGAGAACTCCGTCGCCGTCGACGGTGACACGGTGTACTTCGGGAACTCCGGTGGACTCGTGCAGGGATGGGATCTCGCACCGTTGCGAACCGGGGGGACTCCGTCGCGAACTTTTCGTTACTGGGTCGGTGACGACACGGACGCCTCCGTGGTCATCGACGACCACGGGGCGCTCTATGTCGGCGTCGAGTACGAACGCGGGAATGCGCGTAGCCGGGAGGTCGGCCAACTCGTGAAGCTGGATCCGACCCGTCCAGATCCATTGGTGTGGAGCTTCTTCGACGTTGGCCGCCGACCGGGAGGGATCTGGTCGACGGTCGCTCTTCACGACGGAGTGGTGATTGCCACGACCGATGGGGGAAGAGTGGTCGGACTCGATCAGCTCGATGGTGTGGTGTTGTGGGAGCTCCGTCTCCCCGGCCCGTTGTGGTCATCGCCGGTCGTGGTGGACGATGTCCTGGTGCAGGGCGACTGCGGCGGCGTCGTCCACGGCTTCGATGTGTCCGACGCGCGTGCGGAGCCGCAGCCCATCTGGGAGGTCGCTCTCGGCGGCTGCATCGAAGCGACGCCGGCGGTCTGGGACGGCGCCATCTATGTCGCAACCCGGGGCGGGAAGTTCTTCGCTCTGCACTGATGCGGTCCACCCGCGCGCTGAGGCACCGTTCCGTTCTGAGGTTTGCTTCACGTTCACCTGAGCGTTTGGCGCCCGGCGGGTGATTCTGCTCAGGTTCCGGGTTCGATATGTCGAAACTGCTCGACATGGCCGCAGTACCCGATCCGATCGAGGAGCGCATCGACGATGCGATCCTCGAACGCGGGCTGGTGGACACCTGCCGCATGATGCGGGGAGGGTCGGCGAGCGCCTCCGTGACGGTTCCCTTGGTCGGAGGCTGGATTGCCCACTCCGCCGGGACCGATGCCACGATCATCGGCGCGTGGTCGGCGGCAGTGTTCGTCGTGTCCTTGGCGACCGTCGCCTGCTCCTCGCTTGCGTTGCGATCGCAACCCTGGTCCGATCCAAGGGTCTGGCTCCGACGCATGCACGTCGCGTTGGCGTGCTCCGGTGTCGCGACCGGTCTCGGAGTGCTCCTCGTAGATCCCTGGAAGGGCGGCCGGGTCGACCCGATGTGGTCCGTTTCACTCATGATGTTCTCCGCGATCCTTGCGGTGAACGTGCTCGTCGGATTCGGCCTCCGTTCGTCGCTCGCTCTCTTCAGCGCTCCGATTGTCGTGGCCGCCATCGTGTCGTGCCTTCGGCTCGGTGGCCTCCTCGGAGGTGTGCTCGGTTTCGGTTGCGTCGTGTACTGCGTGGTGATCCTCGGGACCAATCAGATCGCCGGCGACGCGTTCCGGCGCGCCACGGAACTGCGCGTCCGCAACGAGCACCTCGTCGCGGACCTGGAGGCGGCGAACGAATTGCTCGAGCGACGGGCCCACAGCGATGTGCTCACCGGGCTCGCCAACCGCGCTGGACTGTGGAGCGAGCTCGAGCGTCGCGAGGGTCATCCGGACGACACCACCGTGCTGTTCATCGACCTCGACGGTTTCAAACCGATCAACGACAGGTTCGGCCACACCGCCGGCGATGAGGTCCTCCGCATCGTCGCCGACCGTCTCACCCAGATCGTGCGGACCGGCGACATCGTTGCGCGAATGGGTGGTGACGAGTTCGTCATCGTCGCCCGCGGCTTCGACGACAGCGACGCCGACGCCTTCGGTGATCGGGTTCGGCGGTCGATCCAGGAGCCGATGTTCGTTCATGGGAACCTCATCGAGATCTCGGCCGCAATCGGCGTGGCGACGCACGTCCCGGAGCACACGATGCAGAGCACGTTGGCCGAGGCGGACAAGCTGATGTATGCGATGAAACGGGCACATCGCCAGTCGGCCTGAGCTCGGCTTCCCACGGCATGGCGCTACCGTGGTCGTCGATGCGTGGATTGGTCCAGCGAGTCGTTCGGGCGAGTGTCACCTCGGAGGGTGTGGAGGTCGGAGCCGTCGGGCCCGGTCTGTGTGTGCTCGTCGGGGTGACCCATGCCGACACCGAGGCGCACGCTGCGAAGTTGGCCGCCAAACTCTGGCATCTCCGCATCTTCGATGATGAGGCAGGCGTGATGAACCGATCGGTGGCGGACACCACACGAGCGGTGCTCGTCGTCAGCCAGTTCACGCTCTACGGCGACACCTCGGCCGGACGCCGTCCGAGTTGGATCAACGCGGCCCCACCCGAGGTCGCCGAGCCGCTCGTCGATCTGGTGGTCACCGAACTCCGAGCGCTCGGCGCCACCGTGGAGACCGGACGCTTCCGGACCAACATGCAGATCTCCCTCGTCAATGACGGACCGGTGACCGTCATCGTCGACGTCTGAGCGCAGCGCCCGCTCCCGCGGACAACCGACCGATCAGGCGGACTGGATGGCCCGCCAGACCTTTTCGGCTGTGGTCGGCATGTCGATGTGGCGGACACCGAGGTGGGCGAGGGCATCGATGACGGCGTTCTGGACGGCCGGTGTGGCGCCGACGGTGCCGGACTCGCCGATGCCCTTCGCGCCGAGTTCGTTCACGTGGGTCGGTGTTTCCATCGGCACCCGTTCGAAGCTCGGCAGCTCAGCCATCGAGATGACGCCGTAGTCGGCGAAGTTCCCGGTGAGCGGGTTCGCGTCGGCATCGAACACGACTTCTTCGAGGAGTGCCTGAGCCGCCCCTTGGGCGAGGCCGCCGTGCACCTGGCCGGCGACGAGGAGTGGGTTGAGGATCCGCCCGGCGTCGTCGCAGGCAACCATGCGAAGGAGCGTGACCTTGCCGGTCTCGGCATCGACTTCGACGACGGCGACGTGGGCGCCGAAGGGGAACGTTCCGGCGTTCGCCTTGTAGTCGAGCGACACGTCGAGAGTTGTTCCCTGGACAGTCGACGCCGCAGCAAGATCGGCCCACGATCGGCTCACCGCCGGAGTGCCCACCACATGGAACGCGCCGCGCGACGTGTCGAGCACCACGTCTTCGACGGGCGCCTCGAGCAGTGATGCCGCGAGCTCTCGGGCCTGGTCGACGATCTCGCCGGCCGCCGTCCAGATCGCCGCACCGGCGATCTGCAGTGACCGCGATCCGCCGGTCATGCCTCCCCGCGCAACGTCGTCGGTGTCGCCATGTCGTACTTCGATCCGATCGACCGGCACGCCGGTCTTCTCGGAGATGAGCATCGCCCAACTTGTTTCGTGGCCGGTGCCATAGGGTGTGGAACCCGTACGTGCACGTACCTTTCCGTCGTCCAGGATTTCTATGGCGGCAAACTCGGAGCCACCTCCGCCGGCGGTCACCTCGACGTAGCAGGACACGCCGATCCCGAGGAGCTTGGAGCTTCCGCTCGCTCGTCGGCCCACCTGCTCGGCCCGGAGAGCGTCGTAGCCTGCAGCAGCGAGGACTCGGTCGAGCGCGCCGGCGTAGTCGCCACAGTCGTACGGGGCACCTGCCGAGGTGGTGATGGTCTCGTTGAACGGGGCGCGGAGGTTACGGCGGCGAACTTCGACGGGGTCGACCCCGATCTCGGCCGCGAGGATGTCAACCATCCGTTCGATCGCTGCCGCCGCCTCGGGTCGGCCGGCCCCGCGGAACGCCCCGACCGGGGTGGTGTTGGTGAGCACTGAGCGCGAGGAGAACTCGATGTCGGCGATGTCGTAGACCCCGGGCTGCATCAGTTGGGTCATGTGCGGCAGGACGCCGCCGTAGCGAAGGTAGGCACCACAGTCCTGCAGCACGGTGAGCTTGTAGGACTCGATGCGGCCGTCGGCGGTCGCCCCGATCTCGGCGAACTGCACCTGGGCGCGGCCGTGGGCGAGGTTGGCCATGTCATCCGTCCGCGACGACACCCACCGAACGGGGCGGCCGGCGATCTTCGCCAGGCGGGGGAGCAGGACATCCTCCGGGGAAGGCGTGGCCTTGGCGCCGAATCCACCGCCCACGTCGGGGGTGATGACGCGCACGTCGCCATTCGGGATCTTGTGTGCCGCCGCGAGGAAGTCTCGGAACGGGTGCGAGCCCTGACCGCTGGTCCAGTGGTGCAGACGGCCGGCTGCGTCCCATGCGGAGGCCGCCGTGCGAGGCTCGATCGGCGAGGGAGCGACACGGGAGTTCACCACGCGCTGGCGGATCACGACCGGACTGACGGAGGGATCGACCGAACGCATGGGCTTGATGCTGAGGGCGATGTTCGAGCCGTGGTCGGGATGAATGAGCGTCGGTGAATCCACCGCGTCCTCGACCGAGACCAGCACCGGCAGCGGTTCGTAGTCGACGACCACCATTTCGGCGGCGTCGGGGCCCTGGCCCCGGAGTTCGGTGAGGATCACCGCGATCGGCTCCCCGACGTAGCGAACGGTGTCTCCGGCAAGCCAGGGCCGGGCGAGCGTGCCGGGCGACCCCGGGAAGTCACCGGGATAGCTCCCGAGGTCGGCGATGTCGGCTGCCGTGACCACGGCGACGACGCCGGGCATCCCGAGCGCCTCGCTCGCATCGACGGTGATCTTCGCGTGCGCCATTGTGGCCCGCACGTAGTGGACGTGCAGCGCTGCGTCGAGGAGCGGATCGCGGATGTCGTCGACGTAGGTGCCGCCGACGGTCAGCATCCGAGGGTCTTCGACTCGGCGAACCGAGGTGCCGAGGATGGATGTGCCGGAGAACGATGGGGTGGCGAGGTCAGTCATCGGGGCGAAGGTTACCGCTCGGGTCACGGGATGCCGCCTCCCCCGGTTCGGAGTGCCGGGCGATCGTGCAGCGAGGCTCGCTGGCGTCGGCGGTGTCCCTAGTCCGGACGGGACGGTTCCCCGCTGCGGTAGTGGCGCCGGCAGAGCAGCTCGTAGGTGACCACATCGCCGAACAGGGGCTCGGCGGGGGCGTCAGTGGTGTCGCCGACGACGACCACGTCACCCTCGTAGACGAGCTTTCCGTTCACCAGCCGGGCGTTGTGTGTCGCCCGTTCGCCGCACCAGCAGCGGGCCTCGACGTGGAGTTGCACCCGTTCGTCGGCGATTTCGAGGAGGCGCTCCGTTCCCGCGAACAGGCGGCCGCGGAAGTCGGTGATCAGTCCGAAGGCGTAGACGTCGGCGTGGAGCACGTCGACGACGAGCGCCAGCTGGTCGGCCTGGTCTCGGGAATAGAACTGAGCCTCGTCGCAGACGATGTAGTCGATGCCGCTGTGGGTGCTGGCGAAGCGTGAGGCCATGGCGAAGAGGTCGAGGTCGTCGGTGACCTGGACCGCCTGCTCGGAGAGGCCGAGGCGACTGGAGACGAACGCGCCCTCGCGATCGAGCTTGGAGAGCAGGAGCCCCTTCTTGTGTCGGCGGCTCAGGTTGTGGTGGATCTGCAACGCCAGGGTGCTCTTTCCCGAGCCCATGGTTCCGAACGAGAAGCGAAGCAGTGCCACGGGCCGAGAACCGTAGTGCGCTCCTGTTCCCTGCGCCCGCGTCCTGCGGTGCCGTTAGGAGAGAGGTTGCCCCCATATATGGGGGCTGAACACCTCCGAACGCGCTTTGGAGGTGTTCAGCCGCATTCGCCGTCCGAAGGGTGACCAGCCTGTATGCGAACGCCGTACGTCACCGCTACAGTGCGCGTTTCACTCCTCGAGGCGGAACTCGCGGAGTGACCGGAACGACCGCGCGTCCACGGTGACGCTGAGCCGGGCGATGCTTCACCACCGCCGTTGCAGCTCGTTTTCCTTCCCATCCAACCGTGGAGCACGTATGAAGTGGTTCCTGATCCAGTCGTTCTTCCTCGCGGTCGCATCGTTTGGCCTCGGTGCGCTCTTCCATCGGCTGCTGTGGAAGAGGTCGAAAGACGCCGGTTCGCCCCCGACGGGTTCGGTCACCCGTTTCTCCGGTGACGAGGAGGCGGACCACCGCAGGGTGAACGATGGCGTTCTCGCCGCCCGGGCGGCCGAGCTTGCGGCGCTGCAGGTCGGGCACGAAAAGGTCCTCGCCGACCGCGACGCGAAGATCAAGGAGTTTGCGGCGCTGTCCTTCGAGCACTCCGCGGCGAAGGCAGCCCTGGCCGATCGGGACGAGTCGGTCGGCTCCCTGCGGTCGCAGCTCGAGGCTGCTGCCCTCGCGTCCTCGGCGGCCTCCGGCGAGACCCGGGACCTGCGCGGACAGGTGGCGAGCCAGCGGGTGCTCATCGAGGAACTCCGAGCGCAACTCGTGGCAGCCAATGCCGACAATCACGCCGCCCTGGCCACGATGCGAACCGACACCGACGGTCGCCTCGCCGATCTCAGCTCGGAACACGACGCCGCCCTCGCTCAGCTTCGGGTCGACTACGACGGTCGTCTCGCCGCCCAGGCCGCCACGCATGAAGCAGCTGTCGCCGCCCTCCGGGCCGAGCACGAGCGGGCATGGCAGGACGCGCATGGCGACCGTGACCGAACCCTCTCCGGGTTGCGGAGCGACCATGAGAAGTCGCTCGCCGAGCTGCGCCGCCGGACGGAATCCGCGGAAGACGACCTGACCAGACTGACGGCAGAGCACGATGGATGTGCCGCGGACATGGCGCGTCTCCGGGCCGACCTCGACGCCAAGCACGTCGAGGTCCAGGGTCTGGTCTCGAATCTCGAGGCAACGAAGCTGCGCGTCTTCGGGTCGGGTGCCGTTCAGAGTTTCGCCGACGGTGTCGATCCGGGGAGCGGCGACGCCTTCGAAGCTGAAGACGTGCAAGGAGACGACCTGCTGCGCATCGAAGGCATCGGTCCCAAGATCAACGAGATCCTGCGTTCGGGCGGGGTCCGCACCTTCCGACGTCTGGCGGCACTGCCGGTGGACGATGTTCGTTCGATCGTGAACGAGGGCGGGGTCTCGTTCATCCCGAGCGCCGACTCGTGGGCCTCCCAGGCGGCGTTGCTCCGTGACGGAGACGAGACCGGCTTCCAGTCACTCGTCGACCGGTTGGTGGCCGGTCGTGATGACGCTCGGTGACCGATGATGGCCAACAACTCCAAGAAGCCGACGAAGGTTCCGACCGGGCAGAAGGGTCGCTCCGCCGGGCCGGCAAAGCCACCGTCAGCGGTGCGCAGTGCATCGGCTGGTAGCTCGGGAGATGCGTCGAGTGTTGGGCGGATCCGCACCGGGCAGAAGGGTCGCTCCGCCGGTCCTGTCGAGTCTCCAGTTTCGTCGGGCCCCGGGTCTGCGGGTGAGGTCGGCTGGGAACGACGCAAAGCGTGGCCGCTGCTTCTCGGTGGTACTGCCGCCCTCACCGGGCTCAGCGCCATCAACTACAGCTGGGCGGATCCCGATGGTCGTCTGACGGACAAGGCGCAAGATGCGCTCTCGTCGAAATTTCCCGGCGCCACGGTGCGTGTCCATGGACGGGACGCGATCATCACCGGCCTGCGGCCGGGCGCCGACACCGATGCCGCGCACGATCTCGTCCGCCGGATCGAAGGTGTTCGCAACGTGAAGGAGGGCATGGCGGCCGTGGATTCTGCGGTCGCAGCCGATTTGGCCGGCAGTATCGCCCAGGATTCTCGTGCGGACACGACGGCGGCCGTGACCACGGTCGTGGCCCGGGGCGACGCCGTAGTCGCGAGTGAGGCCACGGAGGCCGGTGCCACTCCAGGAGGTGGTGCGCCCGCCGAGACGACCATCGCGCCACCGGTCGAGTCAACGACGGCTGCCCCGCCGACGACGGTCGCATCGGCGCCAAACGCGGCGCCGACCACGCTCGAGTTCGCCCCGGCAGACTCCGGTGGGGGCGAGACTCCGGAGGCGGCGCCGCCCATGAAGATCTTCTTCGACTCGGAGAGTTCTGCGTTGACCGGAGACTCGAATACTGCGGTCGACGAACTGGTTGCCTATCTCGACGCGAATCCCGACGTGCGGATCAAGGTTGTCGGACACGCCGACGGCTGGGGGACGCGCCTGACCAATCTCGCCGTCAGCCGGGCCCGGGCAGGCTCGGTGGTCTCCGCCCTGGTCTCGGGAGGGGTCGGCCGTGATCGGGTCTCCGCGATCGCCCACGGCGACCGTTTCCCGGTGGCCTCGAACGCCACCGCAGAGGGACGCGCCGCCAACCGTCGTGTCGAGATCGTGTTCTTCGGAGCGGAAGGGACCGGCGACCGGGAAGTCGCCTTCACCGGCTGATCGCACTGCACGAGAGGTTGCCTCACCGTTCGTCGGGCGCCTCGGTTCGTCGGGTCGACCATGCGGCGAAACACCTCCGAGCGGCGTTGGGAGGTGTTTTGCCCCCATATATGGGGGCAACCTCTCTCCCAGTGGGCTGCAGCGGGTCGACCGGATGGGGTGTCAGTGTGTGGTCGGAACCAGGGGGAGGAGGCGGGAGTCTTCGATCGCTGCCGTGCGATGGCCGATACCGGCGAGGTAGTCGGCGTTCGTTGCGAACGCGAAGAACGCGTCGAGTGAGCTCTGGCGGATGAGCAGCACCGCGTCCCACCGTTCGTCGGGCGGACCGATGAAGAAGTGTCCACCGTCGCCCTCGAAGAGCACCTCGCCGCCGCTGTCGTGGAGGAACGGCTTGGTGAAGTCCACGTACCGCCGGTACGCCTCGGCCCCGGAGACCGGCGATGCCGGAGCGAGTTCCGGGTTCGCCGAGTAGTCCGCCACAGTTCGGAAACGAAGGAGGTTGAGCATCACGATCGGTCCGGCGATGCCGCGGCGGAACAACGCCGCCCCGGACTCCTGAGTCGGCTCGAAGTACGGCTCCGACAAAGCGACCACTACGCCTTTGCGATGTGAACGGCCAGGAGGCCGTCGTCGTCGCCGACAGCAGTGGCGCTCTCGGTTTCAACGGGTCCGACGACCACGGCGAACGACGTCGCCAGCACCTCGCCGACGATCAACGATTCATGGGTTCGGAGCGCGCCCGCAAGAACAGGGTCGGACGTGGTCAGGGTGAGCGCGATGCGATCGCTGATGTGGAGCCCGCCGTCCTTGCGGGCCTGCTGCACGACCCGTACAGCGTCACGGGCGAGTCCCTCGGCAATGAGCTCGTGAGTGAGGTCGGTGTCGAGCACGACGACCCCGGAGTTGCGCGGGAGCGCGGCCGAACGGTCCGGGTCGGCGGCCACCAGCTTCAGGGAGTACTCCCCTTCTTGGAGTTCGACGCCGGCTGCGGTCACCACCCCGGTGGACGGGTCCTGGGTCCACTCGCCCTTCTTCACGGCTCCGATGACCTGCTGGACGACCTTGCCGATGCGCGGCCCGAGGGCCCCTGGGACCACCTGGAGCTCGAAACGGCCGGCGGCTGCGAGGTCGCCCGAGAGCACGACCGACTTCACGTTCAGCTCGTCGGCGATGATCGACTCGAAGGGGCTCAGCACCCGCGCGTCGTCGGCGGCAACGGTCAGCGATGCAAGCGGCTGACGGACGCGACGGCCCGACGACTTCCGCACGGCCGATGCCGCGCTGCAGACGTCACGCACCCGGTCCATGGCGGATACCAGGGCTTCGTCGACAACGAGATCGTCGGCGCTGGGCCAATCGGTGAGATGGATCGAGCCGTTGCCGACGAGTCCCTCCCACACTGCTTCCGTGGTGAGCGGAAGGAGCGGGGCGGCAACCTGGCACAGTGTGACGAGCACCGTCCACAGGACGTCGAAGGCTTCCGGATCTCCGTCCCAGAAGCGCTCACGTGATCTGCGCACATACCAATTGGTGAGTGCATCGAGGAACGCGCGGATCGACGCGCACGCGCCGAAGAGGTCGTACACCTCGTACTGCGCGGTGACGTGCCGAACGAGAACGCCGAGCTTGCCGAGGACGTACTGGTCGAGCGGATCGCCCGATGTCGTGCGCCGCGATGCCGTATGTGTACTTGCGTTTGCGTACATGGTGAAGAACGAATAGGTGTTCCAGATCGGAAGCACGACATGGCGGACGGCGTCTCGGATGCCGGTCTCGGTCACGGCGAAGTCGCCGCCGCGGAGCACCGGGGACGACATGAGGTACCAGCGCATCGCGTCCGAGCCGTAGGAATCAAACACGTGGTACACGTCGGGGTAGTTCTTGAGGCTCTTCGACATCTTCGCCCCGTCGCTGCCGAGCACGATGCCGTGGGCCACGCAGGTGTCGAACGCCGGTCGGTCGAACAGCGCTGTCGCAAGGACGTGCAGGGTGTAGAACCACCCGCGCGTCTGGCCGATGTATTCGACGATGAAGTCGCCGGGATAGTGGTGCTCGAACCAGTCCTTGTTCTCGAACGGATAGTGCACCTGGGCGAACGGCATCGACCCGGATTCGAACCAGCAGTCGAGCACCTCGGGGACTCGGCGCATCATCGATGCACCTGTAGGGTCGTCGGGGTTCGGGCGGACGAGATCGTCGATGAAGGGGCGGTGCAGGTCGTTCGGGCGGACACCGAAGTCCCGCTCGATGTCGTCGAGCGAACCGTACACATCGAGGCGCGGGTAGGTCGGATCGTCGGACTTCCACACCGGTATCGGTGAGCCCCAGAACCGGTTGCGGGAGATGCCCCAGTCGCGGGCGCTGGCGAGCCAATTGCCGAACACGCCGTCGCGCACGTGCTCGGGCACCCACGTGATCTGCTGGTTGAGCTCGACCATGCGGTCGCGGAATTTCGTGACCTCAACGAACCAGCTCGACAGCGCGCGATAGATCAGTGGAGCGTTGCAGCGCCAGCAGTGCGGGACGGAGTGGTCGTACGAGTCATGGCGGACAAGACGGCCGTGGCTGCGCAGGTCTTTGATGATGACTGGGTTGGCGTCGTGGACGAGCTGGCCTTCGTACGTCGGCACCTCCGCGGTGAAGCGGCCGCTCGGGCCTACTGGGTTGACGACCTCGATGCCGAGCGCGTCGGTGACCACCTTGTCCTCCTCACCGAAGGCCGGGGCGATGTGGACGATGCCGGTGCCGTCTTCGGTGGTCACGTAGTCAGCCGCCGCTACCTGGAACGCGTTGGTATGTGTGCTGAAGAAGTCGTAGAGCGGACGGTAGTGACGACCGACGAGGTCTGAACCCGTGACCGTGCCCACGGACGTCGCACTGCTCAGCTCCTTCGCATACGCCTCGACACGTGCTGTCGCGAGGATGTAGGTCTTCCCGTCGGAGGCGTCGAGCATCCTCGCGTATTCGATCTCCGGTCCAACCGCGCACGCAAGGTTCGACGGGAGCGTCCACGGCGTGGTGGTCCAGGCGAGGAGCACCTCGCCCGTGTCGTGGCCGGCGTCGTCGACGAGGGGGAACGTGACGGTGACCGCCGGGTCCTGGCGATTCTTGTAGACGTCGTCCATCTTCAGCTCGGTGTTGCTGAGCGGGGTCTCGCAGCGCCAGCAGTAGGGCATGACCTTGTAGCCCTCGTAGATGAGCCCCTTGTCGTGGAGCGTCTTGAAGGCCCACATGACCGACTCCATGTAGGGCAGGTCGAGGGTCTTGTAGTCGTTGGCGAAGTCGACCCAGCGGGCGGCGCGGTTGATGTACGCCTCCCACTCGTGGGTGTAGCGCAGCACGCTCGTGCGGCACGCGTCGTTGAACCGGTCGATACCGAAGGCTTTGATCTCGTTGTGACCGCTGACGCCGAGCTCGTTCTCCGCATGCACCTCGGCGGGCATGCCGTGGGTGTCCCACCCGAAACGACGCTCGACCCGCCGGCCCCGCATCGTCCGGTAGCGGGGGATGACGTCCTTGACGTAGCTGGTGAGGAGGTGACCGTAGTGGGGGAGGCCGTTGGCGAATGGCGGGCCGTCGTAGAACACGTACTCGTTAGCGCCGTCGACGCCGGCGGCGCGTTGCTCCACCGACCGCTCAAAGGTCCTTTCGTCCTGCCACTGCGCGATGATCCGCTCTTCGAGCTTGGGGAACGACGGCGACGGATCGACCGTCGGGTACGGCGTCGTTGGTCTGGTGGTGTCGCTCATGGTCGTCCTCGTTCGGTCGTGTCGCGTGTCGACCGGGGACGACGGATGCGCTGTTCGGCGCACACACCGCGGTACCACCCCGCTTGCCCGCGCCCGTTGGGGCGAGGCCGCTTCGTTTGGGCACTGACGCGGGCCCGTGTTTGCGTCCGGTTCTAGTGAGCCTGCCGGGGCGGGCCGTTCTTCCGGCGACTCCGGGGTGATGGCCCCATCAACGTCGTTGTGGCGTACAGGCTACCGCGTGGTCTACGTGGCCCAACGGTGTTTCCCCGCCGTGGCGTCGACGAACTGTCGAGGACGGGGCAGAATCGGATATGCCTGCCGATCCGAAGCGTGTTGTCGACGACCTACTCGAACTCCGCCGCCTGACCTCGGTCGACGTCGACGGGATCCCCCAGACGGTCGGTGGTGAACCGAACACCGGGCCGACCGTGGCCAGCGGACGCCTGGCCTGGACCGATACCTGGGTGCAGGCCAGGGAGTGGTTTGCCGGGACCTTCGAAGGGATCCCGGTCGAGAAGTCTGTCGATGCCGCGGGCAACCTCTGGGTGACCCTGCCGGGCGAGCGGCCCGAGCGGATCGTTCTCGGGAGCCATCTGGACTCGGTCCCCAACGGTGGGTGGCTCGACGGCGCCCTCGGCGTCGTTGCCGGTGCTGAAGTGATCCGCGGGTTGCACCGCGACGGTGTGAATCTGCCCGTCGGGGTGAGCGTCGTCGACTGGGCCGACGAGGAAGGCGCCCGCTTCGGCCGCAGTCTTTTCGGCTCGGGAGCGGTGTCGGGGACGCTGGAGATCGACAAGGTCGCCGAGCTGAAGGACAACACGGGAGCGCGCCTGGTCGATGTTGTCCGTGCGCACGGCGTTGATCTCGAGACGATCCTGACCGCTGGTGACGTGCGGAGTCAGCTGGTCGGGAGCGCCGAGCTGCACATCGAACAGGGTCCGCTGCTCGAAGCGGCCGGGATCCGCCTCGCGGCGTTGCACGGCATCCTCGGTGTCGAGCGTCGTCTGGTGAAGGTGCAGGGCCAGGCCTGTCATGCGGGGGCGACGCCGATCTACCTCCGTCACGATCCGACCATGGCGGCGAGCCGCATGGCCCTCGCGATTCGGGAGATGGCGGTGGAGATGGACGCGTTCGCCACCGTTGGCGTTTGGCGCGTACATCCCGGGGTGCCCACTGCGGTGAACGGGCGGACGGAGTTCTCCGTCGACATGCGCCACATCGACCGTGCCGTGCTCGACGCCATGGTGAAGGGCCTCGACGACCTTGTTCACCGGATCGCCGAGAGCGAGAAGGTCGAGGCGGAGATCGAGATGCTCTGGTCGATCGATCCGATCGTCTTCCATCCCGACCTGGTCGATTTCGCCGCCGACGCCGTCGAGTCTCGCAGCGGGCTCCGCCACCTGATGCCGTCGGGTCCGATGCATGATTCGGCCGAGATGGCCCGGTGCGGCATTCCGACCGTGATGATGTTCACGCCGTCGCTCTACGGGCTTTCCCACACCCACATCGAGGACACGAACTTCGCCGACCTCGAACTGGGCGTCCAGGCCTTCGACGACCTCGTGCGCCGGATGCTCCCGTGGGCGGAGTCCCGGCTCAGCTAAGCGTGCATATGTCCATGAGCTCGCTGTTCGATCCTGCCCGCGCGGTCGAGGTTCCCAAGGTCTTGCTCCACGACCATCTCGACGGAGGGCTTCGTCCGACGACGATCCTGGAGCTTGCCGACGAGGTCGGATGGACGCCGCGTCTACCGTCGATCGATCCGACAGAGCTTCATCAGTGGTTCGTTCGCGGGGCCGAGACGAAGGACCTGCTGCAGTACCTCGCCACGTTCGAGCACACCGGCGCGGTGATGCAGAGGGCCGATGATCTCGTCCGGGTCGCCCGTGAAGCGGCGATCGACCTTGCCGCCGACGGTGTCGTCTATGCCGAGGTGCGCTTCGCCCCCGAACTCCACGTGCACAAGGGCCTGCCGCTCGAAGCGATCGTAGAGGCGGTGCAGGAGGGAATCCGATCGGGCGTCGCCGAGGCTGCGGCCGCCGGTCGATCGATCGTCGTGAACACCATCATCTGTGCGATGCGAACGGAGCAACGATCACTCGAGATCGCCCAACTTGCCGGCCGGATGCGTGAACGCGACGCCCGGATCGTCGCCTTCGACATCGCTGGTGCCGAAACCGGCTGGCCGCCTTCGCTGCACGCCGATGCGTTTGCGTTTGCCCGGGCGAACCAGATGCACATCACGATCCACGCCTCCGAGCCCCCCGACCTTGAGTTGCTATCGGACGCGCTCACGCACGGAGCGGAACGCATCGGTCACGGGGTCCGGCTGCAGGCCGATGTCGATCTGGCGACCGGGCAGATGGGCCGCCTCGCCCGGGCCGTCCTCGAGCGCCAGATCTGTCTGGAGATGGCACCGACCTGCAACACCCAGATCGGTGCCGTCGCCTCGGTTGCGGACCACCCGATCGGCCCTTTTCTGCGTATGGGGTTCCGGGTGGGCATCAACACCGACAACCGGCTGATGTCGAACGTGACGATGAGTTCGGAGCTTGCTGCCGTCGCGTCGTCGCATCACCTGACGAACGTCGAAGCGGGCCGGCTGGCGGTCAACGCCATGGAGGCGTCGTTCTCGTCGTGGGTGGAGCGCCGGCACCTCGTCGACCACGTGATCACCCCCGCGTACGCCGCGCTCGACGTCTCGGCCTGACCCTCTGGGTCGGCTCACATCGTTGGGTCGGGATACACGCGAAAAGGCGCACAGATCCCGACCCAGTGCACCGATCCCGACCCAGCTCGCGAGCCGAGCCCGACCCAGCTCGCGAGCCGAGTCGGACATCCACTCGATGGCACAATTGGTGCATGTGGCGGAAACCATCGAACACCGTGGTCCGGGTCTTGGCGGCCCTCGTTGGCGGGACCACCCTGTGCGGGGTGGCCGCCCCGGCCACGGCGGCCGTGGTGAAGAAGTCCGCGATCGTCGTCGCGATCACCCGGTTCAACACCCAGACCTCGTTTGCTCTGGACTACGTCGACATCGTGCCGTGCACCGACTGCGACGCCGGGTTCGAGATCAGCAACGTGAACCCGAAGATCCGCAGCTTCAACACCACGCCGACCACCCGGATCGTGTTGCTCAAGGACCCGGAGAAGACCTTCACGGTGAGCCTCGCCAAGTTCCGCGAGGCCCGGGCCGGCAAGGACATCGGGCAGTACTCGTTCTCCCCCGACCAGCCCTTCGAGTTCCGGCTGGACGAGACCAAGAAGACCATCGTCGAGATCCGCCAGCTGTACTTCCCCTGACGCCGTGCCTCGGTCGGACTGGGTCGGCTGGTGTCGTTGGGTCGGCTCACGTCCGTTGGGTCGGGATTCACATGAAAAGCGCGCAGATCCCGACCCAGCGCACCAACCCCGACCCAGTGCACGTGAGCTGACCCAGGACGCGGGGTTCGCTCACTAGGGTCGTCCGGGTGAATCATTTCGACCTGGTCATCGTCGGCACGGGTTCCGGGAACTCGATCGTGTCGCCTGCCCTCGACCACTGGCGTATCGCCATCGTCGAAGAGGCCGTGTTCGGCGGCACCTGTCTGAACCGGGGCTGCATCCCGACCAAGATGTTCGTCCACGCTGCGGATGCGGCCGAGACGATCCGCCACTCCGGGCACCTGGGCATCGACGGCACCGTCGACGCAGTGCGGTGGGGGGACATCCGTGACCGCGTGTTCGACCGGATCGACCCGATCGCCGCCGGTGGCGAGGACTACCGGACCCATCGATGCCCCAACGTCACGGTGTTCAAGGGACGGGGCGTGTTCTCGGGCATGAAGGAACTGGTGGTGACGGCGGCCGATGGTACGACGAGCATCGTCACGGGGTCGCGGTTCGTGCTCGCCGCCGGAGCGCGTCCCATGCTGCCGGCGATCGACGGGCTCGAGGGCGTCACGGTCCACACGTCCGATTCCGTGATGCGGCTGGAGTCGCTTCCGAAGCGAATGGTGATCGTGGGCGGTGGGTTCATCGCCGTCGAACTCGCCCATGTGTTCGCTGCCTACGGAGTCGACGTGACGATCGTGCACCGCAGCGCCCTGCTCCTTCGCCATTTCGAGCACGAGGTCGCCCAGGTCGTCACTGCCGCTTTTCGTAAGCGTACGAATCTTCAGCTGAATCGGCAACCCGTTGCGGTGTCCGAGGACTCGGACGGAGTGATCTCGCTGACCCTCGACGAAGGCACCGTGATCGAGTCCGACGTGCTGCTCATCACGACCGGCCGCACACCCAACAGCGACGTGCTCGACGTCGGCGCCACCGGTGTGACGACGCACCGCGACGGACGCGTGGTCGTCGACGAAACCCAGGCCACCGTGGTTCCCGGTATCTGGGCGCTCGGTGACATCAGTTCGCCCCACATGCTCAAGCACGTCGCCAACCACGAGGCGAGGATCGTGGCCCACAACATCCTGCACCCCGAGAGCCCGAAGCGCACCGACCATCGCTTCGTGCCGGCCGCGGTGTTCACCCGTCCGCAGGTCGCCAGCGTCGGGATGACCGAGGCGCAGGCAAAGGCGGCCGGCGTCGACGTGGTCTGCAAGATCCAGGCATACGGCGACGTGGCCTATGGCTGGGCGATGGAGGACCGAGATAGTTTTGTCAAGCTCATCGCTGACCGTTCGACGAAGCAACTTGTAGGTGCTCATATCGTTGGGCCGCAGTCGTCGACGCTGATCCAGCAGCTGATCACTGCGATGCGCTTCGCCATCCCAGCCGACGTGCTGGCTCAGGATCAGTATTGGATCCACCCTGCTCTGCCCGAAGTCATCGAGAACGCCCTTCTCGGCCTCGATTTCACGGCTCCGCACAAGGCCCACTGATGACCACCGTCCTCGCTTCTCTCGCCGCCTCCTCTCCGGAGGCCGACGCCGTCGGCCGATCGCGGACGAAGATTGTCGCCACCATCGGACCGGCGTCATCGTCGGATGAAGGGATTGCCGGGCTCCTCAGCGCCGGAGTCGACGTGTTCCGCCTGAACCTCAGCCACGGCGATGTCGCCGCTCACCTGGCGACGTTCCGGCTCATCCGTGAAGTGTCCGAACGCGTCGGCATTCCTGTCGGGATCCTCTGCGACCTACCTGGGCCGAAGGTCCGCGCCGCCTCGTTCCCGGACGGGGGCGTCCGTCTCCACGAGGGTGACGTGGTCGAGTTGGCCTACGGCCGCGAAGGCTCGTCGGGCACCCGCATAGAGGTCAACGATGAATCGGTGTCGGAGCTGCAGGAGGGTGACAAGGTGGCCCTCGGTGACGGTGCCGTCACCTTGACCGTGACGGAGAGCGACGGGACGCGTTCACTTGCGACCGTCATTGCCGGAGGGCTCGTACAGGGACGCCCGGGTGTCCACATCCCGTCGACACGTTTGCGCATGACCACCCCGACAGCGCAGGACTTCGAACTCATCGAGCGACTGAAGGCCGTCGAGCCCGACTTTGTCGCCCTGTCGTTCGTGCGTGCGGCGTCGGACCTCGATCGAGCTCGAGCAGCACTTGGCCCAGGTCCGATGCTCGTGGCGAAGATCGAGACGACGGCCGCCCTCGATGACCTCGACGCGATCGTCGAAGCAGCGGACGTGCTGATGGTCGCCCGTGGGGATCTCGGCATCGAGTGCGCGTTCGAGGACGTGCCGCACGTGCAGAACAGGATCATCCGTCTTTGTGTTGCCCGGGGCGTCCCGGTGATCACCGCGACGCAGATGCTCGAATCGATGATCACCTCGCCGCAGCCGACCCGGGCCGAGGTCACCGACGTTGCGAACGCCGTGTTCGACGGCACCGACGCGGTGATGCTCTCGGGGGAAACGGCGATAGGCCGGGATCCGACGCACGTGGTGCGGACCATGCGGCGGATCGCGAAGCGTGCCGAGGAATCGGCCAACTATGCGCAGTGGGGCGCTCGCCTCGGCCGACTGCAGCGCCGGGGACGCGCCGAGGGGGCGATCACGATCACCGATGCCATGTCACATGCCGCGTGGCAGGCCGCCGACGATGCGCACGTGGCCGCCATCCTCTGCTGCACGCGTAGCGGCATGACGGCCCGGTCGCTCGGCCGGTTCCGGCCCCGGACGCTCCTCGTGGCGATCACCCCGTCGTTGCGCACATCACGGCAGCTGTTGCTCTCCTGGGGTGTGCAGTGCCTGATTGTGGAAGAGCGGAACACGATCGATGAGATCGTATGGTTCGCGGTCGAGTCCTCCGAGAAGGCCGGCATCGTGCAACAGGGCGATGTCGTTGCCGTGCTCGCCGGCGCGCCCGATACCGGTGAAGCGATCACCGACGTCCTGCGACTCGTCCGAGTGCGCTGACGCACAGAGCACTAGCTGAGCGCTCGCCGGCCGCCGAGGTCGGCGAGAAGGTCGAACTCCCGTCCGCGGACGACGCGAAGGCCGAGCCAGAGTCTGGCCCGCCAGACGACGAGTGACCACAGGGTCGAGAGGACGATCGCCAGAACCATCAGCATCGGCATCGACGGGGTGGACCAGGCGATGCCAACGACGGCCATCACCGGCAGTGCAGACAGGCCGAGTGAGCAGATGCCGACCACGGCCATCACGCTGACAAGTCCGCCGCGTCCCGCCGAGGCGCGGCGATTGGCATGGGGGTTGCCGACGTCCGGTTGGCTGAACGGCGCGATGACCGAGACCACGGAACCGATGCCGAGTGGC
This sequence comes from Acidimicrobiia bacterium, assembly GCA_031423635.1. Taxonomy (GTDB): domain Bacteria; phylum Actinomycetota; class Acidimicrobiia; order Acidimicrobiales; family JANYDT01; genus JANLQX01. The sequence continues at coordinate 8,908 of JANPFX010000011.1, read as the reverse complement.
AGGCCCCAGCAGGTCAGCGAGAGCACCACGATGAGGAAGAACGCGCGCGTGCCGCCGTTGAGGATCGCCAGCACGCCGGCGGCGAGAATGGTCGGGACGATGAGGTTCGGCGTGGCTGCCACACCACGGGCGACGAGTTGTTGGCGGAGGGTGATGCCGGCACCCTGATCGATCCAGAGCGATGCCGCGTCGGTGCCGAGCAGGTTGTTGGTGGCGTGAACGCCGAAGAGCACCGCGATCGGCGCGCCGAGCACGGCAAGCTCGGTCCCGCCGGCGTACCGCATCGACTGCAGCAGGGCGAACACGGTGCCGATGACGACGGTGACGATCAGCGACGAGCGCCGTTGCGGTGATCGGGCGAGGTACCGCAGATCCTTGGAGGCCATCACCACAGCGGGGCTCGTCGCCCAGCGGCGAAGGGAGCGGGGAACGAGCGCCAGCGGGGATCGGTCACCCGAAGCGCGAACGTGCACCACTCGCTCGCCATCGACGAGCAGTCGGTCGAGACCGGAGAGCCACAGGCGGATCAGCACGATGGCCGCGGCGAGCCAGGGGAGCGTCCGGAGCAGCGCGAGGTCGACCCGGCCCGTCTGCAGTTCGGCGACGGCGACGCCGAGCTGCCCCGATGGGAGAATCCTCAGCCAGCGGATGATGTGATTGCGCGTCGAGTCGTCGAAGAAGCGCACCGCCTGCGTGCCGAGGAACAGCGCCGCCGCCCCGAGCGACGCCAGCAGCATGGCCAGGTCCTTGCCGCGTCGTGAACGGCTCGCATAGGCGAGCGCAACGGCGAGTGCCCGTGAGGCGCCGAGGCACAGCAGGAGCAGAGTCAGGGCAATGAGAAGTGCACAGACGAGCTGGAGGGGGCGGGCAGGCTGGCCAATGATCATCCCGGAAAGAGCAATGACCGTGCCCACCGGAAGCGTGCCGATGAGTGATCCGGCCACGAGGCCACGACGCATCTCCCGAGGGGTGAGCGGGAGCAAGGCGAGTCGGGTCGGGTCGAGAGACTCGTCGACGCCACCGACGAGCAGAGGGCCGAAGACCCAGATGGCGAACAGGATGGTCGTGGTGACTACGACGTTGCCGAGCGATGGTGACGTCGCATTGGCCTGCGCCGGTACCGCTCGAATCGACCTCGCCAAGTTCGCCGCGGTGTAGATCGATCCGCCGAGTGATGCGGCGAGGAAGGCAATCGACCCGGCGGTTTTCCAACGCGAAGTGAACATGGCGTTGCGGAGCAGGGTGAGCTTGAGGCTCACGAGGAGGCGGGCCGTGCTCACCGACGCCGCGCCTCGGTGAGACCGATTGTCGTTCGGGCGTCGGAGTCGGAGGACCCGACGGTGAGCAGCCACGCGAGGTCGTCATCGGGGCGGACGCCTCCAACGGCTTCGATGAAACGGTCCTCGAGTCGCATCCCGGTAGTGACGAAGTCGATGTCGCCCGCCGCCAGCACTTCGCCGTGATGGAGGATCGCGACGTGGGAGCAGAGCTTCTCCACCGTGTCCATCACATGGCTCGAGAGGACGACCGTTCCCCCGGCCCGTTGATACGTTCGCAGAACATCGAGCAGGGAACGAACGGAGATCGGGTCGACCGATTCGAAAGGCTCGTCGAGGATCAGCACGCCCGGCGCGTGCATCATGGCGGCGGCGAGTCCGATTTTCTTGCGCATTCCGGTGGAGTAGTCCGCCACCAGTTCGTCGGCGTTCGCGGCGAAGCCGAGGATCTCCAGAAGGTGTTCGGCCCGCCGTTGCACTTCTGCCGGTGGGATCTTGCGTATCAGACCGCAGTATCCGAGCAGTTCGCGTCCCGACAGCCGTTCGAGGAGCCGAAGGTCATCCGGGAGTGAACCCGTGATCGGACGGATTGCCGCCGGGTCCGGCCAGACGCTCCGGCCGAGGATCCCGATGGTCCCCGTGTCCGGCGCGGCGATGCCGGTGATGGCGCGAAGCAGCGTCGTCTTCCCGGCACCGTTCGGACCGACAAGACCGAAGAACACCCCTCGGGGGACGTCGAAGGTCACGTCGGACAGGGCGGAGCGCGACCCGAAGGCCTTTGCGACGCCCTGCACGGAAACTGCGGTCATGAACCGGCTTTCGCCGATTTCGGGGCCCTCCGTCGCCGCGTGGCGACGAGGACCAGGGCGCCGCCGGCCGAGAGCATCCAGCTGGCGGTCTGCACCTCGCGGTGCGAGTTGCTGCCGGTGAACGCGACCGCCGGAGCCGCCTCGATGTCGAACCCGAGCACGGAGGACATGTCGAACCCGAAGTCGGCGTCGAGTCGGCTCACCTGCAGGCTGAACGGATCGAGCACGGTGGGGGTCGTGGGCTTGGCGAGCGGATCGACGCCGCTCACCTTCACGGACACCGTGCCGGGTGGGACGCAGGCGACCCCGTACTTCCCGTTCGCGTCGGTGATGGCGGTGATCGTGCGGCCGTCGGCGAGCGTGACCGTCACGGTTGCGTTCGGGATGCCCCGCTCGCGGTCGTCACGTATGCCGTTGCGGTTCCGGTCGGCGTAGACATCGTCGCCAATCGACACGCACGGAATCGTGGTGGTCGTCGGCGCGACTGTCGTCGGCCCCACGGTCGTCGTGGTGGCCGTTGTGGTGGTGACGGGAGTCGTCGTCGTGACGGGCGTGGTGGTGGTCGATGGCGCCACGACGGTCGGCGGCGGGAGCGAGCTCGACGTGGTGGTCGTGTCGGGGATCGTGGTCGTGGTGTCGGGGATCGTAGTGGTGGTTGTGCTCGACGGGGGGGTGGTTGTGAACGAGCGAGTGGTGGTGGTAGTCGAGGATGCAGTGGTCGTCGTCGTCGACGCGATCGTTGTGCTCGACGGGGTCGTGGTCGTGGTCGTCGGTGCTGTGGTGGTGGTTGGTGGTGTCGTGGTGGTTGTCGTGGTGCTGGTCGTGGTGGTTGTCGTGGTGGTTGTCGTTGTCGTGGTTGTCGTGCTCGTCGTGGTGGTAGGTGGGGGCGGGCTGACGAATCCGACGTCGTAGGAGTGGTTGTTCTGGCCGGGTGCCCCCGTGCTCACGCTGATCCGCGCGTCGCCGGCGACATCGAGCGTGGCGTCCGAGTCACGCTCGTCGGTGCCCCCGGTCGGCGACGACGACACGTTCGCCGTGGTCAGCAGGTAGCCGTTCGTGGTGATCGTTGTCTGCGTCATCGGCACCACCACGGTGAACGTTCCGTATGCCGTCATCGCCGTGAGCCCGTAGCGGCGTGACGATGTCGACGTGCCGGTTGCGTTGCTGAACAGGTAGTAGCCCTGGGCATCGGTCACGGCGGTGTCGACGACGGTTGCCCCCGAACGCAGTTCCACGCTGATGCCGGCCAGAGGGGTTTCTCCCGGATCCTGCACACCGTCTGCGTCGGTGTCGAGCCACACGCGATCGCCGATCTCGATGGGTGCGGCGTTGCAGAGCAGCTCGAGATCGCCAAGGCCGCTGGCCTTGCCGAACGTGCCGTTCCCCGGAGTGGCGTCGTACAGGAGTGCGCCGTTCAAGCGGGCGCCGGTGGTGTTGGAGTACGTCTCCACGCCACCGGTGTAGGTCGTCCGGGCACCGTCGGCCGGGTCGTAGACCGACGCAAGGACGGATGCCCCGAAGGAGGCAACGGCGCCGGTCGCTGTTTCCTCGTGAACGGAGGGGTACGACTCGTCGAAGTAGAACTCACCGCCTCCGGGGCCGGAGGACGTGTTCGCTCCGGCGGTGGCCGGGCTGAGACCATCGTCGGCGTTGGATTCGAGGGTGAACGTGGTGTCGCCGTTCGAGCGTGCCCGCAGGATGTCGCCGCCGGTTTGGTACTCGACGTTCGTCGACGGTCCGAAGCTCGACGGACTCAGGTTGGAACGCCCGAAACGATCGCCGTTCCGGTCACGGAATCCCATGATCAACGAACCCTGGTTGTCGAAGTCGAGACCGGTCAGCATCGGTTGGGGTTCGGAGTAACTGGTGCCGGCGAAGGGGGTCAGCGCGTCCGACCACGGGTGCCAGGCGCAGGTCGCCGGGGCCGAGGTCCACGTGACGGCGCAGCCTTTGACGAAATCGAGCGGGAAGGAGAGCGCCGTCGACCACGATGAGCCGTCGTACACCTCGATGCGTGCGCTGAGGTTTGCCGCTGTTCCAGACGCGGCGTCGCACACGACACCGACGTACACATTGCCGGCGCGCCACACAAGGCCGAACGGCCGAGCGTTGCCCGCTGCGCACGACGACGTCGGAATCGCAACGGGGGAACCGACCGTGCCGCTCGACGTCGAGACCGGATAGACAGAGCGGTCGTTGAGATTCACGACGTAGAGGGTCGACTCGTCGCCCGATAGGTCCATCCCGCCGAGGCCCTGCGTGCCGACGACGCTGAATGCCTGGTCATCCTGGCTCGGCGAGGCGAGCAGGCCGAGGCCGCGAGCGGCGTTCGTAGCCGTGAAGCCGACGTTCGGGATGGTCGCCAGCAGCGTCGGCGAACCCGCGGCCGGCGATGCGTAGATCGCGCCGGCACCGGCGGACGTCAGTCCGGCGTGGCGCTTGACGTAGGCCGCCGCATAGATCGTCCCGTTGCTGGGCTTGCGGGCGAGACCCCACACCGAGCCGATCTGACCGAGCGTGCCCCGGTTGGTCTGGGTCGGCGACCCGCTGACGTTGGTCGGGAACGTGACCAGCCCTGATTCGGGCGCCACGGTTCCGTCATCGCTGTCACCGTTCTTGAAGCACGACGTCGCCGCCGCCGGGTTCGACTGACACCAGGCGGAGGGGTCGAACAGCCCGACGTTCACGGCCGCTCCGCCGTTGGCGAACGACGTGAGCGGCGTGCCCTTGGGCCCCACTTCGTACCCGGCGGGCTTGGTGACCTCGACCCGGTATTGCGTCGTGTTGTCGGTCCCCGAGATCGAGAACGCACCAACCGTCGCCGTCGCCGATGAGGTGTCGCTGCCGACGCTCGCCCCGGTGGCGTCGTATGCCACGATGGTCACGCCGCCGATCCCGGGCTCGCCCACACCCTGAGTCCCGTTGCCGTCCTGATCGTTGAAGATCACCCCCGTGATCGGTGAGGGTGCCGCCGTCGCCGAGGTCGATCCGCCGAGGAACGGGGCGACGAGCAGCGGTGTGAAGAGCGCGATCGACGCGCCGATCCGGACACTGACCCGCAGAAGCGGCCTCAGGGTCCGAGTGGACGCGTTGGGAGTGCGGGGAGAGAGGGACTGCGCCACGGGGAGGGGCCTTTCGACAAACTTCTGGTCCCCGTGTTTCGGCGCGGCGGGCCTCGGAGTTGAGGCCGTTCGCTCACTCGGTTGCCGTCGCGACCATCGCCGGCCGGCGCGTTCGACGTGCTCCGGCGGCCCGAACGTTGGTCAGACTGCCGCCAGGCGTGCCGTCCGGAGGTCCTCGAACAGCCGCTCGGCGCCGGCGTTGGGCAGCGCGTCAGCCCGACGGATGGCCACGATCCCGCGTTCGGTCAGTGCTGCGCCGGGGAGGCGGGTCAGCGGACTTGCCCCCGTCTCGGCGACGTCCTCGGGGAGCGCGCACCAACCGACGCCGAGGCGGACCATCTGTCGGAGTACGTCGGGATTCGAGGATTCGGCCACGACGTCCATCGACACGCCCCGCCGGGCGAGGGCGGAGACGATCAGCTCACGGCTCTGCGATCCGCTCGGGTACGCAACCCACGGACCCCAGCGCGACGGTGGCACTCGCTTGGGGGATTTTCCGGTCGCATCGACGGCAGGGTACACGTAGATGCCTTCGTCGAACAGCGACGTCATCTCGAGCCGCCGGCCGAGTCGGGCGGTGACCGGATTCGGCCCGACGACCACGGCGAGGTCGAGTTCGCCGGCCGCCACCCGCTCCGAGAGCGACATCGAGGCTTCGACGACGATGGTCACGTGGACCTCGGGAAACCTGGCGCGAAAGGCGGCGACGGCCGGTGCGAGCGAGCCGAGCGCCGCCGTGTCGATCATTCCGAGGCGCACCGTGCCGCGCTCGCCGGACTGCAACTCGTGCAGGCGTCGGTCGAGATCACCGATGCCGCTCAGGATCTGCTCGGCAACCGTGAGCACTTCGCGCAGTTCCGGCGTCGGTGTCCGAAGGCGGGACCGTCGGTCGAACAGGCGGACGCCGAGCCGCCGCTCGACCTCGGCGACGCCCTGGGAGAGGGCCGGCTGGGTGACCCCGAGACGGCGGGCTGCGTCCGACCAGGTGGCTGCCTGGGCGGCCTCGCGCACGTACAACAGTTGGTGGACCGAAAGGTTGGGGAGCTCGCGCACCGTAGCAGTCTCCCAAAGAACTACTTATGGTTTGCTCGTTTGCCTGAGTAAATCCTTTGGTCAAGGCTGTCCGTCATGACTCCCGCAACCATCGCTCCCGCCACCGGCCGGCTCGGCATCCTCACCCCGGGCATGGGCGCCGTCGCCACCACCCTCTACGCCGGTGTCCTCGCCGCGCGGCAGGGACTCAAAAAGCCGATCTGCTCGCTGACCCAGATGGCCCATATCCGGCTCGGCAAGCGCGAAGAGAACCGCAACCCGATGATCAAGGATTTCGTGCCCCTCGCCGGGCTCGACGACATCGTCTTCGGTGGATGGGATCCGATCTCCTCCAACGCCCTCGAAGCGGCGCGCACCGCCGGTGTCCTCTCGGGTGAGGATCTCGCCCCGCTGTCTCGCGAACTCGAAGGCATCGTCGCCATGGATGCGGTGTTCGACCAGCGCTGGGTCTCTCGTCTCGACGGCAAGCGGGTCAAGACGGGCGAGTCGAAGTTCGACCTGGCCATGCAACTCATGGCGGACATGGAGCGGTTCAAGACGGAGAACAACTGCGACCGGCTCGTCATCGTGTGGTGCGGATCCACCGAGGCGTACCAGGAGCCGACTGCTGTGCACGACACGATCGAGTCCTTCGAGGCCGGACTCAAGGCGAGCGACCCCAACATCTCCCCCTCGCAGATCTACGCCTATGCCGCGCTGATGTCGGGCGTTCCCTATGCGAACGGCGCACCGAACCTCACGGTCGATCTGCCCTGCATCGTCGCCCTCGCCGAGCGTCAGGGAGTGCCGATCTGTGGCAAGGACTTCAAGACCGGCCAGACGCTGATGAAGACGATCCTCGCTCCCGGATTCAAGGCCCGCATGCTCGGCTTGCGCGGCTGGTACTCGACGAACATCCTCGGCAACCGCGACGGCGAGGTGCTCGACGACCCGGAGAACTTCAAGTCGAAGGAAGTGTCGAAGCTCGGCGTGCTCGACACCATCTTCCAGCCCGAGGTGTACCCCGACCTCTACGGCAACGTCGATCACGTCGTCCGGATCAACTACTACCCGCCGCGTGGTGACAACAAAGAGGGCTGGGACGCCATCGACATCTTCGGGTGGATGGGTTACGAGATGCAGATCAAGGTGAACTTCCTCTGCCGCGACTCGATCCTCGCCGCGCCGATCGTGCTCGACCTCGCGCTGTTCATGGACCTTGCCATGCGGGCCGGCAAGGGCGGGCTCCAGGAGTGGCTGAGCTTCTACTTCAAGGCCCCGCAGTCCGAGAACCCGGCAGGTCCCGAGCACGACATCTTCATTCAGCAGATCAAGCTGAAGAACACCCTTCGGGAGTGGATGGGCGAGCAGCCCGTCACCCACACCGAAGGCTGAGTGCGTCGTTCTGACTGCGGGCGTTCGGGGTCTGCGCGGTGAGAACCACGCAGACCCCGAACTTCCTACGAGATCTTCCGACTGCCCGTCGGAACCGTCCGTCGTGCAACGATGAACGTTGCTGATGGACGCACTGCCGGCCCCAGATCTGGGTGCCACGCTTTTGAGTCTCTACGACGAGGCCCTCCCGGCGATCTATGGCTATCTGCGTCGGCGAGTGCCGAACGAGGGCGTCGCCCAGGACCTCACGTCGGAGACGTTCCTCGCTGCTGTCACCAGCGTGCAAACCGGGGTCACCTCCCACGTGAGTGTGGCCTGGCTGATGGGGATTGCCCGCCACAAACTGCTCGATCATTTTCGGCGCGTCGCTCGCGAGGAGCGGAACCTACGTGCCGTGGCAACCGATGCCATTGACCACGACGACCCGTGGGAGGTGACGCTGCGCGACGACGTCACTCGCGAGACCCTCGCGGAACTTGGTCTTCACCACCGTTGCGCGCTCACGTTGCGACATCTCGATGGACTCTCCGTTCCCGAGGTTGCCCGTGTCCTCGGTCGAACGGTGCACGCCACCGAGGCGCTCCTCGTCCGCGCCCGGATCGCGTTCCGAGCGATGTACGAGATCCAGCTGCAGAGGTACCTCAATGACTGACGCATTTGACGCCCTCCGACTCTCCGACGATCCGCTTACGCCGCCCAGCAGGTTCGCCGAGCAACTGCGAATGCGCCTCGAACGCGCTCTTGGAGTTCGTTCTTCTGTTGTCTCTACGGCACTTCTTGCGAAAGGCTCCCCTATGACTCGCACTCCTCTCGGCCACCATGTCGTCACCGCGTACCTGTGCTGCACCGGTGCCGCCGATGCCATGGCCTTCTACGCTGACGTGTTCGGCGCCGTCGAAGTCGGCCAGCGCTACGTCGATCAGAGCGACGGCCGCATCGGCCATGGCGAGTTCACGATCGGCGACACGCATCTCATGATCAGCGACGAGTATCCCGAGTACGGCGCAGTGTCGCCGACGACACTCGGTGGCAGCTCGATCATGTTGAGCATCTACGTCGATGACGTCGATGCGGTGTTCGCCCGGGCGGTCGCCGGTGGAGCGAGGGGCGTGCGACCCCCGGAGGATCAGGCCTACGGGGCGCGCATGGGGGCGATCGTCGATCCATGGGGGCATCGCTGGTCCGTCCAGACACTGACCGACGGCGTTGAACGTCCGGTCGATGGCTTCGACCTCGTGCCGGTCGCCAACGCCGCGCCTGCTCGCGGTGCGCG
>JANPFX010000010.1:0-21026 GCA_031423635.1 Acidimicrobiia bacterium | reverse complement strand
GCGTCGAACACGGCGAGCCCGAATCGATCCGGGAGCGCGTCGGCCACAGCCGTCAATCGGTCGTAGGCACTCGACCGCATGAGGGTGACAGGGCGGGCCTTGCTCCAGCCGGCGTGCCAGTAGTTCCCGAGCGTGCGGATGCGTCGGTGCGCCACCATGACGAGCGGTTCATCGACAGGGTCGGTCACCGGAGCAACGGCGTCCGGTTCGATCAGCTCGGGCAGAGGTTCCTGCTCATCGAACCGGATCCCGAGGTCCGCCATGGCCGCAGAAACGGCAACCGTCGTGATCGGCCGGTCGAAACGGGGGCCGTGGTGTTCTGGCACCGCGCTCATGCTCGGGCGAGCTCGAGCACGCGGCCGATGCGGGTCATGTAGTCAGCGGCGGTGTGGATATCGAGAACGGGGAGCATGAACTCTTCGATGTCGTGGCGATCGTGGAGTTCACGTATGTGTTCGGCGCACTCGGCCGCCGAGCCGGCGATCACGAACGGGAGAACCCAGTCGTCCTTCACCAGACGTCCTGCCGCCTCGAGCCCGTCGGCCATCGCATCGCGAATGGCGAGGCGATCCGACTCACCGAGTCCGATTCGCTGGCGGACCTCCGGCTGCGAGTCGACCAACCGATACGTCATATGTGGACGTACCATATCGAGCGTGTCGTCGTCAGTGACAACCAGAGTGGAGTAACAGATGCGAGGAGCATTGCCGCTTCTCGCCGCCCCTCCACGCACCAACTGGATCGCGTCGCCGATCACGTCGTGGTGGAGGAAGTCCAGCATCACTCCGTCAGCGACCTCTCCACCGAGGGCGAGCATCCTCGGTCCACGACCGGCGAGCCAGATGGGTATGTCGGTTCGGCTGAACCCCAGTGACGCGTTCGTCAACGATCCGATAGACGACGTGGACGTGACGGGGCCACCGGAGAAGAGCCCTCGGCACATCGTGATGAGGTCTCGAACCGCGGCGAGGGGTTTGGAACGATCGACACCAAGGGGTCCGAGGGTGAGGCTCCCACCCGCACCGACACCGAGGAACGCCCGACCGTTCGAGAGTTCGTCGAGGCTGGCGACTGCCGCCGCAGTGGTGGCGGGGTGACGCGTGTAGGCGTTGGTGATACCCGGACCGACATCCATCCGATTCGTCGCCAGGGCAATCGCGGTGAGGGTCACGTAGACATCGCGGGTGGCCAGCCCTTCGTCGTATACCCAGCAGCGGTCATACCCGAGATGCTCGGCGAGGACGGCAAGCCCGACGATGTCGGCCACCGGAGCCTCCGGCATCAGGTTCACACTCGTGCGCAGCGCCACTTCCACGCCACGACGGTAGTTGGTCGCGCGCTACCGTCACTGTCGTGCACACGCGCGATGCCGCCCGACCCGGTGCTCGTCGGATGGCCGGACTCCCGACGGGGGGCAAACCGAGGTGAGCGAAGGCGAAGCGATCGATCTCGACGTCGACGGAACGGTCGTGCGGGTGTCGAGCCCCCACAAGGTGTTCTTCACCGGGATCGGCGCCACGAAGCTGGATCTGATCTCCTACTACCGGTCGATCGCCGATCCGCTGATGCGTACCGTGCAGGGACGGCCGATCACGATGGAGCGCTACCCCGACGGGGCCAGCGGCAAGTCGTTCTACCAGAAGCGGGTTCCGACGGGGCCAGAGTGGCTCGTGACCACGGAAGTGGCGACCGTGAACGGAACGCCTTCCGAAGCACTGGTGCTGGCCGACATGGCCCACGTGGTCTACGCCGTGAACCTCGGGTGCCTGGGCTTTCATCCGTGGCCGTTCCTCGCCGCCGATCCGATGCACACCGATGAGCTACGCATCGATCTCGACCCCTCACCCGGCGTCACGTTCGACATGGTCCGCGAGGCGGCCTTCCTCACGCAAGCGTTGTTGCGGGAGATCGACATCACCGGCTTCGTGAAGACGACCGGAAGCCGCGGATTGCACGTGTACATACGGGTCCGCGAACGGGTCGATTCCTATGCCGTGAGAGCTGCAGCAGTGGCCTTCGCCCGCGAGCTCGAACGTCGTCATCCGGACCTCTGCACCGCCGCGTGGTGGAAGGAAGAGCGCGGCGCGAGGGTGTTCGTCGACTTCAACCAGAACGCCCCGCACAAGACGGTGTTCGGCGCCTGGGCAGCCCGACCCCGCGTCGGCGGACAGGTCTCGACCCCGGTCACGTGGGAGGAACTGTCGACGATCGATCCCGACACACTCACCATCGAGACGGTCCCCGATCGGGTCAGGACGCTCGGAGATCCATGGCTGACGATGAACGACAGTCCGCAGTCGATCGAACCGCTCCTCGAGTGGTCGGCACGCGACCTTGCTGCCGGACTGGGCGATGCCCCGTGGCCGCCGGTCTACCCGAAGATGCCGGGAGAGCCGTCACGTGTGGCCCCCAGCCGGGCCAAGCGACCGAAAGACGTCACGGCCGCACGCCCGCCAGCAACTCGGCGACCACGTCGTAGCGACGGAACGACGGAATGAAGTACACGCCCTGCACGAACAAGCGGATCTCCTCGAGGAGTTCGGCAGCGATCCGCTGACCTTCCCGGCGACCCTCGTATGGTGCGCCGGCCATGCGTTGGACGACGGCGTCGGGCACGCTCATCCCGGGTACCTCGTTCTTCAGGAACACGGCGTGGCGCACGGAGGCGAGCGGAAGCACGCCGCAGAGCAGCGGCAACGTCAGCGGCCCGTAGGTGTCGGTGTAGTGGGCGATGAAGGCCTGGGCCCTCGCGGGGTCGAACACCGGCTGGGTCAGGGCGAACCCGGCGCCGAAGTCGATCTTGCGGCGCAGCAGCCTGGCCTCGGCCGTCACATCCGTCGGAGTGAGGTTCAAGGCCACACCGACGAAGAACGAACACGGCGACCCGATCGAGGTGCCGGCACCGTCGAGACCGGCGTTGAACTGCTGGGTGATCAGCTTGACCAGGCCGGTCGGCACGATGTCGTGATGGTCGAATGCCTGCGGGTAGTCGCCGATGCTGGCGAGATCGCCCATGGTGACGAAGAGCGTCCGCACGTCGAGGGTATGGGCGGCCAAGAGGTCACCCTGAACTCGAAGGAGGTTGCGGCCCCGTACCGGGAAGTGGAGCACGGGCTCGAGACCCGTCGCCTGCTGCACCTTGATCGATGCGGCGAGCCCGGTCATTCGCATTCGTGCCATCGGCGTGTCAGAGATGTTGAGCGTGGTCGCGCCCGCGTCGCGCAAGCGAAGCGCGTGTGCTTCCAGGGTGCTGGTGTCGGAGCTCTTCGGCGGCTCCATCTCGACCGTGGTGACAAACCGACCGGCGCGAAGATGACGGGCGAGGGCCGGCTCGCTCCGAACAGGCGCCTCCACCGGAACAGGGACAGGTTCACGAACGTGGGTTGCATGGGCCGATGCCCGACGCCGACCCGTCGTACGGGCCGCGTCGAGCGCGCGCCTCACTCCTCGGATGTGGTCCGGTGTCGTGCCGCAGCACCCGCCGATCAGTCGGGCACCCGATGCCAGGAACTGCTCCGCGTAGTCGGCGAAGTAGTCCGGCGGTGCCGGGAAGTAGAGCCGCTCACCGCGGCTCTCGGGATACCCGGCGTTGGGCATGGCCGAGAATGCGATCGGCGCGCTGTTCGACCCGGCCTCGGCCTCGGAGTACCGCAGCAGGACTTCGTGGACGCCCCGTGGACCGGTCGAGCAGTTCGCCCCGATCACGTCGGCCCCGGCAGCGCGGAGTCGGCCCACAGCGGTCTCCGGCACCACGCCGCCGAGCGTCCGCACTTCGCGGGTGAAGCTCATCGACGCGACGAGAGGAAGGGTGCACAGCGAACGGGCAACGCCGATAGCGAGCTCGAGCTCGGCGAGGTCGGCAAACGTCTCGAGCACGAGGAGGTCAACGCCGGCGTCCGCCAACGTGCCGATCTGCTCGGCGTAAGCGGTTCTCGCATCTTCCGGGGCGAGCGGTCCGAGCGGGCTCAGGCGGGCACCCGTCGGGCCGACCGAACCCGCCACGAACACCCTTCGACCCGACTCGTCGGCGGCCTGCCGGGCGAGCCGCGCACCGGCGGCGTTGATGTCGACGGTTCGGTTCGCCGTCCCCCATCGGTCGAGGTGAACCGCCGTGGCCGAGAAGGTGTTCGTCTCCAGCACGTCGGCACCGGCGGCTACGAACGCCCGATGGATGTCAAGGATGACCTCGGGTCGAACCAGGTTCAGGCCTTCGAAGGACTGTTCGAACCCGATGCCCGCGGCGTTGATCATGGTCCCCATCGCGCCGTCGGCGACCAGTGGGTGTTCGAGGAGAGAGTCGAGGAAGTTCATCAGTATGTTCGCCTACGAATCAGTGCCGACAGGCGAAACATCACGTTTTCACGCTACCTGGGAATCACCCACCGCTCAGGTGAGTGACCGCGCGGACAGCCACACCACGGGCGGCGACGGCATCGACGAATCGCTCAGCGAGCGCCCCAACCGATGCATCCACCTTGGTCAAGCACACGACGAACCTCGCCTCAGGTGGGACATCCTTGCGTCCGCCGTTCGGACTCGTCACCAGTTCGGCGGCTCGTTCCGGGGTGAGTCGATCGTACGGCGAGCAGCCGAGCACGGCGCCGACCCGAAGCGGCCGATGGCATTGATCCTCAATGGTTCGATCGAGGGCATCGGCGCCGATCACACAGATCACCATCGTGACGGTCCTGGCGAGCACGGGTTCGTACCAGTGAGGCGCCTTCGCCGGACGGCGACGTGATCCGTCGGACTCCGCGACCACGTGCACGCCGAGGCGAAAGAGCTCATCGGCGCGCTCGGGCGTGATTCCGACCCCCTTCTGGCCGAGGACACCCCTCAGCACCATCACGCGACCGTGCTCCCGCAGACCTACCCGTACCGCGTCATCGGACGGGGAGATGAGCACCGGTCGGCCGCGATGCTGATCCGCGCCCATCTTCGTGGTGCACGTCAGGATCGTGGGCCCGTCCAGGGCGGAACCGATGGCGTGCATCAGCGTGGTCTTGCCACCGCCACCGACGAGGGCGACGTGATGGCGAGCATCGAGATGGCGGGAGTCCACCAGGCCGAGATCACGAGCGAGATCATCACCGTCGGTGGACGACAGCGTCATCGGGTGTCAGCCACGTCGGCGCAGCCACGTCAAGACGGCTTCGGTGACGCCACCGCCGATCGAGAGCGCCTTGTCGGAGATCTCATTCGGATGGACGTCGATGCGTGGGTCGACGTCGCCGATCTTCAGACCGACCTTTGCGTGGGTGCCATCGGCGAGAAGACCGCGGACCAACCCGGCGAAGGGAGCGAGAACCGGGACTCGCTGTCGTTCCCCGATGACCGACCCGATCGCCTGGCCTTCGCGCACGACATCTCCGATGGCTGCCTCCCAGCGGACGACTCCCTCGATCGGCGTGCGGAGCACCCGTTCGCCGCTGCGCCCTCCGACGGAACCCGGGTTGCCCGTGTTGGGTGCAGCCGAACCCTCCCACAGCACTCGGCCCAGACGCGGACCACGTTGCGTCTCGATCACCGCATGGCAGTGCTCCCCCACGACGAATCCGGGTCCGAGTCCGACGACGAACGGGGCATCGCCAAGCCTGCAGTCAAGCGGTCGTTTCGCCAACCGCGCGTCGACGACGACGTCGGCGCGGAGATCCTCGGGAAGGACCGAGGAGATCATCACCGGGACGACATCCTCTTCGATGGCCAGCGCCTGCGCCTCCGAGGTCGTCGCCACGAGCCGGGCCACCAGGCGGCCTTCGATCGTCGAAGTACCGGACGGATCGGCCACGACCGACGAAAGCGAGACCGTGCGCCGAACGGTGAGCGGCTCACCGAGCTCGAGTGCGATCACGCGAAACCCGGCGGCACGCAGTCGCCATGCCACGCCGGTCCCGAGATCGCCCGCGCCGCGGAGGGCGACGAGCGTGTCGTCAGTCTTGGGCATCGCCCACAGGGCCTGGCGCGAGGCGACGAGCGGATACGACCGAACCCATGATCGACACCGCGATCTCCTCGGGAGTCTCCGCTCCGATCTCGACACCGATCGGCGTCTGGACCCGAGCGAGTTGCTCGGCGTCAACACCGGCAGCCGCCAGTTGCTCTGCGGTCACCTGCCACCTCCGTCGACTCCCCATGAGCCCGATGTAGCCGGCCGTGGTGCGCAACACCTCGGGCAGGGCGACGAGATCGACGGCGACATTCCTGGTCACCACCACCACGGCGGAACGATGATCGAGGTTGGCGACGGCCAGGGCATCGGTCACCGGTCCGGCGACAACGACCGAAGCGCCCGGCATCAGGGCAGCAGTGGCGAGTTCGGTTCGATCGTCGTTGGCGACGACTCGGAACCCGAGCCACGACGCCAGGTCGGCGACGGCACGACCGACGTGTCCGCACCCGATGATCAGCAGCGTGGGGTTCGGGTATTTCGGCTCGATGATGATTTCGGTCACTCCTCCGCAGACTCCCGGATCGCCGGAAGCAACGTCGACAAGCTCATAGGTACACGTACGAATCGTGCCCGCCTCCGGGTCATCAGCCCTGAAGGACCGCATCGCGTCGCGGATCACCCGCTGTTCGAGTTCGCCACCACCTACCGACCCGACGGTTCGCCCGTCGACGAACACGATCATCTTCGACCCGGCGCGACGCGGCACCGATCGCGAGGTAGCGAGCACCGTCGCCACAACCAGGGCGCGTCCGGCTTCGAGCTCGCACAGCACGACCGCAGCCACGCGCTCCTCGGACAGAAGACCGGTTTCCCCTGAGCCCAGGCCGCTCATGCGGCGCTCCACAATCGCCAGGACTGCTCGTTCATACGTGCACGAAGCTTCTCGACGTCGGCCCCGATGACCTCCCCGTTCTGCGTCCGGAACCCGCCGGCGACCATCACGTCGCGCACGTGCTGACCACTCCGCCACAGCACGAGCTGATCGACGAGGTTGCGGGCGGTGACGGGTGTCGGAGTCCGGATGTCGACCACCTGAAGATCAGCGGCCCAACCGTGCTCGAGCCGTCCGACCCTGGCCAGGCCGATCGATTCCGCTCCGCCCTGCGTGGCCATCCGCAGCACGTCGCGCCCCGGCATCGCCGCCGGGTCGAGCAGCCGGGCCTTGTGGAGGAGGAAGGCCGACCGCATCTCCTCGAACTGATCGTTGACGTAGCCGTCGGACCCGAGGCCGACGGTGACTCCCGCGGCAAGCAGCTCCGGGATGGGTGCAATGCCGCCGCCGACCTCGCCGTTGGCCATCGGCATGTGGCTGACCCGGACCCCGCGTTCGGCGATCAGTGCCCGTTCGACATCGGAGACCTGCACGCATTGCGACGCCAGGAAGCGCGGGGAGAGCACCCCGATCGAGTCGTACCACTCGAAGGTCCGCATACCCCGCTCGCGCAGGTTCCACTCTGCTTCGTGGACGCCTTCGTTGACGTGGGCGTGGATGAAGACGTCGAGTTCCTCGGCGAGTGAGAACGCGCTCCTGATGAACGACTCGGGACAGGTGAAGGTGGTGTGGAAGCACACCGCACCCGAAACGAGCGACGACGCGTCGAGGCGACACGCCTCGATCAGCGAGTGGTTCTCGCGGAGGCCGAGCGCGCCGTTCTCACGGCTCACCCGCTCCGTGGCCTCGAACGACAGAACTCCTCGCAGCCCCCAGCGTTCGACGACCTCCTTCTGGGCCAGGAGGGCACCGGGGAGCGCGTGCGGGGCTTCGAGGATGTCGTAGAACGACGTGGTGCCGGTGCGGAGCATCTCGACGCAGACCCACTCGGTGGCGGCGACGATCATGTCGTGGTCGAGGCGGTCCTCGACCTTCGGCCACCAGTAATCGGCCAAGAAGCTCCAGAAGGAGTCGACCGGGTCGACGGGAATCCCATGGGCGAGCGTGCCGTAGAGATGGGTATGGGCATTGACGAAACCCGGAAGGATCGCACAACCCGCTTTGGCCACGACCTCGTCACCGGGGTGTTGTACACGGAGCGCCGCAGCGTCGCCCACCGCGTCGACCGTCGAACCGACCACCCGGACCGCAGCATTGCGCAAAGGCTCCGCGTCCCAGGCGGGAAGTACCCAGTCGGCCTCGATCAGCATCGGCGTGAACTACTTGCCGATCGAGGCGCTCTGCAGAGCCCGCCAGACCCGTTCGGGAGTGAACGGGATGTCGTTGATGGCAACACCCGTCGCGTTCTTGATCGCTGCACGAAGGGCCGGGGCCACACCGTCCTTCGGAATCTCGGCGACCGCCTTCGCGCCGAAGGGACCGGAGTCCTCCATGGTCTGCACCAGGAACACCTCGATGTCGGGCATCTCGTCGGCCCGGTAGATCTTGTACGGGCCGAACGAGTCGTTGATCATCCGGCCGTTCTCGTCGAAGGCGAACTCCTCGGTGTGCGCGTAGCCGAGCGCCTGGAGCATGCCGCCCTCGATCTGGCCCGACGCGGTGACCGGGTTGATGGCGACACCACAGTCGACCGCCATGACCAGTTTCGTGACGGTGACCTGTCCGGTCGTCACGTCGACTTCGATCTCGGCGAACTGCGCGGCGAACGGTGGGGGACACTCGGTCGACACATGCGATCCGATGCCCATGAGTTGCTCGTGGTCCTTCGTGTGCAGCGAGTCGAGCGCGACGTCCTCGAGTGAGACGGATCGACCGTCGGGAGCCCACGCGCGACGGTCGCGCAACGTGATCGAGCATTCCTGCTCGACGTCGAGCATCTGCGCGGCACGTCGCTTGATCTTCATCCGCAGTTCGTCGGCCGCCTTCTTGACCGCCTGCCCCGAGATATAGGTGGTCGACGATGCGTAGGCACCGACGTCGAACGGAGTCAGATCGGTGTCGGCCGAGTACATCTTCACGTCGTCGATCGGCACTCCGAGCACTTCGGCGGCAATCTGGGCAAGCACGGTGTCGGCACCGGTTCCCAGGTCGGCCGCGCCCGACAGCACGTTGAACGAACCGTCGTCGTTGATCTTGATCGAGCAGCCACCCATGTCCATGAAGGGAATCGCCGTGCCGTGCATGCAGAAGGCGAAGCCGATGCCACGACGGATGTGCGGCCGATCGACGGGAGCGACCCACGCCGGATCGGTTCGACGGTGCCATCCGATCGAACGCATGCCCTGGGCCATGCACTCCTCGATGCCGCTCGACATGACCATCGGCAGGTCTTCGTCGGGGATGTCACCTTCCACGCCACCGCGTTCGCCGAGCCGGAGGACGATGTCCATCCGGTCGCCTCGCTTCACCCAGTTCTGCCGCTTGAAGTCGATGGCGTCACGGCCGAGAGCGTCGGCGATGTCCTCCATGTGGTTCTCCAACGCGAACTCAGCCTGCGGCGCGCCGTAGCCCCGATACGCGCCGGGCACCGGGATGTTCGTGTACATCACCTTGCAGTCGTAGTCCTTGGCCTTTGCGTTGTAGCTCGAGAGGCCGCGAAGCCCGGTGACCATCTGCACGGTGAAGCCATGGGTGCCGTAGGGGCCGGTGTTGGCGATGACGGTCATCTTCTGGGCCAAAAGGGTGCCGTCAGCGGCAACAGCACTCTTGAAGGTGATCGTCTGAGGGTGCCGGGTACGCGATGCGTAGAACTCTTCGGCCCGGTCGAGTTCCAGCCTGACGGGACGTCGGGTGAGGATCGCCAAGTGGGCGACGATGTCCTCGATCAGCATCTCCTGTTTGGCGCCGAAGCCTCCGCCGATGCGGGGCTTGATGACCCGAACGTCCTTGACCGCCCTGCCGATGAGCGGTGCCACCATGCGGCGGACGTGGAACGGCACCTGCGTGCTGGTGCGGATGACAACACGCTCGTCCTCATCGAGCCAAGAGATGGCGATGTGCGGCTCGATAGGGGTCTGCTGCACCTGATGGACCCGGAAGGTCTGCTCGAACACCTTGTTGGCGGGATCGGCAAAGTAGGGCTCGCAATCGGCGGTGCGCCCGACGATGTGATGCACGAGGTTGCGGTCGGCATCTTCGATACCGACGGTGTTGGTTTCGGCGTGGACCTTCGGAGCAGTTTCGGCGACGCGTTCGTCGAGGTTGAACGGCAGCACCTCGTAGACCACCTCGATGAGTGCGCAGGCCTCCTCAGCAATCTCGATCGAGTCCGCGGCGACCACGCACACGCGGTCACCGACGTGACGAACCATGTCGTCGAAGCTGACCTGATCCCACGGATACGGGTTCGGCCAGGATTGCCCGCCGCTCGCGTACTTCACCTGCGGGGTGTTGCCGTGATGGAGGACCGCCCGGACACCCGGCAGAGCCCGCGCCAGCGAATCATCGATCGACACGATCCGGGCGTGTGCGTGGGGTGACCGGACGAGCCGGGCGAACAACATGTCGCGCATGTCGATGTCGTCGACGAACGCGCTGTTCCCCCGCACGAGTCGGAGCGCGTCGACTTTGATCTCGGGTTTGCCGACCACCTGCATGACTGGGACATCGCGGCTCGGGATCACCCGCGGAACGGCCGCCGACCCGACCACCTTGGGGCTGGCCGGGTCGTAGACGATGGGGGTCGTGCCGTCGGTCATCGGTTCGAGCATGATCGGCCGGAATTCCGTGACCGCTTCACCGCGCAGCAATGCGGCTGCCCTCTGCACCGACTCGACGACTTTCACGAACGCCGTCTCCCGATCGAGGATCCCGCTCAACATGTCGCGGATCTCGACCTCCGAGGGATTCGGATTCCTTCGGCACAGGGCGAGTGTGCCGAGCATCATCGGGCCGGCCGAGTAACCGGACTGCAACGCGCCGGTGACCATGAAGGCCTTCTGGATCGGGTGCAGTTCGTCGCCCAGCTGATTGAAGGTCTCCACGGTGGTGATCTCGTGACCATCGGCCTGGGCGGCCAGGATCACGTCGGCCGACGCCAGCCGTCCGTCGAAGAGGATCGCAGCAGCACCGGTTTCACCCGTGTCGGAACCGAACCGTACCGACCAGATTCCTTCCCGGCGCAGAAGGCGCAGCAGGGTCTCGTGGGGGGCAACACTGAAGGTGCGCGCGGCACCGTCGAGCGTGATGTTGATCGTGATCGCCGCGCTCATGCCAACACCTCGAGTGCCGTGATGACCCGAGCGGTCAACTCGACAGCAAGCATCCGTCGGTACTCGGTCGATCCACGAAAGTCACCGGGTGGATCGATGGCACCCGGATCGTCGATCAGGACGGGCGTAGTCGCAACACCGGTCGCGGCGGCAACGACCGATCCGTCAGGCCGGCGGCGCCCCACCACCGCAACGATGGGTGAGTCATGGGGCGTCCGACCGGTTCGGGCAGCAGAAGCACTACCGTCGCTCCGCACCTCGATGGCAGTGACGATCGCGGAATGAAGCACAGATGGGTCGGCCAGCGCATCTTCGAGCGAGCGGGTGTGCGCTCCAGTTGCGTTCACGAAGGTGACAAGGGCGTCGAACGCGAGCAGAGCGGCGAGCAACTCACTCTCGTCATGACGCCCGACCACGACTCCTCCGATCGTCGCCAGGGTGCGAAGTGTGCTCGGCAGTTCGCGACGAGCCGCATCGCGCAGGACGAACGGCATCGCATCATGGTCGGAGATCGTGTCGAGGGTGGTGGTTGCGCCGATGCGGGCCGTCGAGTTGTCGACCACGATGCCGGCGAGTCCACATGACTGGAGATCGACGACCTCGGTCGGTACGTCGAATCGGGAAGGGACGACGGTGGTGCCACCGCCCAGCACGACGGTGCGGACCGTCGACCGGTGCAGCAGTGCAAGAGCGTCCTCGAGAGAAGACGGCCGGTGGTACGCAGAGATCCGAGCCATGGGCGAGATCCTACGGGCTGGAGGAAACTGAGCCGAGCGCCGCTCCGTCGGACCTGCGTCGTGCTCGGAGCCAGCCGGCGACCGCGCCGGACGTTGCGTCGGCGACGTCGGCCACGACCGGCTCCGCGACCATCGAGGTATGTCCCGCCGAAACCGTGGACACCGACATCCCGGCAGGGAAGAACGGCCGCCACCCGTCGGGATCGACGGCACTCGCCAAGTCGCTCACCACGAGGTGGCAGGGACACGAGATCGGCCGCCAACGCCGGGCGCTCGCATCGCGCAGTTGTGCGTGAAACGTCTGGTCTCCGACAATCGAGAACAGGGCCCGGGTCGGGGCCGCGGATGGCAGGACCGCCGGACGTCGAGCGGCGCGAGAGGTCGACCATCGGTCGTGGAGGCGCAAGCGGATTCTCAGCCGCTCGATGAACCGCCGCGACTCCGGCACCGGGGTGTCGAGGAGCACCACACCGAACACCTCCAGCCCGGCCGAGATCGCGCCCCGCGCGAGTTCGAGCGCCGCCAACCCGCCCCACGAATGTCCGACAAACACGACACCGCCGTCATTGGTGAGGCAACCGTCGGCGACCAGCGCCGCAACTGTCGCTTTCACCAGTCGGGGGATGGTCTCGAACTCGGCCGCAGGGACTGCGCTCACCCTGGCCATGCGGCCCAGTCGCCGGGCCAGGGGCCGCAGGTAGAGCACACTCGCGCCCGCCCCGGGCACCAAGACGATGCGGATCCGTTCGTCCACAGTCCGGCCGGCGAGGCCATCGTCATCGAGCGGAACGAGGACGGAGTCACCGCCCGCCGACGCGCCGATCGCCCGGACGGTCGGCGCCTTGGCCATCGCCGTGAGCGTCGGAGGGACGGGAAGCACTCCCACCAGGCGCACCTGGAGTTCAGCCAGCATGAGTGAGTCGAGGCCGAGGTCCATCAGGTCGTCGTCGATTCCGATTTCTTCAATGCCCAGCAGGTCACCGACGTGCCGCAGAACCGTGAGCTCGATGTCGTTGGTCGGCCGCACATCCGGATTGACCGAGTAGCGGAAGGATTCTGCTTGTCGACGCAGAAGCGGGCGGTCGATCTTCCCGGTGGCGAGGCGCGGCAGCGCGTCGAGCAGGGTCCACGTGGCCGGTACTGCGTAGGCCGGGAGCGCTGCGGCCACCGCTCGGCGTAGCTCCGAAACGTCTTGACGCAGACCGTCCCGGCGCACGACAAACGCTGCGAGTCTGACGCCACCGCCGGGTCGGTCGGCACCGACCACTGCAGCGTCGGCGATATCGGGAAGCGATGTCAACACCGCCTCTACCGCCGACGGTTCGACGTTGTTGCCGAGCACCTTCAAGCGGTCGTCCACTCTCCCGTGAAGCTCGAACGTTCGGTCCGGATACAGCGTGACCCGATCACCGGTCCTCGCCCACCGACGTCCGTCGCGCTCGACGAATGTGGCCGCGGTCTTCTCGGCGTCACCGAGGTAGCCCGTTGCCAACCACGGGTTGTGCACCAGCAGTTCTCCGGTCGACCCGCCTTCCACAGCGGGTTCGGCGCCCTCCACCGCGAGAAGCACGTCGACGAAGGGGTGGAAGCGGGCCGGCGATTCGGCGAACGCGCCCGGTGCGCTGTCCTTGCACCCCGCGACCATCATTTCGGTCGAGCCGTAGCCGAACATCAGGTGGCATCGCGGCTGCACGACCCGATGGCGCTCGAAGTCGCGACCCAGAAGGGGCTCTCCCCACAGCGAGAGCCAACGCAAGCCCACTTCTCCGAATTGGGGAAGTTCGAGCATCGATCGGTAGGGAGCGACTTGGGAGCTCATCATCGTGACGCCGGCGCGCTTCATGAACGCAACGAATCCAACCAGTCCGGAACCTACGCCGTCGAACAACGCGATCGGCACACCGGAACGCCACGCCTGATGGACGATCAGCTGCGAGGACACGTAGCCGAGCGGACCGGCGACCGCAATGCACGGATCCTTCTCCAATGCACGGAGCTCACCTGCCGACCAGGTGCGCAGCATCGACTCGTGGGAGCGGACGATGCCCTTCGGCATCCCCGTGCTCCCGCTCGAGAACAACACGACACAATCGCCCGTTCGCGGGGCAAAGCCGTCGGACAGCCGCCCCGTCGAACCGTCGGGATGGTCATCCGCCTCCACCTCGTGATCGACAGCCGCGATGAGTTGATCGACGTCGAGACATGCGGCGCCGGGCGGCACGTTCACGGAAGCGCCGCGAACGACGAGCACCGCCGCAACATCATTGGTCGCCAGCACTCGCTCGACCTCTCCCGCCGACCGAGGATCGACGACGGCGGTGAGGCGACCCGCCAACTGCCCGGCGACCGACGCACACAGCGTGTGGTCATCGTTCGGTCCGATGACGACCACGAGCCCGGCACGGTCGGAGAGGGCGCCGAGAATCGCTTCACGAAGTCCGTCGATACGCTCTCTGATGAGTCCCCGAGTGAAGCCCGCGGATTCCGTGTGGAGCACGATCTCGGACCCGTCACCGGCGAGCCACCGACCGAACGGACGACCTCCAGTCATCGGCCCGAACGCCCGCTACCGGCTGATCCGGGAACTGATGCCGGCCCGGCAGAAGAGATTTCGTGCCGCCTCGGATGCCTCGGCCAGGAGTTCTTGCTCATCGACAGTGAGGACTTCGCGATCGCGGAGAACGACCCGACCGTCGACGATCACATCACGAACGTCTCGCGGCGTCGCGTTGAACACGAGTGCGCTGAGGACGCGATGGACGGGCGCAACGAACACCGATCGCAGGTCGACGACGACGAGATCGGCCTTCCGACCGGGCTCGATCATCCCGATCGTGTCCGCCATGCCGAAGGCCTGGGCCCCACCCCGGCACGCCATGTGCAGAGCGTCCTCCGGCTGGAGGATCATCGGGTCGAGCGAGTGCACCTTCTGGAGCAGCACGGCGACCTTCATCGCCTCGAAGAGGTCCTGGCGGTTGTTCGAGCCGGGACCATCCGATGCCAGTCCGACCGGAATTCCCATGGCGAGCATCTCCGGGATCCGGGCGACGCCCGAGGCGAGGTACATGTTGCTCACCGGGCAATGGGCGACGCTGGCGCCAGAGTCGGCGATGATCCGCAGCTCGTCATCGTCGAGCCAGACGGAGTGGGCGAGCTGGGTGGAGGGTCCGAGCGCTCCCACCGATGCGAGCCACGGGATATGTCGCATTCCGCGTTCGTCGAGTGAAAGCGCCACCTCCTCACGCGTCTCCCCGCAGTGGGTGTGCAGGCCACCGCCCCACGCCGTCGACTGGGCGGCAAGGCTTCGCATCGAGTCGTCGGAACATCCCCACGGGATCAGCGGCGCGTGCCCTACCCGTATGCGGCCGTTCGCCGCACCATGCCACTCCTTGGCGAGCGCGGCCCCTCGATCGTGGATCTCCGTCGGCGTCTCCTGCAGCCGCACCGGGTAGTTCCGATCCGCCCAGCCGCGTGCCAGGTAGTACCGGACGCCGATCCTTTGCGCTGCCGCACATGCCGCGGCGTCGGACCCGGGGTCAGCATGGACGTACTGGTGGTCGAGCACGCTTGTCGCCCCGCTGCGGAGATTCTCGACCATGCCGACCGAGGCGGCGAGCTCCACGTCGCGAGCGGTCAGGTTTTCGGCTCCCGGCCAGATGTATTCGCGCAGCCAGTCGAGCAGACGCTTGTCGTCACCGAGTCCGCGGAAGAACGTCTGAAACAGGTGGGTGTGGCTGTTGACCATGCCCGGCATGACCGCGCAGCCGTCGGCATCGATGACCTCGGTCGCGTCACGTCGAGCCGATGCCGGGGCGGCGCCGTCTCCCACGTCGACGATCGTGTCGCCGTCGATGAGCACCCAGCCGGGGTCGTGCATTGTGTTGGCATCGTCGATCGTGACGACGCATCCGTTCTCGACGAGGATCACGACGCGACTGCCCAACCTGCGAACGCGTTGCTCGATCGTCGCCGCCGTGAGCAGATCATGAGCGATCCCATCCGGCGAAAGCGTGAACCACGTCTTCGATCCTCGGCATCATCGGATACAGGATCGGACAGGTCACCCCGGCGTCGATGTATTCGGCGACCTTGTCCCGGCACTGGGTGCTCGTGCCGACCGCCATGAGGTTCCGCACGAGGGACTCCGGGATGAGGGCGGCCGCCTTGCGGTAGTCGGCCTCCGTTGCCGGCCAGCCGACGACCTCTTGGATCCGGGCGATGAGCTCGGGATCCGCGCCAGATGCCTCCTGAATGTGGGGCTCAGTGCCGAGATAGTACGCGAGCAGACTTTTCCCGGTCATCACCGCTTCGTCCGGATCGTCGTCACTGAGCGAGCAGACCAACAGCTCGGGACGGTCGATCTCGTCGATCGTCTTGCCGACCTTGGCCGCGCCGACGGCGAGCTGTCCGACGGCATCGCGGATGTAGTCCGTCGACACGACGTAGTTCAGCACTGCGCCGTCGCAGATCTCACCGGTCAGCTCCATCATCTTCGGACCGGTGGCGCCGATGTAGAGCGGGATGTCCCGGGGGGACAGGTCGCCGTAGGCGACGTCGAGGCGAATCCGGTCGAGCTTCACGAACTCGCCCCGATACGTGACCTCCTCCATGGTGAAGAGTTGGCGGAGGGCCTCGATGTGTTCGCGCATCGCCTGAAGCGGCTTGCGCCGTTCGAGGCCGATCCGTGAACAGATCGGCTCCCACCAAGCACCGAGTCCGAGCATCACCCGGCTCTGCCCGTCGGCGGTGAGCCCCGCCAGCTCCCACATCGTCGACCAGGTGGCGGCGATCACGGCAGGGTTGCGGGACCAGATCGGCAACACCCCCGATCCGATGCGCAGCCGCCTGGTCTCCGTCACCAGGGCACTCATCAGCACCACGCAGTCGCGGGCCAGGCGGGTATCGGCCTGCCAGATCTCGGTGAAACCCTTCTCCTCGGCGTACTTCGCCATCTCGATCTCGTAGCGGATCGGATGCTTGTCCTGGAGATAGAGCGCGAGTCGTTGCATAGGCTTGCCCAGTATCGTCGAGCTTCGGCGCGACGACGCCACGTCGTCGCGGTCGCCGCCGGGTCGGCGGCTCAGCTCTTGGCGAGGAACTTCGGCTTGGCGAACACTTCGCGGAGCCGGGCTTCGAAGTGCTCGAGCGGAAGCGTGTCGTAGTCCGGATCGAAGGCCTTCTGATCCCACTCATCGGCGAACTTGGCGGCGAGGTCGAACGCCGGGTTGTCGCGGTACTTGTCGCGGGCATTCGAATCCATACCGAAGTGCGCGTAGTAGTGCTTGCCCTGGAAGTCCTGGTGGGCGGCGATCATGAAATGCACCTCGGGGCGCACATACGGCTCGAGGATCGACGCACCGATGGCCGGGTGGTTCGGCACGCTGATGGCCTTGCCGATGTCGTGGCACAGCGCGGCGACGACGACCTCGTCGTCTGCACCCGTGCGCTCGGCCATCGTCGCGGTCTGGAGACAGTGGGTCAGCTGATCGGTGACGAACCCATCGGAGATGTCGGCCAGCGACCGGAGTAGACCGAGCACCCGCTCGGCGACACGGCCCTGGTTGGCCGAGGTCTGGGCTCCGATCTCGAGCCACTCCTCGCGGGTCGACACGTCCATGGCGGTGAAGGTGGCATTCGGCATGGGCCCTAGTTTCTCACTTCGCGGTCCGGAACGCCACGTTGGACGGGCCCGACCGGCCAGAACTCGGCGGTGTCACAATCCGACGAACGCCGCCATCCGCCGCATCTCGTGGTCGAAGAAGCCGTCGTGCTCGGTCACGGTGCCCACCCGATGGCCGAACAACTCGAAGCTGATGGCACCGTAGATGTGCGTCCACGCCATGATCGACCGCACGATGAGGTCGTCATCGACGGTGGCCCCGCGCTCGCTGAAGAACGTGCGGATCGGCGCCAGGTCGGCCCGAACGGCCTTCGGTATCGGCTCCCGGTCGAGGACAAGGACTCCGGCGCGGACGGCATCGGCCACAATCTGTACGAGGACCACGGTGACCCGCATGGCCGGCGGGATCGTGTCGGCGGGTGCTGCGTACTTCGGCACGGGGGTGCCGAAGACGAGCCCGTACTCGTGGGGAGTCGAGCGAGCCCAGTCACGCACGGCGTGGCAGACCGCCATCCACCGGCCCCGGTAGTCACTCCCGCGAACGGCTGACTCGGCCTCCTCGACGCGTTCCCCCATGGCGTTGTACGCATCGACGATGAGCGCGGTGAGAAGGTCGTCGCGGCTCGGGAAGTAGCGGTACACGGCGGACGACACCATGCCCATTTCCCGAGCGACAGCGCGCAGGGACAGTGCGGCGGCCCCTTCGACGGCGAGCTGTCGGCGGGCCGCCTCTTTGATCTCGTCGACGAGTTCAGCCCGTACCCGGGAGCGGACGGATGCAGCGTTCATGGCACGAGCCTAACTGCCGTGCCCGGCAAGAACAAGAGCATCGGAACATTTCGAGAGCACTGCTCTTGACTTTCTCCAAGGAATCGTGAACAGTGTTCCCAATAAAGAGCAGTGCTCTCGTCCTGAAGGAGTCACCATGTCAACACACGTCATCATCGGAGCCGGACCGGTCGCCCATGCGACAGCAACGGAGCTCCTCGCCAGGGGACGCGCCGTTCGATCCGTCACCCGGAGCGGCAACGGCGAGATGCCAGCCGGAGTGGAGCGCGAGCAAGCCGACGCATCGAACGCAGCGGCCGTCCTCCACGCGACCCGCGATGCGGCAGCCATCTACAACTGCGCCAACCCGCCATACAACAAGTGGGTCTCCGAGTGGCCGCCGATCGCCGCCGCCCTCTTGGCCGCGGCCGAGAAGCACGGTGCCGTGCTCGTCACCATGAGCAACCTCTACGGATACGGGCCGTCTACCCGTCCTTTCAAGGAGACCGACCCGCTGGCCTCACCGGGCAGGAAGGGTCAGGTCCGCGCGGCGATGTGGAAGCAGGCGATCGAAGCTCACCGGGCCGGCCGGGTCCGCGTGACCGAAGGGCGGGCGAGCGACTTCATCGGCCCCCGTGTGCTCGGCGCCAGCATGGGCGATCGGGTCGTCGACAACCTGCTCGCCGGCAAGGCCGTGAGCCTTCTGGGCAAGCTCGATACCGCTCATGCAGTCACGGCGATGGGTGACGTCGGCGTCGCGATGGCCGTTCTCGGGACCGACGAGCGGGCCCTCGGGCGCGCCTGGCACGTACCGACTGCCCCCGCCCAGACGCAGCGCGAGATCGTCGCCGGACTGTGTCGGGCCGCCGGTGTGCCCATGGTGAAGACACGAGCAATGCCGAGCGTCGCGCTCACCATCGGTGGGCTCGTCGTTCCGATGTTGCGAGAGCTCCGCGAAGTCGAGTACCAGTTCGCAGCACCGTTCGACCTCGACTCGTCCGATTTCACGAACACCTTCGGGATCAGCGCAACGCGCCTCGAGCAGACCTACCGCGACACCGTTGCATGGTTCCGAACCCGGACGAAGTGACGGATCCGGCTCGCGCCGCTACGGGTTCAGCGTGGCCAACCGCGCGACCGCTTCGTCGATCACCTCGTCGCGTTTGCAGAACGCGAACCGGATGATCGTGTCGCCGGCTCCCGGCGTGGCGTAGAACACGGAGGTGGGGATGGCCACGACACCGCATCGATGTGGGAGCGCCCGGCAGAAGGTGAGACCGTCATCCGACGTGAGCGCAGCGATATCGGCGCATACGAAGTAGGTGCCGCTCGGGACGAACACCTCGAGCCCGAGCGACCGCAGCCCGCCGACGAGCCGATCCCGTTTCGACGCCAGGCCGGCGGCAAGACCGTCGAAGTAGTCAGGACCCAACTCGTTGAGACCTGTGGCCACTGCGTATTGGAACGGTCCTGACGACACGAAGGTCAGAAACTGTTTCGAGGTGCGGACGGCGCTGATCAGCGAGGCCGATCCCGTTGCCCAACCGACCTTCCAGCCGGTGAACGAGAGCGACTTCCCCGCCGAACCGATCGTGACGGTCCGATCGGCCATGCCCGGAAGCTTGGAAATCAGGGCATGCCCCACCCCATCGAAGGTGAGGTGTTCGTATGCCTCATCGGAAAGCACGATGAGGTCGTGTTCGATGGCGATGGCGGCGATGCCCGCGAGCGCGTCATCGGTGAAGACGGTTCCCGTCGGATTGTGGGGCGAATTGATGACGATCACGCGCGTGCGCTCGGTGACCGCGCGGCGGATCGCGTCGATGTCGGGTTGGAAGGTCGGCGGGTGCAGAGTCACCGGAACCACGGTCGCTCCGGCCATGGCGACCGCCGCCGGGTATGAGTCGTAGAACGGCTCGAGCAGGATGCACTCGTCGCCGGGGCCGAGCAGCGAGATCAGGGTGGCGGCGACCGCCTCGGTCGCCCCGCAGGTGACGAGCACCTGGGTGTCCGGATCGAGGTCAACGCTGTAGTACGCGCGCTGATGATCAGCGATGGCGCGCCGGAGCTCAGGGATGCCGGGCCCCGGCGGATACTGATTGCCGCGGCCGGACGCGATCGCGTCGATCGCCGCCTGCTTGACCAGGTGTGGACCGTCAGTGTCGGGAAAGCCCTGACCGAGGTTGATCGATCCGGTCGCGGTTGCCAGTTGCGACATCTCCGCGAAGATGGTCGTGCCGAAGTGTGCCAGGCGGGGATGAAGGTATGAGGCGCGCATAGGAGATCGAGTTTTTCACTGGGGGGGACGGGTGAGGACCCGGGTGTTCGGAACGGCCGGTTCGTCGCGGACCAGACGGGCACCGGGCTGCTGGGTGATCGGCGGAACCGACCGACCCACGATGTTCAGGCTCACGGCCACCGGGATGATCAACGCCACGACAAGTACGAGGAGGACGGCGGTGACGAGCGCACGACGTGAGCACCCTCGCCGATCGGAGCGTTGGAACCGATCAGGACGCGCCTGCGGCCTGGCCGGCGTCCGGTTCGCCTGTTCGCGCCGCTGCTTCTGGCGGCGTCGCTGAGCGTCCTTACCTCCCACACCGAAGATTCTCGCTCACGATCGACCGGAAGAGGGAGGATCCGCTTCTCGGGCGCTGGAACCCGTTTCGCTGACGGAAGCCCCCTTCCGCCACCATGGTCGGATGGATTCCCGCCAACCTTCCGCACCGGTGCTGCTGGTCGACGTCGCCGAACGCGTTGCGACGCTCACGCTGAACCGGCCGAGGCAGCGAAACGCCCTCTCCAGCGCTCTGCTCGCCGCGCTCCGCACCGAGATGGCTCGCGTCGA
>JANPFX010000009.1:0-5290 GCA_031423635.1 Acidimicrobiia bacterium | reverse complement strand
AGCTGTCCGTGCCGCCCGACCCGATCTCCTTCTCCTCGCCCTCGGCAGCCCGAAGCAGGAGATCGCCCTCGGCCGCTACGTGAACCGGTACCGACCGGCAGTGGCGATCGGGGTCGGCGCAACGTTCGATTTCCTCGTGGGCAAACAGAAGCGGGCCCCGAGATGGATGAGCAGCGCCGGACTCGAATGGACTTACCGACTGTCTCGCGACCCCCGCCGCCTCTGGCAGCGGTACCTCGTCAACGACCGGAAGTTCGCCCGCATTGCCTGGCGTGCCTGGCGGAGCCGTTCGGCATCCCAAAATTCGTTGACACGGTAGGAATCGGCACCCCATGGCCGGTACGAAACCACGGAGTGACTGGGAGCCGTTCGCGGCGTACCTTTCCACGAACCCGTACGTTCCTTCGGAGGCGATGGGCGCCTCGCTCGAGTTCGAGGGGCCGAGCGATCCCGCACCGAGACGCGACGACAACGCGTCCGATGCCGCCAACGCCCTCGGGAATGCGGTCACGCTCGGGTTCTCGCTGAGCAGCACACTCCTCATCGGTTTCGCCGTCCTGCTCATCGTTCCCCGGTGGCTCGGGCCCGAACGCTGGGGTTCGGTCCGTGGCGCCGAGGCGACCATGTCGCTGCTGTTGTCGTTCATCGCCTTCGGGTTCGACACCTACATCCGTAAGGAGGTCGCCGTCCGGCCGGACCATGCCCGCGAGTTCCTGCCCTCCGTCATCGTGTTCCGGCTGATCACCTCCGCGCTCGCCGTCGCCGCCGCCCTTGCCGTGTTGACCGGCATCGGCAAGCCTCGGCTGGAACTGGCTCTGGCGTTGCTGTTCGGGATCAACCGGTTCCTGATCCAGACCGGCGAGCTCTTCGCCGCGTGCCTTCACGCCGTCGGCGCGGTGTCCGGCATCCGCCGGGTGACGCTGCCCAGCAAGGTGCTGTGGGCGGTGCTCGTGCTGGGCGGAATACGCGCCGGCATCGGGCCGGTCGCCGTTCCCGCCGGGTGGGTCGCTGCAGAGGGCATCAAGACGGTCGCCCTCGGCGTCCTCGCCCGCCACTCGCTGCGTCTGCGGGTACGGCCGACCCAGGGAGCGTTCGCGCCGGTCCTTCGTGCGAGCATCCCCTATTCGGCCGGAATCATCGTCGCCGGCGGCGCGATGTTCCTTGATGTGACGATCATGCGCTTCCTCGTGGGCAAGACCGAGGTCGGCTACTACGGCGCGTCGCAGAACCTGGCATCGCTGGCGTTCGCCGTCGGCCCGTTGATCCCTTGGGTGCTGATGCCGCTGGCCTCGCGAGCGGCCACGCGGTCCACCCGGGAGCTCTACGCGCTCGCCCGGCGCGCATTCGAGTTCGCGATCGTGTTCGGCATTCCGTCGGCGGTTCTGCTGGCCCTCAACGCCGACGTCGTCGTCGGACTCCAGGGGGACCAGTTCCGACCGTCCGTGGCGAGCCTCCGACTGCTGGCCCTCGTGCTCGCCCTGACGTACTTCATCACGATGGCGAGCGTGTTCCTCCAGTCGCTCGGCCGGGCATGGGTCGGCGTGCGGGTCGCGCTGATGGGGGTCGTCCTCAATGCCGTACTCAACCTGGCCTTCCAGCGGTCCGGCGTCGGATGGTTCGGCCTCGGAGGGGCCGGCGTCGTCGCCGGGTTCGCTGCTGCCGCGAACGAAGTGTTCGTCGCCGGTGCCATGCTGGTTCTGCTCGGCCGCCGCGCCTGGGACGACGGAACCTTCGCGACGCTCGTGCGGGTCCTCGCCGCGTCGATCCCGGTCGTGCTCGTCGACCGTATCCTGTCGAACTATGGCTTCAGTTGGCTGCGGTTGCTTGCCGATGTCTGCGTGTACGCGGTGAATCTCGTGTTGCTCAAGGCTTTCGACGTGGAAGCCGTACGTGCGCAGATCACCTCGTATCGTTCGAAGGGACACTGAACATGCCGAACCAAACTGTTGCGCTTTTGTCGCCGTCGATGGCGAAGGGATCCCGGCCGTGACGAACGCGCCGGCGTCGCAGGCGATCGATGGCGGAGATCTCTTCGACCTCGGTCAGGGCAAGCTCTGGATCGGCTTTGTCCTCCGTTCGATCCGTCGCCGCAAGAAGTCATGGGCGGCCGTGTTCCTTGTCGCAAGCGCATTGGGATCACTGGCCGCTCTGGCCGCTCCGAAGGCTTACTTTGCCGGAACGACGCTGATCGCCCGCAATGACTCGGCGATCCGTCAGATCACCTTGCCGGGACAGTCAGCCGACCAGGCCGACCCACCGGCCTCACTCGCTGAGCCGACGATCAAGGCCGACAACAACATCTACCGAATTGTCGACGAATTGGCTCTTGTTGCGAACTCGCGCAACAGCGAAGGTCGGGTACCTTCAGTGATCCGAGGCTTTACCGAGAAGCTGTTCGGAACGCCGGACGCGTCAGCCGAACGAAAAGGCGTCGCCGACAAGCTCCGGGCCAGCCTTTCGGTGTCGACCACGAGCTCAGCGTCACAGAAGCAGGTGCCCGACACGCAGACCGTCGAGATCGGGGTGCTGTGGGGCGATCCGGTCGTGGCCACCAAGATCATCGAAGCGGCCACCAAGAACTACTTCGAGGATCGTCGTACGGCCGAGGTCGGACCGGCAGAAGACGCCCTCCGGATCGTCGAGGAGACCAAGAACGAGGCCGACAAGAAGGTCGAGCAGCTCCGCTTCGACCTGAACATCCCACCGGACGACGCCCGGAGCCTGCCCGACTCGTCACCGCTTCGGTCGGCTCTCGACATCCAGAAGGAGTACGACCTCCGATTCCAGGACGCTCGGGTCTCGCTCAAGAACGCCGAGTCGGCGTTCGCCTACCGCTACCGCGTCGTCACGGTTCCCGAAGTTCCCGTGGCTCCCGTTTCGGGCAGCCTCATCTCGATCATTGCGTCGCTCATCGGAGCAGCGATCCTCGCCACATTCGTCACGACTGCCCTCGATGTCCTGCGTGGTCGCATTCTCGAGCCATGGCAAGCCTCCCGTCGATTGAATCTGCCGTTGCTCGTCGACATCCCATGATGGGCCTGCGTGCCTTCCGATTGGTGCCTTTCGCCGTCGTGCTCCCGGCGGCCTTGACCGGCGGGTACCTGGGCATCCTCACCGCCGCGTCGAAACGGCATCGTCCGGCGACGAATACCGACCGATCCGTGCGTTTCGCGTTCGTGGTGCCGGCCCACAATGAGGCGTTCGGCATCACCGAGACGATCGCGAGCCTGCGAGCCGTCGACTATCCGAGGCATTCGTTCCGCGTGATCGTGATCGCCGACAACTGCACGGACGACACCGCATCGGTCGCCCGTTCTGCGGGCGCGCAGGTCATCGAACGATCCGACGACGTCCGCCGCTCGAAGGGCTTTGCCCTGAGTGATGTGCTGCCACAGGTGCTCGCCGATCCGTGGGTTGACGCCGTCGTCGTCGTCGATGCGGACTCGGTGGTCTCGCCGAACCTGTTGGCGCTGTGCGCAGGACGGATCGCGGCGGGGATGGATGCCCTCCAGGTCCGCTATGGCATCCGCAATCCCGACGACTCCTGGCGGACCCAGCTGCTCGCCGTGGCGTTCGCGTGCTTCCACGATGTCCGGTCGTCAGGACGGGAGAGCCTTGGCCTGTCTTGTGGTCTTCGGGGCAACGGCATGGTGTTCACGCGCCGGGCGCTCGAGCTTGCTCCGCATCGCGCAGCGTCGCTCGTGGAGGATCTCGAGCACGGGATGGATCTCGCCGACGCGGGAATTCGTATCGCCTACGTCGACGGTGCCTCCGTTCTCGCCGAGATGCCGACCACGGACGAGGGGTCTCGGTCGCAGCGCGATCGGTGGGAGAGGGGTCGCTCGGCACTCCGGCCGCGGGCGATGGAGATGCTCCGCTCCGGCGTGCGGGATCGCGACGCCGGCCGCGTTGACCTGGCGATCGACGTCCTCGTCCCGCCGCTCGGGACGGTTGCGGCCCTCACGCTCGGCTCGGGCGTCATCGCGGTCGGGGCGAGTCTGTTCCGTCGCCGGATCGACGCGTCGGTACTCCCCGCCGCGATCGCCGCAGCCGGTCTCGGGTCGCACGTCGCCGCGGGCTGGCGGGCTTCTGGCACCGGTTGGCGGGGCCTCTCGGCGCTCGCCCGAGTGCCCGGCTACGTCCTGTGGAAGGTACAGGGGCGGTCGATCGCAACCGACCGCGCCGGATCACCGTCTCCGTGGGTCCGGACGAAGCGCAACGCCGAAGATGATGACCGGTCGAAATGGGGCTCAGGTTCCTCGGCCGGGACCCCGATGAAACCCTCAGGTGAGGAGTGCGCATCGTGACCATCGCTGAACGCGTCGAGACAATCGAAACCTTTCTCCCCGGGCCGTTGCCCGTGGCCGCATCGCCGCGTTCGCGCTTCCGGCGCGGCCGCAAGGTGGAACTGGTCGAGGAAACCGCCCCGGGTCGTCATCCGCAGGAGTGGGTCCTCGAACCGACCGAGTTCGCGAAACTGCCGGAACGGCCCTACCAGGAACTGTGGTTCGAGCTCCGCTCATGGTCCTGGAAATCGCTGGCCCTGGTGCCGACGACCCCGGGTGCTTCGGAGCTCGACATCGCCGAGAGGCTGGTGGTTGTCGGCGTCTCGAACACCAATCGTCGTCTGGCGCTGATCTCTGCGGAGGGCGCCGAAGTTGCCGACACCGATCGGATCATCGCGATGATCCGCGCCGCTGAAGCACGTGGTGATCGCGCCATCGTCGCCGTTGACGCTCTGATCGACAATCCCGCGGCTGCGCCGATCGTGCGAGCGGTCAACGGTGCGGTGCTGGTGGCGCGTCTCGGCCGCACGATGCGGGCGGACCTCGAGCGCACGATCACGATGACGGGCCGGAACCGTATCGTCGGGGTCGTGACCCGACGCGATTGAGGCGTGTTCGTCGAGCCCGGTCCTGGATCGCTTGAACGCGGTTCGGCGATGTGGGACCGGCGGGTGCGAGAAACTCGTGTGCCGTCGTTCGACCGGTGATCAACCCAGGGTGGGCGGAAGCAGGTGAGTGTGTGAAACAGCGTCGTCTTCCCCTCAGACCTGGCCGATCGGCCGTGTTCGTCGTACAGGTGGCCGCGCTCGCCGCCTTGTTGGTCGTCACGACCGGCGCGACGAAGCGGACGACGTCACGCCGCACGCCAGCGAAGCCGTCATCGGCGACGGTGAAGGCGAAATCCAAGGTCGCGCCCCGGGTGACGCCCGCCGCGGTCTCAACGACGTCGCCGGCGAACACTGCGGGTCTTGCGGTGTACAACGGCGGGCTGCGCAATGGCTGGA
>JANPFX010000008.1:0-2606 GCA_031423635.1 Acidimicrobiia bacterium | reverse complement strand
TCACCGGGGTGCTGGGCATCGCCGCTGGCCGGGTGCTCGATCGGCGCGGTGTGCGCGTCGTGTTCGGTGCCGGCGCGACGGCGGGGGCGGGGTTGCTGTGGCTGTCGTCGATGGCCGGTGGGCCGTGGAGGTTCGTCTTGTTGTTCGGTTCGGCCGGGGGCATCATCGGCGCGACCGGCTTCTACGCCATGACGCAGTCCATCGCGGCACGCCTCGCTCCCGGCAGGGAGACGGTGTCGATCGGTCGGCTCACCGTGTGGGGGGCGTTCTCGTCACCGCTGTTCATCCCTGGCACCGGCCTCGCCAACCGGTGGTGGGGATGGCGCACCACGCTTCGGATCGACGCGGTGCTTATCGGCGTCGCGTTCGGTGCCGCCATGGCGGTGGTCGACCGGACCCGGGCCACGAGCTCCCCGCGCCCGTCGACGTCGCCGATCGCCGCCGTGCGCACCGCGTTCGCCGTCCCGATGATCCGCCGCCTGGCACTGTCGGCGTGTGCCGCGACGGCCGGGATGGCCATCCTGCTCGTGTACCAGGTCCCCCTCCTCGTCGCCGCCGGCCTCAGCGCCACTGGCGCCTCCACCCTGGCCGGGGCCCGCGGGTTCGCCCAGCTCCTCGGACGCCTCCCCCTGTCACGGATCATCACCCGCTTCGGTGTCCAGCCCAGCCTCCGCGCGGCGCGAGCGATGCTCGCCGTCGGCTGCCTGCTCGTCATCGTCAGTGGACATACGCTCCTGGCGTTCGTGTACGTCCTGATAGCTGGCGCGTCCATCGGGGCGATGTCGCCGCTCGACGGCATCTACGCGAGGCAGTCACTCCCGCCCGATGATCTCGGCACGCTGATGGGATCCATCGCTTTACTCACCGGCATCGCCGGAGCGCTGGGACCGTTCCTCGCCGCCGTGCTCGTCGACACCACCGGCCACCGATCGAGCGCAGCGTTCCTCGCCGCCGCGTGTGCCACCGTCGGCGCACTCAGCCTGTCCATCCCCGCACCCACCCCTGCCACGCCCGGCCTCGACCCGCACGCCGGACCGCACGACCTCGCGCACCGACCATCGCCCAGCTGACACCCCACCGAACGTTCAGCTCACGTTCCAGATCTCGAGGCTCGATCTACAGCGTGGCGATCGCGGCCTTGAACGCCAGGAGGCCGGTGCGGTTCACGCAGTAGCGGGTACGCGCTCCTTCGATCTCACTCTGGATCACCCGGCTTCACGCAGGAGACGCAGGTGTTCCGAGACCGTGGACTGGGCCACGCCAATGGTGCTCACGACATCGCTCCTCACACCACTCCGTCGCTCAGCACCAACCAGCCCCGGACTACGTCTCAATCCGGATTGACTCATTACCGTGCGAGTGACAGAGTGGTGGGGTGGCTTGCCACGCTGTCGCTCGGAGGAGCGATATGCACCACTCCCAGGAGCTCGCCCATGACGTCCATCCGTCGTTTCGCTGTCGCCGCGTCCGCAGCGCTCGTTCTGGTCCCGGTCATGTCCGCCTCGGTGTCGTCAGGGTCGAGCCCGGTGCCATCAGCGGTCACGGTCACGAGCGCCGCACGCGACATCGTCCAGATGGCGGGCACGATCCGCGGTTCGGGCTCGACGTTCGCCAACCGGTATTACAAGGCGGTGATCATCGGGCTCACCAAGTCAGCCAAGAACGTCACCATCGAGTACCGACCCATCGGCTCGGGGCGCGGCAAGTCCGAGTTCGGCAGGAACGTGACGGACTTCGCCGGCACCGACAGCGCCGTGAAGGATACCGACGGCCCCAAGGCCGGCGAGTTCCTGTACGTGCCGACCACTGCGGGAGCGATCACCGTCGCCTACCACCTCAACGGGGTCGATGACTTGGCGTTGTCGGCTTCGACCGTGGCCAAGATCTTCCAACGCGACATCAAACGATGGAACGACCCTGCCATCGTGGCGGAGAACCCCGACGCACGCCTGCCCAACAAGGCGATCGGGGTGGTGCACCGTGCGGACCGGTCGGGCACGACGTCGAACTTCACCAAGTACCTCACCCTCGCTGCGCCCGGGGTGTGGCGGCTCGGTTCCGGTGATGCCATCAAGTGGCCGGCGGCCTCCTCGCAAGGCGACGGCAACCATGGTGTTGCGCAGATCCTGGCCAACAACAACGGCACCATCGGGTATGCCGACCTGGCTGACGCCAAGAGTTTCGGGCTCACGACCGCCGCCATCCGAAACAAGGCCGGCGTGTACGTGCGACCCACCTCGGCGGGTGTCACCGCGGCACTCTCGCAGATCACCGTCAAGGCCGACCTGACGTATCAGCCGCTCGATGCTGACGGGCCGGCGAGCTACCCGCTCACCGCGCCGACGTTTGCACTGGTACGGACCATTTACAGCGACCGTCAGACCGCTGATCTCGTCGCTGGATTCCTCACCTACGTCCTGACCGACGGACAAGACCTCGCCGTGCGCGCCGACTACGCACGCCTCCCCGAATCGCTGCGTCAGCAGGCCCTCGCCCAACTCGACAACATCACCGTTGCGCCGTGAACGCCCAACGCCAACATGACCGGTTTCACTCGCCGTTCACTGAGCCAATCGGAGTCGAGTGACTAGCGTGGACGCGATGAA
>JANPFX010000007.1:0-8435 GCA_031423635.1 Acidimicrobiia bacterium | reverse complement strand
CCCGCCTCGCCATCGCCATCGGCGAGGCCGAGCTCCCGCACCATCGTGGAGGCGTGTGGTTCGTCGACCTGACCGCGGTCAGCAGCGGCGCCGAGGTCCCCTCCGCGATCGCCAACAGTCTCGGCCTGAACCTGGTGAGCGGGGATGCGACCGTGCAGATCCTCACGTTCCTCGCCGACAAGGACGCGTTGGTGATCCTCGACAACTGCGAACACGTCATCGACGAGGCGGCCGCGTTCGTCGAAGCGTTCCTTGCAACAAACAACCCCGCCAAGATCCTCGCCACGAGCCGCGAAGCGTTCGACATCGATGGTGAACGCGTCGTCGTGCTCGGGTCACTCGCTACCGACACGGCCGACTCCCCGGGTGTTCGGCTGTTCGTCGACCGGGCCACGGCGGTGCATCCCGAGTTCACACTGACCGACACCAACACCGCGACGGTCAGCGCGATCTGTACCCGGCTGGACGGCATGCCCCTCGCCATCGAACTCGCTGCCGCCCGCATCACGGTCATGAACCCCGACGAGTTGTTGGCCGGGCTCGACCACCGCTTCCAACTCCTGTCCGGCGGACGGCGACGCAGCCGCCAACGCACCCTCGAAGCAACCCTCGACTGGTCCTACGACCTCCTCGAACCCGAAGAGCAACGCGTGTTCCGGGCGTTGGGCGTGTTCGTCGACGGGTTCGACCTCGATGCCGTCACCGCCGTCACCGGGCTCGACCGCCGACGAGCGACCGGCCACATCGAAACCCTCCAAGCCAAATCGCTTCTGGTCCGCGCCGACAAACGCAAAGCCACCCGATTCCGGTTGCTCGAAACCGTCAAGGCCTACGCCGAAGACCGCCTCGTCGACGCAGCCGAGGCCGAGACCATCCGGGACCGGCACCTGGCCCACTTCCATGCACTCGCCATGGCCGACGGCCGCAGAGTCCTCGGTTCACTCGACGTCGGACTCCGCCTCCGACACGACTGCCCCAACATCACCACCGCCTTCGAATGGGCCGCCGACCGGGACAACTGGATCGTTGCCGGCGAACTCCTCACCGCCAGCTGGAGCGCGTACTACCTCGACGTCCGGTTCTCGGAGATCCGGGCCGCGCTGGTCCGCGTCGGGGTCCAGGTCGCGGATCTGGACCCCGATCTCCACGGCTGTATCAACACCCAACGGTTTGCGGCCTCCATGATGCTCAGTGATCTCGAAGTCGGGATCGCCGCGGTCTATGAGCTCACACGGTCACCGCTGGCCGTCATCCGTGCCGTCGGGTGGGCATGCGTCGCGTGGCTGAACGCGTTCATCGCGCCCGAGAACGTTGACGGGCTGCTCGCCAAGTCGGCAAAGGAACGCAGCGAGGGTACCGAATCCGCTGAGCGTTCGTCCGATGCGCAGGCCGTCGCCGGGACCTGGGCCCTGTGGGCAACGGAGGTTGTCACATTGATGAGCGGGGATTTCGAGCGGTCACGGAACCTCTCCCGCGAGCTGGCCAGGACCTGCAGGTACGTTGACGCTGTCATCTTCGTTGTGGCGGCGGCAGTAGCGGATGTGATGCTGGGACAACCGGAGACGGCACTCGCCACGGTCGCGCCGCTCGATGAGCTTGACCTCCCGTTCATGGACGGATCCGAAGTACGCGTCCTCGCCCACCTCGCCCTCGGCAACACCGACACCGCACTGGGCCACCTCCGACGTCTCGCGACACGAGCCGCCACCGGGGTGTACCAAAGCGAGTCCGACGACGCCATGCTGATGTTCGCGGCCCTCGCCCACCACGAAGGCGACCGCGAGACAGCCCGACGCTTCCTGCTCGACGCCCGCCAAGGACGCCAGCCCGGCACGATCGCCTTCGGCCGTCACCTTGCTCGGATGCTCGGCATTGCTGACGCGTTCGCCAAGCAATCCCAAGTTGAGATGGGCGTCGTCGGCTCGATGAAACCGCTCCGCGCCGAACTCGCCCGCCGCGGCTGGGACTGACGCGGCTCAAGCGTCGTCGTACCGGTGTCGTCGACGGGCTGAGAGCAACGCCGGCCAGGGCCTCGACCGTTTCGGCATCGGTGAGGATTTCTATCCGACGGACCCGCACACTTCGGACTTTTCGAGCGGTCCCGACGCCCGTCGCGACGACAACGTGACGGCCTGATCGTCGGCAAAGTCGTCGCGGGAGTCCCGACCCGTCGCACACCTCGCACCCTTCTCCCACGATCGAACGCTCGGAGCGCGACTCGGCCCGACATCGCCCGTATGACGCCGGGAGTGTGCGGGTTGGTTGAGTCGATCAGACGCCGTTGACACCGCTGAGGAATGCACGGACCGCTTCGTCGTCCGGCTGTCCCCAGCCGATGCAGAACGGATGGCCAGCTGGATCGGCATAGACGCGATGGCCTTCGCTGGCGTTGGTGTCCCCGTCTTTGAGGAGTCGAGCACCGAGGGCCATCGCCCGCGCGTGGGCTTCGAGAGGATCGGACACGTGGAGGTCAAGGTGGACCTGTTGCGCTTCGCCGTCAGGCCAATCAGGCGGAATGTGGTTCGGGGCAAGTTGTACCCCGATACGCCACCTGCCGTCCGAGTCGAAAACGGAGTGCCACCTCTCATCAGTGAACACCCGCCCGCCGAGCATTCCGGCCCAGAACGCGCTCTCCGCTGCGAGGTCACGAGCGTCGAACACGACTAGCTGACGCATGAGTTCCATTCGTCCATTCTCGCGAAAGATCACTCGACTTGGACGCGCTCGGTATCAACAGTGATGAGCGGTCGCAACGCCATCGCTGCAGCCCGATGGCACTGCCGACCCGGCTGATCGTCGGCAAAGTTGTCGCGGGAGTTCCGACCGGTCGCGCACCTCGCACCTCTCCCAGGCGGGAACTCCGAACGGTCGCGTGTGTCCAGGTTCGGTCAGGTAGCGCGGGCGCCGGCGAGGATGGCGGGGTTGGCGAGGCGTGCGAGTCCGTCGCGGCCGCGCCGTTCGTCGATGAGTTGATCGAGGCGGCGTCGGATCGTGTTCCGGGTCGTTTCCGGTTGGTTGGTCAGGTCGAGGTAGCGGTCGAAGCCGTCGAAGATGGTGCTGCCGTCGACAAGATCCCAGGTGAGATCCATCGTCCTGGCGGTGGCTTGGGAGAAGCCGGCTTCGTTAAGGAGGCGCTGGTAGTCGGCGGGACAGTTGCCGATCACGGGCGGCTGCGCGGTGGGGGCGTCGGCGGGAGGAATCGATTCGCCGATCGCTGTGAAGGCAAGCCCGAAGGCCTCGAGTTGGTCGGCTGGTGCCCAGACCGCCAAAGAGAGCCTTCCTCCTGGACGCAGCACGCGCTTGGCTTCGCTGAGCACCGCCGTGGGGTGGGCGGTGTGATGGAGGCAGAAGCCAAGGGTGACGGCGTCGAAGGAGTCGTCAGGGTAGGGAAGCGTGGACGCGTCGCCGACTCGGATGTCGAGGCCGGGATGCTGGATGCGCGCTTGCTCGACCATCGCGGGCGAAAGATCGATGGCGGTGATCGCGGCCCCGCGTTTCCGTGCCGGCTCGATGAGGGTGCCCGGACCAGTGCCGATGTCGACGAGCGCGGTGCCTTGCCCGACCCCGGCGAGGTCCAACAGCACGTCAGCGGCGGCACCGGTGAGGGGACCGAAGACCTCGGTGTAGGTGGCCGCGCAGCGGTTCCAGATTCCGACATTGTCGGCGGTGACCTCGGCGATCTGTTCGGTGGTGAGAGCAGTCAACGTGTTCCTCCGTGTGGACGTTGTGACATGGTGACTGCGAACGGCTGACGGGCGGTTGCGCGCCGGTTGCGCGGGCCAGGTTCACCGAGGAATGCGGGCGTAGGGTTCGGTCGTGGGTGAGATCAGAGTGCGGGTGCTGGGGGCACTCGACGTGGCGGGGTTTGAGCTGCCTGCGGCGCGTCAGCAGCGGCTGGTTCTGAGCGCGCTGGTGGCGGTGGTGCCGGGCGGGCTCAGCCCGCACCAGCTCATCGAAGGCCTATGGCCCCGAGACCACCCAAGCGACGAACGCAAAGCGCTGCAAGTCTTGGTCGCGCGCCTGCGGAGATCACTTTTGTCGGCCGATCTCGAGATCTCCCTGGAACACGGTGGCTATCGCCTACGGATCGATCCAAACGGGATAGACGCCGTGGTCTTCGATCGGTTGTGCACCGAGGAGCGATCCTTACCCGAACGTGACCTGCCAGCTCGCCAGCGGCGTCTGGACGAGGCCTTGGGCCTGTGGCAGGGAGAGCCGTTCGGAGATCTGTCGGACGAGCCGTTGCTCGTGGAGACCGCCGACGCTCTCCGGTTGCGCCGGGATCAGGTCACGGGCCGCTGGCACGACGTGCGTCTCGAGCTCGGCGAGAGCGACACCATGTTGCCCGAGCTCACCCGTTGGGCCGACGCTCACCCGCTCGACGAACGGGCCTGGTGTCGGCTGGCGGTCGCTCTTCATCGCAGCGGTCGTCCCACGGAGGCACTTCGCGTCCTTGGGGTCCACCGCCACATTGTCAGGGAAACAGCGGGTCTCGAACCAACGTCGACGCTCGTGGAGCTCGAGGTCCGCCTGTTGGCCGGTGATTCCAGGCCTGCGACTCCGCGTGTGACATTGGGAAACCTGGCGGTTCCTGCCCGATCGTTCTTCGGGAGGACCGCGGATGTACGGGCCTTGACCACCACCATCGGCCCCGACGCGGTGACCTCGTTGGTTGGCGCCGCCGGTATCGGCAAGACCACTTTGGCCATCCATGTCGCGCATGGCGTCCGTGATCGATACCGGGACGGGATCTGGATCTGCGAACTGGCCGACATCAGCAGCAGCGATTCGATCGTCGATGTCCTGGCGACCGTGCTGAGCGTGACACAGCAGAGAGGTCACAGCCTGCTGGGCAGCGTCGCCGCCGCGTTCGCCGATGCCGAAGCACTCGTCGTGATGGACAACTGCGAACATGTCCGGTCGTCGGTGCGCGACGTGATCGCCACGCTACGACGGGGCTGCCCAAAGGTAACCATCGTCGCCACCAGCCGCGAACCACTCGATCTCGCCGACGAGCGCGTGTACCAGGTCGCACCGCTCGCGATACCCGGCGTCGACGAGCCGAGCGCCGGGAACCCGTCGGTCGAGCTGTTCGTGTCCCGCGCCCGAGAGAGCGGTGGCGTCGTCGCGTCCGACACCACCGCCAATGCGGCTGTGGTCGACATCTGCCGACGTCTCGACGGGCTCCCCCTCGCCATCGAACTAGCCGCAGCCCGCGTGCGGGTCATGTCCTTGACCGACATGAGCGAACGTCTCGATCAGCGCTTCGACATCCTGACCCACAACCGCTCCGATCGACCGGCCCGTCACCAGACGCTGTGGGACGCCGTCGACTGGTCCTACCAGCTCCTCGACCAGCCCGCGCGGCAGCTGTTCGACCAACTTTCGGTCTTCCTCGGCGGCTTCACCATCGAAGCAGCGGCAGCAGTCTCGGGCCGGCCGACGCACGATGTCGAACGGTCCGTGTGGTCGCTGGTAGAGCGTTCCCTCCTCAACACCATGCCAGGAGGCGACCCCACCCGATACCAGATGCTCGAAACACTTCGACAGTTCGGATCAGAACAGCTGCGCCGCGCTGGAGCCGTCACCTCCACACGTGACGCCCACCTCCGGTACTACACCGAGCTCGCAGTAGGAGCCGGCCAAGGTGCACGCGGTCCCGACGAAGCGCGCCACGTGAAACGGATCAGCAGCGAGCTAGCCAACTTGCGCAGTGCACACCAACACTCCGTGGCCGAACATCGGGCACACGACGCCACCCGGCTGTGCGTCGCTCTCCACCACTATGCAGAGTGGCGCCAGTTCTTCGAGCTCGGAACGTGGGCAACTGCAACCCTGAAGCTCGACATCGAGGCAACCGGGTGCGCACCCGCGCTGCACGCCATCGCCGGATGGCGTTACTGCATCGGCGGCGACTTCCCCGCGGCCACGGACCACGCCCGCCGCGGCCTCCAAGCCGAACAGCACGGCGGAGCGGAATGCGGCTGGCTCCACGACGTCCTCGCCCACTGCGCCTA
The DNA here is from genome assembly GCA_031423635.1 of Acidimicrobiia bacterium. GTDB lineage: Bacteria > Actinomycetota > Acidimicrobiia > Acidimicrobiales > JANYDT01 > JANLQX01. Next base: position 2,418 of record JANPFX010000007.1, on the reverse strand, counting down.
CTTCCAACGCAACGACCAAGAAGGACTCATGCACAGCCAAGAAGAGCTCAACCGCGCCCGACGATCCGGCCAGCCCCACCGGCTCAGCTACGTACTCGCCGACAGCGGTATTCACGCGATACTCGCCGGACACACCGACCTCGGCGCAAGCCGCACCCGTGAAGCACTCGCACTCGCCGAACCGACCGGCAACCCCTCCCTCGTATCAATGTCGCAACTCGCCCACGGGTTCCTACACCGCGACCACAAACCCACCGAAGCCATCACATGGTTCCGACGAGCCCTCGACCTCGCCGACACGGTCGACTCGACCTGGACCGCAGGCATCTGCCGGGGCGAACTCACCATGCTCCTCGCCCTGCACGGAGACCCCGCCGACGCGCTCGAAATGGGAGCCGCCCAGTTCCTCCAATTCCGACGAGCCGGCGACCTGTCCCGCGCCCACTCCACCCTTCGCATGGCCATCCCCGCACTCCAACGCCAGCTCGACGAAGAGCACTGGACCGATCTCGTCACACTCGAGGCCGGGACCGCGAGCCGACCGTTCGTCGACGAACCGTTCAACAACCAAGCAATAACCGCCGTCATCCAAACCATACGAGACCAGCTTGGAACCGAGGCGGTGAACCAAGCCGCTGACCAGGCGACCCACATGGACGACACCGCCCTCTTCGAACTCGGCCTCCACGCCATCACGAACGCGAGGACACGCACCCCAACCGCCGACCAATGACATCGTGTCGCACGAGCACGAGACGCTAGATCGGCCGCCTGATCGCTCAGGATCAACGCGCACAGGGAGCGGACGGTGCTGTTCGCTGATTACCAACGACGACACTCTGGTCACAGTATCGGCGTCGACAACGATGGCGATGCGCAAGTACTCGCCGGAGATCGCGTCACCCACGCACCGACACGGCATGAGGCGACCCGCGCCAAATGGCGCTACCGGACCGCCGGCGAAACTCAGTCAGCGCAGCCCGGAGATCGCCGAATGCACGCCGCATGGCTGAGCCGCAACGGGAGAGGCGCTCGGCGCCAACTGGCGGCTGGTCGCCCCTCGAGCCTGATGCTCATCGGTGAAATACACGCCAACGACACGCCGCTGAGCATCCAGCGATCCGCCTCGGGGAGCGGCCCTGCGAGCGCTCCTGATCACTCGAGCCCGCTCATGGATATGTGAGGCCGCTGATCGTCAGCAAAGTTTGCGCGGGAGTCCCGACCCGTCCCACACCTCGCACCTCTCCCACGATCGAACGCTCCCGGCGCGAACCGGCTGTTATCGGCCAGGTCGTGGTTCCCTTGGCGGCGCGGCGCGGAACGCACCGATGCCGAGAAGACCCCGCGGCACCGCTGGCACGGAATCTCAGTCCAAGGTGCGCTCGCGGGCGGGAGGCAGGTGAGCGAGCATCTGGTCGGCGAGTGAGGCGTGTCTTGGCATCTTGAGCTGGCTGTAGCCCTGCGCCGCGTGTCGTAGGAGCTGTGCTGCCCGGTCGATATCGCCGGGCCCATTTCGGTCGGTGAGCATCTGGGCGTAAAAGCGGTGGGTCTCGAGCGCTTCGAAGCGATGTGGAAGTTCGTCGGCTTGACGGAGCGCATTGCGGAAGTGGGTTTCGGCTGACGACCAGTCGCCGGCTGCGGCGGCGGAGATGCCGGCGATGCGTTCGAGCAGGCGTCCTTCGATGTAGCTGGTGGTGACAGCTCCTGTGGCCTCGGCCTCTCTGATCAGCGAGTACCAGGAGGCGGGCCGCTCGTATTCACCGAGGATGTACAGGCCTTCGGTGAAGGCCATGAGCAGTGTCCACGCGGTCCAGGTGTTGGGCTGCCCGGCGATGGGTAGTTCGGCCTGCCGTTCGTCGATGAAGGCGAGTGCTCTGTCGCGTTGTTCAGTAAGGGCAAGGAACTGGAACCACGAACCCCATGAGAACCCGGCGAGGCCTGGTGGGGCGTGCTGCGATCCGCGTTCGAGCCAATGGCCCGCGGTGTTCCAGTCGCCGCGCAGGAGGTGGGCGAGGCCGATCCAGCTGAATGAGTGGCCGCCCCAAAGCCAGCCGAGTCGTTCGACGAGCTCGAGGTCGGCGTGCGCGAAGACCTCGAGTGCATCAACGCCTCCGGTGCGGAAGAACTCGCGCATTCCGCGGGCACGGTCATGCAGGCATAGGGCAGCGTGGTTGCCAAGCCTTTCGGCGAGCGACGCGAGTTGCTCGCCAACGACCCGGGACTCGTCGAAGCGACCGAGTTGGACCAAATTGATTGCGACGAATCCGAGCGCCGTTGCGGCTCCCCACGGATCGCCCGCAGCCAACATCAAGGTGGCGCCGAGCTGTCCCGTCCTAACGACGTCGGCGACTCGCATCGAGGCCTGCTTGGCGCAGCATTCCTCGCCCAGTACGAAGCCGCGTACGGCGTCGTCGTGGC
>JANPFX010000006.1:0-24177 GCA_031423635.1 Acidimicrobiia bacterium | reverse complement strand
CAGCGCTCGCGCCAGCTCATCTTCGGATGTCACAACCGCAACGCTGTACGAGTCGTCGGCGGCACTGATTGCATGAGGGTCGTCGATCGGACCGAGTTCGCCGCCCGACAGGTCGATCAGGATCTCGTCAGGGGCGACCCGCAGGCACAGTCGGTCGGTCAAGCCTGCGGAGAGAGCGTCGACGGCGAAAGGAGTCGCGACGACGCGAGTAAGCCTCATGGGCGAGAAAGCGCTACGCCCGAGCACGGCGACCCTCCTTGTCGTAGAACGGCGTCTCGGTGCGGGTCGCGGCCCGGCCGTCGATGATCACACTGTCGGGAATCCACTCGGGCGACCACTGCCGTTTCAAGAAGCCGAGCATCACGGCGTGACCCAGGAGTGGCGAGTCGAACGACGTGGTCACGTGGCCGGCAACCACCCCGTCGACGAAGATCGGTGCACCTTCCACCGGTGCCGGGCTCGGCATCTCGAACGCGAACAACCGGCGACGATCCACCAGCGTCTCGGTGCGACGCAGCGCCTCCTGGCCGAGGAAGAACGGCTTGTTCATCTTCACCGCCCAGTCGTGATCGATGCGTCGTGGCGTGGTGTCGAGCTCCGTATCCATGCCGACGATTACGTGGCCTTTCTCCAGTCGCAGGCCGAACAGCGCCTGCAGACCGTGGGGTTTGATGCCAAGGTCTCGGCCGGCCTCCATCAGCGCCCGCCAGAGCTTGACCGAATCGGCGACGGAATGGTGCAGCTCCCATGAGGCCTCACCGGTGAAGGACAGCCGCATCACATGACACGCAATGCCATCGACGTCGAGATGGGCGTGCTGGAGGAACTTCGGCGGTTCGGAGACACCCAGACGCTGCAGAAGCTCTCCCCCGCGGGGCCCCGTGACATTGATCGCGCCGAGCGCCATCGTGCGGTCCATCAGACGGATGTCGAGGTTCCATGTCTCGGCCCAGTCGCGCATCCACATCTCGGCGTTGGTGGCCCCACCGGAGGTGAACGACAGCACGAACCGGGTGTCGCTCTCACGGACGATCATGCCGTCGTCGATGAGGTGACCACGCTCGTTCAGCAACAGCACGTAACGCGAGCGGCCCGGCTTGATGTCGGCCACTGTGGTCGGATAGAGCCGCTCGAGGAACTCCACGGAGTCGGGACCGGTGAGGATCATCTTGCCGAGGGTGCCCACGTCACCGATCGACACGGCCTCACGAACCGCCCAGTACTCGGCCACGTGATCGCCATAGTTCCACGGCCGCCACCAGGAACCGAAGCGGTCCATGTTCGCGCCCAACGCGAGATGCTCGTGATGCAACGCTGTGCGGCGCCACGGATCGAGGTGGATGCCGGCCATCGCCTCGGCCATGGTGATCTGTTTCGCCGCCGGGCGGGCAGTGAACGGGAGCGCAGGCTGACCCGACCGCTCGGCCACGAATGCCCGCACATGCGGAAGGCAGACGGAGCCCTGACAGGTGCCGGTGCCGGCGAGCGCTGAACGCTTGATCAGCTCGACCTCGTGAAACCCCCGGTTCCAAACACCCCACAGATCCTCGACGGTGGTCTTGGAGCACGGACAGACGACACCACTCGTGGGGCAGACAGGAAGCGGGTGCGCCTCGGCAGCCGATCCGACCACGGAGACTGCGGGGTCTTCGTTGCTGCGGGAAAGAACATCGCGGGGCGACGATCCGAGTCCGACGACAACCGTGTCGCATTCGTACGTACGCTGGCCATCGTCGTGCCCCCGAACGGTGACGGAGGTGACACGACCATCATGCCCGTCGAATCGGACGAGCTCGCCGTCGGCCCGCTCGCCGATAGAAGCCGAACCGACCGACACGAGCCGACCGAGCTCGACGCCGCGCGCAATCAGCTGCGCTGCAGCTTTCGGGGTGAGGATGCCGCGCAGACCGCTTCCGTCGCATACGGGGTGCACCTCGGCCGAGCCGGTGGCGATCACGACCTGGTGGGCGTGGACATGGCGCATGCCCTGGGCGGTGCGCACCACGACGAGCGGTCCCGGGTACACGGCGACGACCTCGTTCCCGTCGGCCGAATCGAACACCACGACTTCGTGACCATCAGCGCGCATAGCGATCGCGGCCGCAGACCCACTTCGACCACCACCCACGATCACCACTTCGGCGTGCTCGTGGGACACCGGTACGGTCACATCACCGATCGGCGTGAGCATCGAAGGCGCACCTCCCGCAGGATGGCGCTCGACGACCATGCCCGGCCGCGCCTCGGTCTGGCATGAGCGGACCCAGGCCGTGCCGTCGATCCGTCCGACACAGTTCCCGCAGTCCCCTGCCAGACAGAGGGTGCCTCCGTGGGCGGGTGATTGACCGGCTCGAAGCAACGCCACCGCGACCGTGTCGCCGTCGACGTAGTCCAGCGGCTGTCCTTCAACAATGAGTCGCGGCACCGTTTCCCCGATCACTTTCTTATGAACGCATACGACTGCCGGCGGGGTCGAGCAACGGCTCGTGCTGCAGGTGGGCCTTCCGCCGCTCGCCGATGATCTCGATCTCGAAACCCTCGTTGCCCTTCTCCGCCAGCGCCGCCGGGATGTACCCGAGGGCGACCGACTTGCCGACGTAGTGGGTGTATCCCCCGGAGGTGATCCAGCCGACAACCTTGGCGTTGCCATCGGCATCGGTGTGCCACACGGGTTCGTCACCGATCACATCGGCGGCATCATCGCCCTCGGCCACATCGACGACGAACGTGACGAGACGGCGCTCGGGACCACGCGCGAGCTCGGCCTCGTGCGCAGCCCGACCGATGAAATCGTGGTCGAGCTTCACGTAGCTCAAGATGCCGGCTTCGAGCGGCGTGTAGATCGGTCGGTACTCCCGGAACCAGGTACCGAAACTCTTCTCCAGGCGCATCGACAGCAGTGCCCGAAGCCCGAAGAGCTTGATGCCGAACTCCTCGCCCGCCTCCATGATCCGGTCGAACAAGACGAGCTGGTACTGCGGTTCGACCCAGAGCTCGTAACCGAGGTCACCCGAATAGGTGAGACGTCCGACGAGCGCCGGAACCATTCCGCACTCCAGTTTGCGGAACGACATGAACGGGAACGCGGCGTTCGACACATCGGCATCCGTCACCTTGGCGAGCACGTCACGAGCCCGCGGGCCGGCGATGGACAGACCGGTGAGGCCGAGGCCACGAACCTTGAACTCGACGCTGCCGTCGGTCGGCAGGTGATGCATGAACCAGCGGGAGTGATGGACCTCGGCCGGCAGCGAACCGAAGAGGAAGAAGTGGTCGTCCGCGAGGCGAGCGACGGTGAATTCCCCTTCGATACGACCTCGATGGTTGAGCATCGCGGTGAGCGCAACCTTGCCGACCTTGGGCATGCGCTGGGTGAGAAGCGTCGACAACCACGCTTCGGCGCCCGAACCGGTCACCTCGTACTTGGCGAAGTTCGACACCTCGGTGAGACCGACCGCCTCGCGGACGTTTCGGCATTCGGCGGCCACCACCGGGAAGGCGTTCGACCGCTTGAACGTGACGTTCTCGACCGGCTCCTTGCCGGGCTCCTGGAACCACAGCGGTGATTCGAGGCCGAACGATGCACCCCACACCGCGTTGGCGTCGCACTGGCGCTGATAGATCGGTGTGGTCAGCAGCGGACGACCGGCAGGAAGTTCTTCATTCGGGAACTGGATACGGAAGCGGCGCTGGTAGTTCTCCTTCGCCTTCAGCGCGGTGTAGCCGAGCGTGGCGTAGTCGCCGTAGCGGGCGACGTCCATGCCCCAGATGTCCATCCCCGGATCACCTTCGGTCATCCACGCGGCCAGCGCCAGGCCGACGCCACCGCCCTGCGACAGACCGGCCATCACGCCGCACGCCGTCCAGAAGTTCCGAAGACCACGGACGGGACCGACCAGGGGATTGCCATCGGGCGCGAAGGTGAACGGACCGTTGATGATCCGCTTGATGCCGATTTCTTGCAGCCGCGGGTAGTGCTCGAAGGCGATGCTGAGCGGCTTCTCCAGCCGATCGAGATCGGGCGTGAGCAGCTGCGCCCCGAATTCCCACGGCGTCTGCTTCGGCGACCACGCCACACAGTCGTACTCGTAGCTGCCTAACAGCATCGAGTCGCCCTCTTGGCGGAAGTACGACTCGCCGGCGAAGTCGACCGACATCGGCAGTTCCTTGCCGTTCTTCTCCCGGTATTCGACGATCTCGGGCATGTCGTCGGTGAGCAGATACATGTGCTCGAAGGCGAGGACGGGAAGTTCGATGCCGACCATGCGCCCGACCTCGCGAGCCCAGAGTCCGCCGGCGTTCACCACGTGTTCTGCGTGGATGTCGCCTTTGTTGGTACGCACCGTCCACGTGCCGTCAGCCCTCGGCTCGAGCGCCTCGACCATCGTGTGGCGGTACACCTCGGCCCCGGCGTTACGCGCGCATATGGCATACGCGTGGGTGACACCCGACGGGTCCACGTGGCCTTCGTCGGGATCGTACAGACAGCCGAGGAAGTGCTTGGGGTCGAGCAGCGGATGGATCTCGGCAGCTTCCGCCATCGAGATCATCTCCAGACCCATCCCGAGATAGCGGCCACGCGCCTGGGCCATCTTCAGCCAGTCGAGCCGCTCCGGGGTGTCGGCGAGCATGATGCCACCGGGAAGGTGGATCGAGCAGTTCTGCCCCGACTCCGCCTCGATCGTCTTGTAGAGGTTGACGGTGTACTGCTGGAGCTTGGCCACGTTCGGATCGCCGTTGAGCGTGTGCATCCCGCCTGCGGCATGCCAGGTTGAGCCGTGGGTGAGCTCCTTGCGCTCCAAGAGCACGACGTCGGTCCAGCCGGCCTTCGTCAGGTGGTACAGCACGCTCGCGCCGACGACACCACCGCCGATGACGACCACGCGTGCGCTGGTGCGCATGCCGGACTCGGCACGGCCGGAGAGGTCGTGGAGGACTGGTGCTTCTTGAACGGGCATCTTGCTTGATCCTGTGCGTAGGAGAGAAGTGGTAGGTGGGCTTAGTAATCTGTAGGGACGCCGCCCTCGGCATGACGCCGGGCGACAAAGGCAGCAAGCTCGTCGTGACAAGCCGAATCGAGCGTGGTCGGTGGCTCGTAGGCCGCGAGCATGTTCTTCCACATCGCGTTCGCCCGGTCATAGGTGGTCGGCGAACCGGCCTCGACCCAGGTCTCCCAGTTACGCCAGTCGCTGAGCATCGGATGATGGAACGCCGTGCGGAACCGGTCCTGGGTGTGCTGCGTCCCGAAGAAGTGACCACCGGGTCCCACGTCGGCCATTGCGTCGATCCCGATCTCGGCAGCGTTGACGACCGGCGGCTCGAGGAACGACTCCATCATCCCGAGCAGTTCGGCATCGAGCATCATCTTCTCGTAGCTCGCATGCAGGCCGCCTTCCATCCAGCCCGCGCCGTGCATGAGGAAGTTGACGCCCCCCATCAGCGCGCCCCACAGCGAGAAGACCGACTCGTACGCGGCCTGGGCATCGAGCGCGTTGGCGGCACACACGTTGGACGACCGGTACGGGACCTTGTAGCGGCGCGCCAACTGCCCGCCGATCATCGCCGCCTTCATGAACTCCGGCGTGCCGAATGCCGGTGCGCCCGATTGCATGTCGACGTTCGAGGTGAAGCCGCCGTAGATCACCGGTGAACCGGGACGCACCAGCTGCGTGAGCGTCATGCCGAGGAGAGCTTCGGCGTTCTGCTGAGCGACCGCGCCGGCGATGGTGACCGGCGCCATCGCGCCTGCGAGTGTGAACGGCGTGATGCAGACGACCTGGTTGCGCTTCGACATCTCGATGATCCCCGTCGCCATCGGCAGGTCGAGGCGCAACGGAGACGACGTGTTGATGATCGTGAACAGCGACGGTTCCCGTTCGAGCGTCTCGTCATCGATGCCGCGCGCAATGCGCACCATCTCGATCACATCGCGGTTCCGCTCGGCGCCGAGCGAGTACACGTGGATGGGCTTGTCGGCCAACGTGAGCGCGTCGAAGGTCGCATCGAGGTGACGGATGGACGCGTGCAGGTCGATCGGTTCGACCGGGTACCCGGCGAAGAAGTGCACGGTGTTGAGCATCTGCCCGAGCCGGATGAGGTTCTGGTAGTCGTGCCGGTTCCCGATGCGTCGACCGTTGTCGCGGTCGAACACGTTCGGCGCGCTGGCCACCGAGCCGAACGCCACCCAGTTCCCGCCGACGTGCAGCGAATGTTCGGGGTTCGTGGCGTGCAGCGTGAACTCGGCGGGCGCCGTGGCCATAGCGGCCTGGACGGCGTCACGTCCGATTCGCACGCGTTCGCCGTCAATCCTGGCGCCGACCTTGGCGAAGAGATCGCGGGCGTCGGCATTCAACACGTCCATGCCGATGCGCTCGAGAACTTCCAACGAGGCCAGGTGGATCATCTCGAGCTCGTCGTCGGAGATCACCTGCGTCGGGGCGTAGCGCAGGCGGGATTGGCGGAACGGACGCTGCTCGGGAAGACGGGAACGGCCTTCCGGCGCCGCCCGACCACCCCGGCGACGACGCACCTCTCGGCCGGGCCCTACGAATTCCTCGTCACTCATCTACGCGTGCCTTCTCGATTCGCCCGATTGCGAGCGGAGTCGAGACTAGTGACGATCGGTCAGCCACCGGTAGCGTCAGGCCCATGACCGCGTCATCGGACCTGCAATTCATCAGCGTGCAACGAGGCGAGCCGGCTTCTGCGGACGCTCGCGTCGCGACGATCACGATCAACCGACCACCGATCAACCTCTATGACGGCGCCCTCCTCCGCGAGTTCGAGCAGGTCGGCGTGGCGCTGGCCCACGACAAGGACGTCGGCGCCGTGGTCGTGCGCAGTGCCGTCCCGGGCTTCTGGATTGCCCATTTCGACGTTGCTGCCATACTCCGGTTCCCGCCCGGCATCGAAGTGTTCGAGCTCGCCCAGTTCACCCGGGTTTGCGAGCTCTTCCGCAGCATGCCCAAGCTCACGATCGCGGTGATCGAGGGACGCGTCGGTGGCGGCGGTAGCGAGCTCGCCATGTCCTTCGATGTCCGGTACGCCGCCCGCGAGACGGCGATCTTCAATCAACCCGAAGTCGCGCTCGGCATCATCCCCGGCGGCGGTGGCACCCAGCGCCTCCCCCGCCTCATCGGGAGGTCCAGGGCGATGGAGGTCATCTTGGGATGCGAAGACATCGACGCCACCACCGCGGAATCGTGGGGCTGGGTCAACCGGTGCTTCCCGGCTGATGAGGTCTTCGACGCCGCCATGGCGCTCGCCCGTCGGGTCGCCTCCTTCCCGCCCCACGCCGTTCGGGAGGCCAAGGCGAGCGTCCTGCGCGCTGAGCACGGGTTGCCCGAGGACCTCCTCGAGGAGATGCGCGGCTTCTTCCGGACGCTCGGCGACGACCGGGCGCGCTCGGCCATGGAGGCGTTCCTCCGTCTCGGCGGCCAGACGCGTGAAGGCGAGACCCGGTTGGGCGACCTCGTGACGGAGCTCGGTTGAACGCACCCACACCGAGGGACGCGTCGTTCGGCCACGACGGCTTCCGATTCGCCGCCGAAGTGACCGGGACGGGCAGGCGGCTGCTGTTCTGCCACGGCTCCGGCGGGAGTCGGGCCTCGTCCCGGTACATGATCGACGCACTCGCCGGACACGCGACCGTGGCCGCCCACGATCAGCGGGGGCTCGGGGAAACAGGGCTCCGCCAGGACTCTCCGATCCGTTCGCCGACGCGCTCACGTGGACCATGGACGACTATGCGGCCGATTCCCTCGGCTTCGCCGATTCGCTCGGATGGCCGACCTTCGCCCTGATCGGTATCAGCTTCGGGGGCATGGTCGCCCAAGAGGTCGCGGTCACGGCACCGGGGCGCATCGAACGACTGGTGCTCATGTGCACATCGTCCGGAGGAGCCGGACGGGCGTCCTATCCACTGCACCAACCCCGCAACCTTCCGGCCGATCAGGAACGGCAGGTCGTGCTCCACCTCATGGACAGCCGTTTCGACGAGGAATGGCTGATCTCCCATCCGTTTCATGCCGCAATGGTCCGCTACCGGGACAAGCAGGCCGCCCGACCGAGATCCGCAGAACTCGTCGCCGGCGAGCGAGGTCAGCTCCTGGCGCGAGCCGGCCACGACGTGTGGGACCGCCTTCCCCGCATCACGTGCCCGACCCTGGTGGCATCCGGCCGGTTCGACCTGATTGCGCCCCCTGCCAACGGCGCCGCCATCACGTCGCAGATCCCCGAGGCGAGGTTCGCCGAGTTCGACGGCGGCCACGCGTTCTTCGTCCAGGACGACACCGCCTGGCCGGTCGTTTACGAGTTCCTCGCCGAGTCCTGACCACCTGAACCGTCGGCAAACCTGGTCCCACCGCCCCACATCGATACTCTGTTGCCGCACATCGCACCCCTGTCGCCGCACATCGTCCGTTTTCGGACCGGTTCGGGTCGTTTTCGGCTGATGTGCGGCAGGGGGACGGCGATGTGCGTTCTGCGGCGAGGTCAAAGGGCCGCGTAGTAGCGGACCAGCGGCAGAGCGACGAAACCGGCCTTCTCGTAGGAGCGTCTCGCCGCTGCATGAGACGCATCGCCGCCCGTGGCAACGGTCGCGAGCGTCATACCGGCGCGGCGCATCTCTTGGAGGGCGAACCGGTTCAGCGCGGTGCCGATGCCCTGGCCCTGACGGTCCGGGTGCACGGCGATCAGGCTCAGCTCCCCCACCTTGCTCAGCGGATCGACGTCGATCACGACGAACCCGACGACCGTTCCGTCCTGCTCGGCAACCCAGAGGGAACTCGTCTCGTCCGCGGTGGATGCGAGGAGTTCTTGGTGTTGCGTCGTCTCCCAGTCGGGGTACACCAGGGCGTTCAGCTCCCCGCCGAGGAGTTCGGCGATCGAGTCGTGGACACCTGCGAAGGCTGCGAGGTTGATCGCCTCGACCGAAGCAACGTGGCGGTCTGCAGCCAGGTGGATCGCGAGTTGTTCCATCCGGCCATGCTCGCGCCCCGATGCCTACCGACGTCGACCGTGACGACGCTTGGGTCGAATCGAGCGATCACGGCACGCTCCCGTCTACGCTCCGCCCATGACCCGACGTGTTGTCACCGGTGTAGATGCAAACGGCAAGTCCGGGTTCGTGACTGACGCCGAGCTCGATGTCATCACGATGGCGCTGCTGCCGGGCACCGCGGTCAGCGAGGTATGGGCGTCGGCATCGACTCCCCGAGCACGAACGGCGCTGGCCAGCCCGGGTATGGCGTCGTACTTCCCGCCGCCCGGTGGTGTCCGCTACGGACTGTGGACGTTTCCGCCCGAGGAGGGTGCCGGGGTGCTGCCCGAGGGTGTCGACATTGGCGCCGCCCTGGGGGAGCTCGAAGCGAAGCTGCCGGGGATGTCGTCGCACCTGGAGCCCGACAGCCCGGGCATGCACACCACCGAGACCGTTGACGTCGGTCTCGTGCTGTCCGGTGAGATCGATCTCGAACTCGACGACGGCGCTACCACCCACCTCCGGGCCGGCGATTTCGTCATCCAGAACGGCACCCGCCATGCCTGGCGCAACCGCAGCGGCGCTCCGACGACGATGGCGTTTGTCCTCATCGGGGCCCATCCAGCCTGAACGAACTGGCCGGGGTATGGTTGTGTAGTGATCACTACACAACCGCTCAACCGCTGGGACCGTCTCCTTGTCTTCGCCTGCTCGGCCACCGGATGCTCCGGGCTGTTCGTCGTCGTCGCCGGCGGCGGCGCGACCGAAGCGATCTTCAACCGAATGGTGTTCGGAAGCGCTGTGTCCCCGGTTGTCGGCTCCGATGCCCGCGACTATCTGCGGTTCGTCTACCGAGTGCTCGGTGCCGTGATGGTGGGATGGAGCGCTGCGCTTGTGCCGACCGTGCTCGGACCGCTTCGTCGTCGGGAGCGATCGGCGTGGCGCCAGGTGGCGTGGTCGATCGGCATCTGGTTCACCGCCGACACGGCTGCGTCCCTCGCCTCGGGATTCCCCGAGAACGCATTGCTCAACGTCGGGTTCGCCCTGTTGTTCGCCTTCCCACTGGCGGGGATGCACCGGACGCTCGTCGATCGAGACCGCTGACGGGCGAGCATTGACGCGCCCGCCCGATCAGTAGATCGCCAGGTGGCCCGTGATCTCGTCGATGGCAGTAGCCGAATCCGGGCCGATCGCCAGCGCCGTGATCGTTGGGACACCCCCGAACTCCGTGCGACCGGAATCGGTGATGAGGTGGGAGCGCAGTCCGGCGGCACCGGCCTTGGCGTGCAGGTCGACCAACTCCTCCTCGGAACGGGCCTGCAGGGTGATCTTGCGATTGGATGTCGTCATCCAGGCGAGGGCGACGGGATCGAGCGACACCACCCCCCGACCGGTCGAGGGGTCGCAGGCGCCGACCACCGCGTCGACGAGAAAACCCATCGAGGCATGCGAGCCCTGGGCGATCTCTTTGCCGCGTCGCATGTTGAGGTCGCGCCGAATGACGATGACCTGTTTGAGCGACGCGGGATCGATGGCCGACACGCGTTACCGACGGGCCCCGGAGAGACGGGCAAGCCGGGCGACGGCGAGCTCGAGTACGACCGCACCGGGGAGATCCCGACGGCCGCGCAGATCGAGATCGGCCTCGGCGAGAATGTGCACGGCGCGGCTCACGCCGGCCGACCCGAGTTTGCGCGACTGCACCAGCGCCTTCTTCGCCGGGAACGTGCTTCCGGTGATGCCGAGGTGCGCTGCAGCCTCGGTCTCGTCGCGGGCCCCTGCGCCATCGAGGCGCAACATCTTGCCGACGTGGGTCTGCAGGCTCGCCATGATCTGTAACGGATGACGCTCCCCTGCCCCCATCATCCGGTGGAGTTGATCGAGCGCCCCCGCTGCGTCGCCACGATCAATCGCGTCCGTCAGGTCCCACGGCGCGCCCGACCCGGCCGAGCCGAGGAACGGCTCGATGTCCTCGGACCGGAGCCGGGCGCCTTCGCCATGCACGGCGGCGAGCACTTCGAGAATCCCGTTGAGCCGGCCGAGGTCGTCGCCCAGATGCTCAGCGAGATGCTGCTGGGCACGCGCATCGAGACGAACCGGGGCATCGGCGAGCCTCTCGGCGAGCCATGTCTGGCGCGCCTTGCCTGACGGCACTCCGGCGTCGATGACCGAGCCCTTCTTCTTCGCAGCATCGAGCAACTTACGCGAGGTCTGGCCGCCCCCGGCAACCAGGATGAGCGTGGTCGAATCCAGGGGACCGGCGAGGTAGTCGAGCAGCGGTTCCAGGTCGCCTGAGGTGAAACGACCGATGCCGCGACCGACCACGATCCGTCGAAGCGAGAACATCGGTGGGGTCTGCGCGGCGTCGACGAGCGCCGCGATCTCGTAGTCCTCCGTGGAGAAATCGGAGAGGGCGAGTTCCGCCGACTCGTCCCCCAACGCGTCGGCCACTGCGCTCCGGAGGGCGTCGGCGACAAGCACCGGATCGTCGCCCTTGATCAGCAGGACGGGCTGCGACGACATGGCCACGACACTACGCGGTGATCCCCGCTCCAGGCTCGCGCAGCTCCCTCGCCGCCGCCTCACGTCACGGCGACGTCGACACGACGATCGCGCGCCTCCAACACGGCAACCGTCACGGCACCCGCCCGAACCGCCAGACCGGGGAGCGCCCGCTTCCAGCGAAGGCCCGGCGGCGCTCCGACCCCCGCTGCGCTGACCACCATGCCGACGTGCACGCGGTGGCGGATGGCACGAAGGACGGCCAACTGCGCCTTCCCTCCCGACTCGACGACGACGAGGTCGATCGCGCCGACCCGATCTGCTCGGAGGCGTTCCAACAGCGCACCGGCCGATACGCCGTGGGCGATCACCAGCACGGCGGCGTGCTGCCACAAACCGTCCGGCCCCAATCCGAACACAACGGCCCCGCGACCGAACGGCCGCGGTGTGCGGGCCGCTTCGGTCTCCGTCGCCGTGACCGTCGATCGGAGCATCGGCATGGCGAAGACCAGCACGGCGAACGCGATCATGAACGATCGCCGCGCACCGCGTGCCCTCTTCAGGACGGGTCGACCAACCAGAAACAGGACCCCGACGACGACGAGATCGGGGAGCCTCCACGATCCGAGCGGAAGCGACGCCGAACCTCGTGCCAGTCCCGCCACCAGGCCCAGAAGGAACCTCGTGGGCACATGCACGACCGAGCTCACCGAAGGACCGAGCAGCCCGGCAGGAAGACCGGCGAGCACGCCCCAGCTCATGATCGGCGCCGCAATCACCACCGCGCACACGTTGGCAAGCACACTTACGACCGGAACTCCGTTGAAGACCAGCAGGGCGATCGGTGCGGTTCCGACTTGGGCCCCGATGGTCACCGCCAGTGGACCGGCCAACCACCCGAACGATTTCAGGTGCTCCGACAGCCACGGTCCGATGAGCGCGATGCCGCCCACCGCGCCGACGGAGAGCCCGAACCCAACCGAGCGGACGAGGAGCGGATCGACCACGAGCAACACGATGACCGAGAGCGTCAGGACGCGAACGAGCGGCTGCGGGCGACCGATCGCTCGCGTCACGACGATCACTGCTGCCATCACCGCAGCACGGAGTACGGACGGTTCGAAGCGGACCACGAAGACGAACCCGACGATCACGACGAGCCGGAGGGTCGCCGGGATCCAGAGGTTCCGCCGGCCGACGACGGCGGTGATCGGAATCACGCCCGCCAGGAGGAACGCCAGGTTCTGGCCGGACACCACGACCAGATGCGACAACCCGGCTGCCCGGAAGTCGTCGGTCAGTTCGGGACGCGCCGAGCTGACGTCACCGAGGACGAACCCGGCGAAGAGCGTCCGCTGCGTGTCGGTGAAGCCAACCGCGCTGCGCAAGAGGGCCGACCGGATCGCGTTCGCCTGTCGATAGGGAACGCCGCCGGCATGGCGCGTATGGAGCCGGCGGAGCCGGAAGCGGCCGGCGAGATGGCGGGCATCCTGAAACGGGCGACGGATCGGGAACGCAACCGTGGACCCTGACACGACAAGCTTGTCGCCGACGCGAAGGGAGGCTCCGCGCATCGACGAAGGCACGACGGCACTCCACCGGTGCCCATCGAGGGACAGGTCGACGCGGCTGCCGCCGAGCGACGGTTCGGCGTCGGTGCGCACCACCGCCCGAACGGCGTCGTAGGACCAGGACGGCGCGTGGAGACCGTTCTTGGCCCGGGTGGCCCAACCGGCGAGCGCCGCCAACGTGATCGTGACCCCGATTGCGAGGGCCGCCACCCGGCGAACCGGAGAGCTGCGGTGGTCGGGTGAGGAACGGAACAGCCCAACCGTTGCGCCCACGAAGGTGCCGGCTCCGAGGGCCACTGCCGCGGTCGGCGACCACGGCCAGATGCACCCCGCAACCACGACGACCGCCGTGGCCACGATGGCCGCATCGGAGTAGCCAGACGGAGCTGCGGCTGCAGTGACCGTGCCCCCGCCGGGGTTCAGACCCGGACCCGGGTCTTGAGCGTTGCGAACTTCGCCTCGCCGATCCCCGGGACGTCGAGCAGCTGGTTCACCGACCGGAGCCTGCCGACGCGGGTTCGCGCTTCGATGATCCGCTCGGCGATCGCCGGACCGATCCCCGGCAGTGCGTCGAGTTGCTCGGCGGACGCCGCGTTCAGGTCGACGATTGCGGCAGGAGCCGTCCTCGCTCCTGTCACCGACCCCGTCGCCGCCCCGGACCCGGTCGTGCCGACGATCACGCCGGGAGGGGCCTGTCCACGACGCGGGACAAAGATGCGCTCTCCGTCACCGACGCGCGCCGCAAGGTTGAGCACATCGGGATCGGCATCGCTCGTCAGGCCGCCGGCGGCGGCCACGACATCGGTGACGCGGGCCGGGTCCGACAGCCGGTACACCCCGGGAAGGAGCACCGCTCCGGCGGCGTGCACGACGACGGTCGGCGTCGCCGGGCCGACGACCGCGGACGAGGGCGACGGGGGGCGAAGCGCGACCGCTTCGCCTGCAGGCGCCGAAACGGAAGTCGTGAGTTGGCCTGTGGCCGGGGACGACAGCGAGGTGGGAGGTGCCTGACCCACCTCGAGGGGCAGAGCGGCGGCCGGCGTCAGTGGTAGGGCTGGATCATCCGAAGACGCTTGCGGCGCCGACCGCGGCACTCGCGCAAGCGCAGTCGGTCCGAACACCGCCAAGGTGGTGAGAACGGCGACGATCGAGCTTCCGACGAGCACCATCCGCCGGCGACCCGAGAGCCGACTCCGCAACGACTCGAGAGATCGCCCCATGGCATCGCGGATCTGCTCGACGGGCGACGCCTTCGGTCGAGGTCGGGCGACACCGCCGAACGTGGATGCCGCGCGTATCGTCATCGTTTCCGGCGCTTCCATATCGACCTCCGCTCTCACCGCCGGGCCACCCGGATGCTGAACGCATGGCGGGGTGACCGACGAAGTGCCACCGGGGAAGCGACACCGCAAACGCTACGGCGGCGGCGTGACGATCACCACGGCCGGCCGGGTTCGGCGCACCGGCGCGCCGGATCACGACCTGCGATATCTGCGGAGCGTGGGATGCCGACCCGAACAGCGGACCGCTCAGGCGACAGCTGCGTCGACGGCCGACAGGCGCGCCACGGAGTCGGCGAGTAGCGCCGACGTTTCGGGCGAACTCTGCAGGCGGGCGCGTCCGTCGACTCGCGCCTCCACCTCGAGCGGAATGCGGGAATACGCCTGCCAATGGCCGTAGCCACGAAACCGAAAGCGCGCATATGACTTGAGGTAACGGGCCAGAAATCGGCCGACGCCAAGTTCGGCGAACTGCCGAACATGAACCTGCTCGTGAGCCAGCAGCTCCGCGAAACCGTCGCCTCGGGTGGCGGACTTGCGAATGATGACGAGGGAACCGAGCGTTATCCCGACGGAGCCGGGTGGCACCGGACCGCCGATCCAGAGCCAGTGCCCATCGACTTTGCTCAGCCGTTTCGGGGAAGACGTCGTCAGTTCCATCGCGGCGTTCTCCTGAGCGCGAACACGGGCACCTCGGACGTCAGAACAACCTGGCGGCGAGCTTGCGGCGGTACTCGCCGACCTTCGGGTGTTCGCCGAGGGCGGCGAGCAGATCGACGTACTTCTGGCGGGCATCGTCGTCGGCTTTCACGTGATCGAGCAGACGGTCGAGCTCGGCGATCGACTCGGCACCCACTCCGGTCTCCGACATACCGAGACGGGCGCGTGCCGCAAGCTCGACGGTCTCGGGAGTCTCGGGTATGCGGGCGAGCAGGGACAGCGGTTCGTCGAACTCGCCGCGTTCGACAAGCATCTTCACCAGGCCGACTATGGCCCGAGCATTGCCAGGCTCGACGGCGAGCACCTCCCGAAGTCCGTCTTCGTTGCCGGCGGCAAGGGCGTTGTCGATCGCGATGTCGACCGGCGACGCCGCCGGGGCGAGACGATCCACCCACGTCTTGATCTGTGCCTCGGGAAGCGCGCCGATGAACGAATCGACGACCTTGCCCTCGTGAATGGCGAAGACCGCCGGAATCGACTGCACCTGGAAGGTAGAGGACACCCTGGGGTTGTCGTCGACGTTGACCTTCACCAGTACGACCGCGCCCTTGGTGGCATCGATGACCCGCTCGATCATCGGGCCCAGCGTGCGGCACGGCCCGCACCACGGAGCCCACAGGTCGACGACGACCGGAACGGATTTCGATCGCTCGACCACCTCGGTTTGGAAGGTGGCGTCGGTGACGTCGATGTACATACCAGGCACTCCAGGAACGAACGGTGGGCCCGCAAAACTACTGCCTCCGGGGCGCTGTCGATCCAGCGCGCCGGCCGGCGACGATCCGCCAGGGGCGGCGTCGAGCACCGAACGGCCGCGGCTCGCATACGGTGGGGGGACACATGAACCCGATTCCGTCTCTCACGGCGTCTCCCACCGCTCCGGAACGCACGGTCTCGGCCGCCCCGGTGCCTCCGGGGATCAACGTCGACAACGTGACCGCCTGGTTCGCTTCGCACGTGCCCGGCGCTACCGGCCCACTTCGCTTCACCCTCATCGCCGGCGGCCGTTCGAACTACACCTACCTGGTCGACGACTCCGCCGGGCACCGCTACGTCCTTCGCCGTCCGCCGCTCGGGCACCTGCTCCCGTCCGCCCACGATGTCGCCCGCGAGCACCGGATCATCTCGGCGCTCGCCGATACATCGGTGCCCGTCGCCCCCGCCCTCGGCTTCTGCGACGATCCCGCGGTCAACGAGCGCCCGTTCTACGTCATGCCCTACGTCGACGGGCTGGTCTTGCGCAACGCCGATGACGCCCGTCTGCTTGACGACGCCGCGAAAGTCCGGGCCAGCGAGTCGGTTGCCGACGTCCTCGCCGATCTCCACGCGCTCGACGTCGATGCCGTCGGCCTCGGCGACCTCGGCAAGCGGGAGGGGTACCTCGAGCGCCAGCTGAAACGGTGGTACGGCCAGTTCCAGCAATCGAGCACCTACCCGATACAGACGATCCACGATCTCCACGACGAGTTGCTCCGCCGGATTCCGCAGCAGCAGGGAGTCTCGATCGTCCACGGCGACTACCGGCTCGACAACACCATGGTGAACCGTTTCGGCAACGTCATCGCCGTTCTCGACTGGGAGCTCTGCACACTGGGCGACCCGCTCGCCGACGTGGGACTGCTGCTCGTCTACTGGCCCGAGCCCGACGATCCGAATCCGCCCCTCGGCCTTGCCGCGAGCTCGACCCCGGGCTTCCTCGGACGCCAGGCATTGCGCACGCGCTATTCCCAGCGCACCGGCCGGAACCTCCGCGACCTCGATGTGTACGTGGCGTTCGGGTATTGGAAGCTCGCCTGCATCCTCGACGGGGTCTACGCCCGATACCGGGCCGGCGCGATGGGCGACGACGGGTACGACTGGCGTGCCCTCGAAGAGCAGGTGCCACTCCTGGCGAAAAGTGCAGCGAGCGCGCTGGAAGGACTGTCATGACCGATCTCGTCATCTGGGAGAACCCCGTCCCCGAGGGGCTCAAGGATCCGGTTCTCGTCGTTGCACTCGAAGGATGGATCGAAGCGGGCTATGCATCCGCCACGGCTGTCGGAACGCTGAAACAGCAGATCCGCACCCATCGATTGCTGCGCTTCGACACCGACGAACTGCTCGATCAGCGCGCCCGCCGCCCAACGATGCGGCTCGTCAACGGCGTGAACACCGAACTCCGCTGGCCGCGCCTGCAGATGCGCCACGGACGCGACTCTGCCGGACAGGACCTCCTCGTCCTCACGGGCCCCGAGCCCGACATGCGATGGAACGCTTTCGTACGCGCGCTGATGGAAGTGGTCGAGCGCCTCGACGTCCGCCTCTGCGTCGGCTTCGGAGCTTTTCCCGCTGCGGCGCCACACACCCGGCCCGTGTCGATCGGCGCCACGGCGACGAGCCAGAAGCTTGCCGACGAGGTCGGGTACCTCGAAGCCACGATGGACATCCCTGGAGGTGTGCAAGCGGCAATCGAGCGGGGCTTCGCCGAAGCGGGGCGCCCGGCTGTCGGTCTGTGGGCCCGCGTTCCCCACTACGCCGCGGCAATGCCCTTCCCGGCAGCAGCCTCGGCCCTGCTCGAAACCCTCGCACGCGTGACCGGCCTCGTGATCGACACGGTCGAGCTCCGCAACGCCGGCACCGCCGCGAACGCCCAGATCGACCAGCTCGTGCAGAACAACCCCGAACACGTCGAGATGGTCCGCCGCCTCGAGGAGCAGGTCGCGTCGGAGATGCCGATGCGACCCGGCCGTTTCGGCATGGCCGGCGGCGACCTCGGCGATCTCCCGAGTGGCGACGAGCTCGCCGCCGAATTGGAGAAGTACCTGCGCGAGCAGTGACCGCGTCGCAGTTCTCGGAACACGCCCGCATGGGGTAAACCCGACGCCATGTTCTCCCTGCCTTCGTCGTTCCCCGCGTTCGTCGCCACCAAGTTCACCGATGCCGAGGGCACGGCTTCCGTCACCCGTGCCGTCGCCGAGCTCTCCTCGGCCGACCTCCCCGCCGGCGAGGTCACCGTGCACGTGCAGTGGTCGAGCGTCAACTACAAGGACGCGCTCGCCACGCTGGTCGACGGCGGCGTGGCCCGGATCAGTCCGCTCGTGGCCGGCGTCGACGTGGGCGGCGTCGTCGTCGCCGTCGACGGGTCGGCCGACGTCGCCGTTGGCGACCACGTGATCGCCCACGGGTACGACATCGGCGTGGCCCGCCATGGCGCTTACGCCCACTACTGCCGCCTTCCGGCTGGTCAGGTGCTGGCCGTGCCGGCGGGGCTCACCGTGCAGGAGGCCATGGCCATCGGAACGGCCGGATTCACGGCAGCGCAGTCGGTTCAGGAGCTCGAGCGAGCCGGACTTCGCATCGGCACCGGACCGGTGCTCGTGACCGGTGCAACCGGCGGCGTCGGCTCGACTGCGGTGGCCATGCTCGCCCAACGCGGCTTCGAGGTCGCGGCGTCAACGGGCAAAGCGGACGAGCACGACTACCTGCGTGGACTGGGAGCCACGACGATCATCGACCGTTCAGAACTAGCAGTCGATGCTTCCCGTCCGCTCGAGAAAGAGCGTTGGGCGGGAGCCGTCGACTGCGTCGGTGGAACCACCCTCGCCACGGTGATCCGTCAGCTCCGCTACGGCGCCTCGGTCGCGGCGTCGGGCCTCACCGGCGGCGCCGGTCTCTCCGGCACCGTGCTCCCCCACATCCTGCGCGGGGTCAACCTGCTCGGCATCGACTCCGTCCAGGTCGACATGATCACCCGCTCCGAGATCTGGCGGCGCTGCGCATCCGACCTCAAGCCCCACGACCTGCTCAGCTCCATCGCCGTCACCACCGATCTCCACGGACTCGACGCAGTGCTGACCTCGATCCGCGCCGGCGCAGTGCGGGGCCGCACCCTTGTCGCGGTCGCCCCGGACTAGCCGATCCCGGTTTGGCAGCCCCATTCCCGGTTGGTCCAGGATTTGGACGCTTGCTACCGTCACTGGCATGAAGATCGATGGTGGAGCCTACGGAAGCTGGACCGACACGGCAGCGGGCGCCAAGCGCGCCGAAGCGGCGGGATATGACGGCGTGTGGATCCCGGAGACGAACCACGACCCGTTCCTGCTGTCACAGATGGCCATCCAGGGAACCGACAAGGTTCTCGTCGGCACGTCGATCGCCGTGGCCTTCGCCCGCAACCCGATGATCACGGCGGTGGTCGCCAATGATCTCCAGGCGTTGTCCGGCGGACGCTTCGTCCTCGGTCTCGGCAGCCAGATCAAGCCGCACATCGAGAAGCGCTTCTCCATGCCGTGGTCGAACCCGGCTCCACGTATGCGCGAGTTCATCCTCGCCATGCGCCACATCTGGTCGTGCTGGAACGACGGAACCAAGCTCGAGTTCCGCGGCGACTTCTACACCCACACCCTCATGAGCCCGTTCTTCAACCCCGGCCCGAACCCGCACGGCGCACCGAAGGTCTTCCTCGCCGGCGTCGGAGAACTGATGACGGAAGCAGCCGGCGAAACCTGTGACGGCTTCCTCGCCCACGGGTTCACCACCGACCGCTACCTCCGCGAAGTCACCATCCCGGCCCTCGACCGCGGCCTGGCCAAGGCCGGACGATCCCGCTCGGATTTCGAGATCAGCCTCCCGCTGTTCGTCACCACGGGGCGTGACGACGCGGAAATGGAATCGGCCAAGGCCGGCACGAAGGCCCAGATCGCGTTCTACGGATCGACGCCGGCCTACCGCACGGTCCTCGAGCTGCACGGCTGGGGTGAGCTTCAGACGGAGCTCAACGGCCTCTCCAAACAGGGGAAATGGAAGGAAATGGGCGAGGCCCTCGACGACGAGGTGCTCGAGGCCTTCTCCGTCATGGCCGAACCGTCCAAGGTCGCCGCCGCCATCACCGCACGGTGTGGCGACGCGGTCGACCGCATCAGCTTCTACGCCCCGTACCAGACGGCTCCGGGCCTGTGGGACGGGATCCTCGCCGACCTCAAGGCCGCGGTCTGACCTCATCGCAGGTCCCTGCGGGCACAAGAGCGCCTCTCGGGCGGGTCATCGGACCTCGACGGCGCGTTGCTGCCCGGTTGACGTCTGAGGTCCGCTGGATAGACTAAGTCCTATGACTAAGTCGATAAACGTCCACGAAGCCAAGACCCACCTCTCTCGGCTGCTCGATGAGGTACAGCACGGCGAGGACATCGTCATCGCCCGGGCCGGCGTGCCGTGCGCACGGTTGGTCGCAGTGGAAAATGGTCCGCGCCCGTCGGGCATGCTCGCCGGCGTCTGGCCCGACGTCGCGCCCGGCGATCCGTTCTTCGATGCGCTGCCCGACGACGAGCTCTCGTCGTGGGAACGATGAGCACTCGACGACGATGAAGCTCCTCCTCGACACCCACACGTTCCTCTGGCGGGCCGTTGGCTCGCCACGACTGAGTGCGAACGCAAACGCGGCAATCGACGACCGTGACAACGAGGTGTTCGTCTCTGCTGCATCCGCATGGGAAGTGTCCACGAAGAGCCGCCTCGGAAAGCTCCCCGGCGGCGAGGCGATCCTCCTACGATTCGAGGCGACGATCGCCGACCTGCGGGCGACGCCACTACCGATCACCGTCGGACACGCGCTTCTCGCCGGTTCGTTCCCGACCGACCATCGAGATCCGTTCGACCGGATGCTCGCCGCGCAGGGCGCGATCGAAGGCGCCGTCCTCGTGACCTCAGATCCAGCGTTCTCGCACTTCCCGGTGAGCACACTGTGGTGACCGGGCACTGATCGGCCAGCCGGGCCCGACGGCAGAATACCGACGGCGATCGGTTGATCAGACGAGGACGGACTCGAGTGCGCCGGCCAGGTATCGCTGCTTGCACTCCGACCGCTGGAGCTTTCCCGACGACGTCTTCGGCATGGAACTCGGAGCGATCAGGACCACCTCGTGAGCAGGTAGGCCGACGGCGTCGCGAACTCGGTGCTTGACGGCGTCGATGATCGACCCGTAATCCGCGGGGTCGGCCTTCGTCTCGCAGACGACGATGACCTCCTCTTTCTCGTGTTTCTCGTGGCGACCTGGTACGCCGAAGGCGATCACGTTGCCGGCTCGGACCCCCCTCACCGTCGACACCGCCCGTTCGATGTCCTCGGGCCAGACGTTGCGACCGCCGATGATGATCACGTCCTTCTGACGGCCACACACGACCAACTCACCGTCGACCAGGTAGGCGAGATCACCCGTCCGCAGCCAACCCTCGTGAAAGGCTGCGGCCGTGGCCTCCGGCCGTTTGTAGTACCCGGGAGTGACGCTGGTCCCGCGGATCTCGAGCTCCCCGACCTCACGCTCGACAAGGACGCGTCCGTCTTCGGGATCGACGATGCGCAGCTCGAGACCTTCGACCGCCTTTCCGAGCTTCACGAACGTCCGAGCGCCCTTCGCCCCTGGGGTCGAAGGCGCGGCGAAGCGCTCCGTCTCCAGCACCGCGAGGTCGACCGTGTCGGTCACCAGTCCGCGGCCGACGGGTGGGAACGAACCGGCCAGCGTGAGCTCGGCCATCCCGAACGCGGGGAACGCCGCGCCGCGAGCAAGACCGTGCCGCGCGCCGGCGTCCAGCCATGCATCGACCGTGGCGGGATCGACCGGCTCCGCTCCATTGAGCGACATGCGCAGCGACGAGAGGTCGAGCTGCTCCTCACGCTGCAGGGCCCGCGCCGCGAGCACATAGGAGAAGTTCGGGCCGGCGGTGAGCGTGCCCCGATGCCGGGAGATCCACCGCATCCATCGGCTCGGCGCGCCCAGGAAATCCTGCGGACCGGCGAGCACCAACGACGCACCCGTCGTCATCGGCGTCAGCAGCAGGCCGATGAGACCCATGTCGTGGTACAGCGGTAGCCACGACACTGCGACATCGACGTCACGGTCGAGCTCGACCCCCATCGCGATGGCATCGAGGTTCGCGCACACCTCGTGGTGGGGAAGCATGACGCCCTTCGGTGTCGACGTCGAACCGCTGGTGAACTGCAGGATCGCTAGCGCTTCTCGGGCCACCCGGGCGATCTCGAACGCCGCTGCCCCCGTCGGAGCGAACAGGACGTCGTCGAGGACGACGACCGGCGGGTCGCCGGCCTCCGCGACGAAGAACGGCGCGAAGTCGGAATCCACCAGAACCACGGCGCAGTCGGCGTTGCGGATCCGCACCCGGGTCTGAGCGGTGAACTCATCGAGCGAACCCAGCCGCATCGGCAGCGGCAGCATGACCGCACAGCCGCCGAGCAGCCAAGTTGCCTGGAGGGCCGTGACGAGGCGACGCGAGGTCGGACCGAGGATGGCGACGTGCGACCCCAATCCGAGACCGATGCCGAGATCTCGAAGGTTCGCGGCGAGCACGAGGGCATCGGCATGGACCTGGGCCCACGAGACCGTCTCACCCTCGTCGTGGTGGTACACGGTGAGGGTTCCCCGGGTGGACCCTTCCGCGATGCGTTCGGGAAGCGTGCGGAGATGGCGTTGCGGCGCAGAGTCGAGCACGTCTTCTTCGACCGATCAGCCGCATGTTTCGTTACACCGGCACGATGCCCGGTCGTTGCGTCCGACAACCCGCCGACGGTTCCGACGCCATTTCTGGTGCGCCCATCGCCGTGAGCCGGCTTCCTGTCTTGGGTCGGCTGAGTTCGGTTTTCCCCGGTCGTTCCCGGCCCCAGATCGTGAGCCGGCCCACGCCGTCTTGTCTGGCCCGAAACGTCTGGAGTGGCCTATTGCTCCGTAATGGTGACCTTGGTGATCGTCACCGGCTTGGTCGGCGGCCCATCGCTCGACGGCGACAACGCATCGATCTTCTTGATGACATCTTCCCCTTTGCCCGCCTGCAACTGGCCGAAATAGGAGTAGCTGGGCGGAAGCGATGCCCCGTTCGGACCGGAGATCACGAAGAACTGGCTCCCGTTGGTGTTGGGGCCCGAGTTCGCCATGGCCAGCGAACCGACCTTGTACTCCCCCGCATTGGGCAGTTCATCGGCGAATGCGTACCCCGGGCCACCGGAGCCGTTGCCCTTCGGATCGCCGCCCTGGAGGACGAAGTCCTTCACCACACGGTGGAAGTTGAGGCCGTCGAAGTACTTCTGGCGGGCGAGGAAGACGAAGCTGTTCACCGTGCGCGGCGCCCGCGACGCCAGAAGGTCGAAGGTCATGGTGCCCTCGGACGTCTCCATCGTGGCCACGTAGGTCTTCGTCACATCGATGCACAAGGGGGGTTCGGCCGTGAACTCGCGCTTCTGGGGGGCCGAACCGTCGGCTGCAGGGCATTCCTTCGGATCTTTGGGAGCGACCATGGCGATCGTCGTCGTCGGGCCCAGGGTCGTCGGCGCATCGGTGGCTGGGGTGGCGTAACCGATCGAGGTGTCCTCGATGATGGTCGCAGGAGTCGCCACGTCCTTCTCGGAGCACGCGGCGAGAGCGAGTCCGGTGAGGACCAGGGTGCCGAGAAGAATCGAACGGTTGGAAGTGGCGCGAATCACGAGCGACAACGGTAGTCCCGCCACGTGAGAATTCCCTGGCACCCGGCGGCAGGCCTGCGTCTTCGCGGTCAGGAAACGACGAAGTTGACCAACTTGCCGGGGATCACCACGGCCTTGCGGACCGTCTTGCCGTCGAGGTACGCGGCGACCTTCTCGTCGGCGCGCGCCAACGCCTCGAGCGACGTGCCGTCGGTACCCGTGGCGACGGTGAGAACCGAACGCACCTTGCCGTTCACCTGCACCGGGACGTCGACGGTGTCGGCAACGAGATAGGCGGGATCCGTCACCGGGAACGGGGACCGGATGAGCGACCCTGGATGGCCGAGGCGTGACCACAGCTCTTCGGCCAGGTGCGGGGCGTACGGCGCGAGCATCAGGACCAGCGGTTCGGCCAGTGCACGGGGGGCACCGTCCGGATACGTCGAGGTGAGGTGGTTCGTCAGCTCGGTGATACGGGCGATAGGGGTGTTGACACGAAGTTCCTCCATTGCCGATCGCACTGCTTCGATCGTCTTGTGCAGGATGACCTGATCCTCAATAGTCGGCGAAACGTCGGTGACGCGAGTGGCGCCCGAGTCCTCGTCGACGACCACACGGCTTTCGTGGACCTGCTCCAGTTCGCCTTCGGCGGTCTGGACGACATGGAGTGCGTCGGCA
>JANPFX010000005.1:0-17212 GCA_031423635.1 Acidimicrobiia bacterium | reverse complement strand
GGCCGCTCCGCGCTCGACCTGCGGCAGAACACCTCCCAACGCTCTTCGGAGGTGTTCTACCCCCATATATGGGGGCAACCTCTCTCCCAACGGCCTAGCCCTGGTGGCGGTTCACCGCGCTGAGGACTGCTCGGTAGCTGGCGTTGAGGATGCTGGGATCTTCGCCGACACCCCAGAGAACACCCTCCGGGCCGCTGGTCTCCACATAGCAGACCGCCGTGGAGTCCGACCCGGCCGACTTGGCGTGCTCGTGGTAGTCGGTCACGTCGATAACCACGCCGAGATCGTGGCGAACAGCCTTCACGAACGCATCGATCGGACCATTGCCTTCGCCGGTGATCGTGCGGTGGTCGCCGTCGGCGACGATCTGGGCCACAACCGTTGCCCGATCGCCGCGCTCCGTCGGCTTCGTGATGGTCTCGTGCGAGATCAACTCATAGGTCGGCTTCTCCGGAAAGTACTCCGTCTGGAACTTCGACCACATGTCGGTCGGCGAGATCTCGGTGCCGGAATCCTCGGTAATGGCCTGAATCGTCTTCGAGAACTCGACCTGCAGGCGGCGGGGCAGGACGAATCCGTGCTCGGCTTCCATGATGTAGGCCACGCCGCCCTTGCCGGATTGCGAGTTCACCCGGATGACGGCCTCGTAGGTGCGGCCGACGTGTGCCGGATCGATCGGCAGGTACGGCACGGCCCACTCGGTGTAGTCCTTCGGGTGCGACAGCGCGGCGAAGCCCTTCTTGATGGCGTCTTGGTGCGACCCCGAGAAGCTGGTGTAGACGAGGTCTCCGGCGTACGCGTGCCGAGGGTGCACCGGCAGGCGGTTGCAGTACTCCGCCACGCGACGCAATTTGTCGATGTCGGAGAGGTCGAGCCCCGGGTCGACACCCTGGGCCATCAAGTTGAGCGCGACGTTGACGAGATCGAGGTTGCCGGTCCGCTCGCCGTTGCCGAACAGCGTCCCCTCGATGCGATCGGCGCCCGCCATCATGCCGAGTTCCGCCGCCGCGACACCCGTGCCCCGGTCGTTGTGCGGGTGCAGCGAGATGATCACCGAATCGCGCCGATCGACGTTGCGGTCGAAGGTCTCGATGAGGTCGGCATAGATGTTCGGGGTGGACATCTCCACGGTGGCCGGGAGGTTCAGGATCAACGGCCAGTCCGGCGACGGGTCGATCGACGCGATCACCTCGTTGCAGATCTCCAGCGCGTAGTCGATCTCGGTGCCGGTGAAGCTCTCGGGCGAGTACTCGTAGCGGATGTTCGACGAACCGCCGCCCGAGGCGCGGAACCGCTCACACACACGCGCTGCCTGCGTGGCGATGCCGGTGATACCGGGTCGGTCGAGGCCGAAGACGACTCGACGCTGCAGTGTCGACGTGGAGTTGTAGAAGTGCACGATCGCGTTCGGCACACCGACGAGCGACTCGAAGGTGCGTTCGATCAGTTCCTCGCGACATTGCACCAGCACCTGGACCGTGACGTCATCGGGGATCAGGTCCTTCTCGATGAGCAGCCGGGTGAAGTCGAAGTCCGGTTGGCTGGCCGATGGAAAGCCGATCTCGATCTCCTTGAAGCCCATCTGGACCAGCGTCTCGAACATCTTCAGCTTGCGACTCGGATCCATTGGATCGATCAGCGCCTGATTCCCATCGCGTAGATCGACCGAACACCACAGGGGTGCCTTGGTGATCCGCTTGCTCGGCCAGGTGCGGTCGATGAGCGGAACCTCCGGGTAGGGCCGGTACTTGTCGAAAGGCATCGATTTCGGAGTGACGGGCTGGGGAGGCATTGCGTTTGTCCTTGGTCTTCGAGGGTCGGTGTGGGGGTGTCGGATCGGAAAAAGTAGGCGTACAAATGAAAAACCCCCGGCCATCAGGCACAGGGGTTCGGGCGAGCACCGTATGTCGGGCTCGCCTAGGTGAGAAGAAGAAGTCCGTGAGAGAACGTCATGTTGCTCCGTAGTGGGATTCGGTTGAACGTGAGACTGGTGTTGCGAGCAGTCGGAGCGCAGCGGAGAAGCGCAGCACCGAAGAGCATTGCTTGCTACCTTGCCAGAGGAATCAGCTGTCGTCAACCGTCATGCGGCGAGCAGCTTCTGCCATCCGTCGATTCGTTGGAGCTGACGGACCTCGGCCGGTGAAAGACGCAGGGTCGATTCGGGCACGAGGTCGGCGATGTGCCGCTGCACCTCGTAGTGATGACCCGCCGCCTCGAACAACGAGGTGCGCATACGGATGAGATCCGCGGGCGCAGAATCGTCGCCCAGGAAGCCGAACACCGAGAACGCAACATCGAGATCGTGGATCACGGGCGCCCGGCCGAAGATCGACGACCGCTTCATGGCGACGGCGAGGCAGCCGACCATGACGTCGTGCTCGTGCTCGCCGTCGGCCAGTCGAAGCCGACCATGGAACAGGTTCGCCAATTTGATGGCGTAGCCCTGGTCCGGACCTGGACTTCCAAGCTTGCGGCCAGACGGCTGTCCATGACGAACCTCGCCCGGCCGATCGGTCGTCCACTCGAGCGCCGGCGGGAGATGCTCCCCATCGCGGAATCCACCGACGGGAACAACGGGAACGAAGCGGGGAGCAGCCATGATGGTTCAGTCTTCCACGAGCCACCGAACGAGTGGCGACGGCGAGCCGAAGCGAAGGGCCGTGCCGGACGATCAGCGGACGAGCACGCGAACGGTGACCTTCTTGCACGTGCGTTTCACCTTGCCCGATCTGCTTCTGGTCGTTCGACACCGGGTCACCTTCCGGAAGACGTAGCTCGGCACGGACTTCTTCGCCGTGGTCGGCGTGATTGGCAGAACGACCGCAGCTGCGGCCGGCGGACCGGTGGTGGTCGACACGGTGGTGGTCGAGGGGGTTGTTGCTGTCGTCGTCGGCGGAACCGTTGTGGAGGCAACGGACGACGTCGTCGATGCCGGGACCGTCGAAGCGGGAGGAACAACGGCAGGACCACCGCCACCACCGTCGACCGGAACCGGAGCGACGGTGGTCGTGGTCGTTCCAACGATCGTGGTCGTCGTCGGGGGGGCTACCCCGAGCGCCCGGTTGTTCACGATGTCGAGTTCGACCGCCGGGGGAACGTTGCTGTAGGGATGGTCGGCATTGTCGGACAGCACCGTGACGATTCCGGCATAGCCGGCCATTTCGTCGAGCAGTCCGGACATCTCCGCGACCGGCACTCCGTAGATGATCGACCACACCTGCGAGTTCGGGAGCGCCCGGATCCAGTCGAAGTCGGGTAGGGCGAAATACGGTTCGAACGCCGCGCGGTAGAAGCCGAGCCGGTTCTCGTAGATCAGGAAGATGTCGGCCGCGCCGGCAAAGGCCGAGCACAGGGCGGTGCCCGGATTGAGAATCAGCGATTTCGCCGGATAGACCGACTTGAACCAGCCGTAGAAGGCGGCGTAGAAGGTGGCCGGCGCAGCACACCCGGCCGAGTCGTTGTTCAGGACCTCATCGAGGAACAACCCGTCAATCGTCGGATAGGTCGTGAGGATCGTGATCGCCGTCGTCTGAAGTTGCGAGAGCGACTTCGGCGAGACGCCGTTGGCCCCGCTCGGCGCGTAGCCCGCGGCGAAGTAGCCGAACACCCGCTTCCCGGCACCTTTGTAGTCGGCCACGGCCGCCGCAGATCCCGGCGACTGCAGCGTGTTCATGACCACCACGCCGATCCCGGACCGCCCGGTGATCGCCCCACGGTTTGCGGGCGAGTCCGGGAAGTAGGCGGCGACGCCGGCGGTGACGGGGTCGGTCGGACCGGCGACGGCGTGATCGAACGCAGACGTTCCGAGGCTTCCACCAAACGCGACAACCGTGAGCGCCGCCAGCACGCGCTTGCTCAACGTCAGCTTCATGAGTCCCTTCGCACCTGCATGTCGGGTCAACGACAGTAGGTGCGGACGGCGCCCCGATCAACAGGCGCCGTCAGCCGACCCCAAAGACAACCGTCAGACAGACGGATCGTGATCCGGTCCGTCGGACCACCCGATGACCGCGATCACCGCAGAGATGACCGCGATCAGGGCCGGAGTCGACGGTGCCGTCACCAGCCACACCACGGTGGCCACGATCGCTACGGCAAGCAGCGCACGGACGCGCCGCTCACGGCCGACATCGGTCTCGGTCGGGGCACCGGACGCTGGCCCCGACTGAGCGGCCCGCAGATCGAGGTTCATTCGGGTGTTGGGGCCTGTCGCTTCCACGAAGACCACTATAAACCCGACAATTCCTATCGGCAAGGGGTATTTCGACGAAGGTCAGCTCTCGGCCGCAAGACGAGCGATCGACGGAGGCAGGCGGTCGTCGGCCAGCTGGGCGAGCGTCACGCCCGAGAGCACGCGCAGGACCGACGCCTGCACACCCATCCAAAGATGGCGGACCGCCTCGTTGCCGTCCGGGTACGCCACTTCGGTCGGCGCCAGTCCCCGCACTTGGCCCGGCGTTCCCTCCACCGCCGCGAAGACTTCGGCAACGGTGATCTGATCGGCTGGTCGGGCCAGGCGACACCCGCCTTGAGCGCCCCGCTGGGTCACAACGATCCCGCCGTGGCGAAGGTCGGTCAGGATCGCTTCCAGAAACTTGGCCGGCACGTCGGCCTGCATGGCGACCCGCTCGGCCGAAATGGCGCGATGCGCGGGAAGCCGGGCCAGCTCGACCGCAGCTCGAACGGCGTATTCTGCTCGGGCGC
Organism: Acidimicrobiia bacterium; assembly: GCA_031423635.1. Taxonomy (GTDB): domain Bacteria; phylum Actinomycetota; class Acidimicrobiia; order Acidimicrobiales; family JANYDT01; genus JANLQX01. Next base: position 12,508 of record JANPFX010000005.1, on the reverse strand, counting down.
TCACCTGCACGACCCCAGTCTCCCAGTCGCAACGGCACGGACGGGTGACACCAGCGATGTCCCACGGAATTGCGGCGCGGTTCGGTCCAATCGAGGACCACGACCTATTCCCGATAGGGATAGTCGGGTTTTCCGGTAGGATTGACGTGTGTCCGGGTCACCGTCCTCCCCACCTCCGTCCGTCGACCGAACGACGCTCACGACGTCGGGCCCAGGGGTCGGCACGCCGGTCGAGGCGGCCAAGGCGGTCAGCGATCATCTCCGAGGAACCCTGATCGCCGAACTCCACGATGCCGCCGCCCCGTTCACGACCGACAGCACCCACCTCATCAAGTTCCACGGGCTCTACCAGCAGGACGATCGCGACCGCCGCAAGGCCCTTGCCGCCAAACGGGAGCAGCTTGCGTATTCCTGCATGATCCGCGTGGCCATCCCGGGAGGCGTCGTCACGCCTCGGCAGTGGGCGGCACTCGATCGGGTCAGCGATGAGGTGGCCGACGGCGCGCTGCGTCTCACCACGCGCCAGGGGATCCAGTTCCACACCGTTCCGAAGGCCGGCCTGCGCCACTTGATCCAGACCGTCCACGCCGAACTTCTCACGACCCTCGCAGCCTGCGGCGATGTCGTGCGGAACGTGTGCGCCTGTCCGGCGCCGCTGGCGGGACGCGACCCGGGAGTACTCACCGGGGTCGCAGCCTCCCTGGCTGACCACTTCCGCCCGCGGACCACGGCCTATGTCGAGATCTGGCTCGACGGCGAGCAGGCCCTGTCGTTCGGCGACGGCGCGTCCACCGGCATCGAGCCGATCTACGGCGACACCTACCTCCCCCGCAAGTTCAAGATCGCCGTCGCCCCGCCCGGCGACAATTGCGTCGATGTCCTGTCGAACGACGTCGGTCTCGTGCCCATCGCCATCGACGGAGTCGACGGCTACGCCGTGTTCGTCGGTGGCGGCCAGGGCCAGTCCCACGCCCGACCGGACGACACGTTCCCACGACTGGCCACGCCACTCGGATGGGTCGCCACTCCCGATCTGATGCCCGCCGTCGAAGCCGTTGTCACCGTCTTCCGCGACCACGGCGACCGCGGTGACCGTGGACGCGCCCGCCTCAAGTACCTGCTCGCCGACCGTGGCGAGGCGTGGTTCCGCGAAGAGGTCGAAGCCCGGTTGGGTGCGCCGCTTCGTGATGTGCCGGTGCTCCCGGCATGGGATCTGATCCACGACCATCTGGGTTGGCACGCCGACAACCACGGAACGTGGTTCCTCGGCGTGCGGGTGCCGTCGGGCCGAGTTCGGGACACCGAAACGGTGAAGCTGCGCACTGCGCTGCGCGAGGTGGTTGCCGCCCACGTCGGCGAAGTGCGGATCACCCCGAATCAGGATGTGCTTCTCTGCGGCGTGGCCTACGACGACCGCTCGAAGGTGGACGACATTCTGCGCTCCTATGGAGTTCGGCTGTCGGTCGACCTGGGGCCGGTCGAACGCCTGGCGATCGCCTGTCCTGCGCTCCCCACCTGCGGACAGGCCCTCGGGGAAGCCGAACGCATCCTTCCCGGTATCGTCGACGAGGTCGAGTCACTGCTCAGTGCGCATAGCATCACGCGGAACATCCGCCTACACATGACGGGATGCCCGAACGGCTGCGCCCGTCCTTACACTGCGGAGCTCGGCATCGTCGGCCGGACCAAAAAAACGAGCGACATCTACCTCGGCGGCTCCCCCGGCGGCGAGCGCCTCGGGGTGCGACTCGCAACCGACGTCGAACTCCGCGACCTCAAGCGCACGCTCGAGCCTGTCGTTGCCGAATACGCCGCGGCGTCATCCTCCGGAGCGCACGAGTCGTTCGGCGACTGGGCCCATCGAGTCGGCGTCGAGAAGCTGTCCGAGTTGCTGCCGATACCGGCACCTCGACGACGCAGCGCGCCTGTGGCGGCCGACGGAGACGACGAGTGACCGTCCACCTGGTCGGCGCCGGCCCTGGTGATCCCGACCTGCTGACCGTCCGGGCGCTTCGCCTCGTCCAATCCGCCGATGTCATCGTGTATGACCGTCTGGCCGACGCCGCCATCGTGGCGCTCGCGTCCCCATCGGCCGAGCTGATCGATGTGGGCAAGGCGCCCGGGAAGTCGACCCCGCAGGAGCTCATCAGCGCACTGCTGGTCCATCTCGGACGCGATGGCCGCGAGATCGTGCGCCTGAAGGGCGGCGATCCCTTCGTCTTCGGTCGTGGCGGCGAAGAGGCCCTGGCGCTGGCCGAGGCAGGCATCGTCTTCACCGTGGTTCCGGGGGTGTCGTCAGCGTTCGCCGCGCCGGCCGCCGCGAACATCCCCGTGACGCAACGCGGCGTGGCTCGCAGCGTCACCATCGTGACCGGGACGTGCGGCGACGGCCAGGACGCACCGGAATGGTCGGCCATCGCACCACTCCTCGACGCCGGCGGCACCGTCGTGGTGCTCATGGGCGTGGCCAACCGGCGGAGCTATGTCGATCTCCTCCTGGCCGGCGGCGCATCCCCCGACCTCGCCGTCGCCGCCATCGAACGGGCCACCACCCCGGCCCAGCGCATCGTCCGCACGACTCTGGCGGAACTCCCCAATGCTCGCATCGCCAATCCGGCCACGATCGTCATCGGCGACGTGGTCGACGTCGGCGATCGGCTCGCCGACCTGATCACCACCTCGTTCGCCACCGTCCACTGACCGGTCCACCTTCGGAGAGAGGTTGCCCCCTCTGCTCGCCCGGCGCTGCGCCGCTCGCTCCGCTCAACTGCTCGCAACACAAGTGGTCCCTCCGGAAGGAGAGAGGTTGCCCCCAATTATGGGGGCAGAACACCTCCGAACGTCGCTGGGAGGTGATCAGCCTCAGACGAGCGAGGCGACGTGGTCGCCGATGGCCGTCGTGGGACCGGCGGGCATCGTCGAACTGGGCGCGAGGGTTGCGTCGATGGCCGAGCGGATCCGAGCGGCCGCCGCGGGTTCGCCGAGAAAGTCGAGCATGATCGCCGCGCTGATGATCGCCGCACGCGGATCGGCCTTGCCGGTACCGACGATGTCCGGCGCCGAACCGTGGACGGGCTCGAACATCGACGGCCCGGTGCGCGCCGGGTTGAGGTTGCCGCTCGAGGCCAACCCCACACCACCGGACACCGCGCCGGCGAGGTCGGTGATGATGTCGCCGAAGAGGTTGTCGGTCACGAGGACGTCGTAGCGCTGCGGCGATTCGACGAAATAGATGCACGCCGCGTCGATGTGGTTGTACGCCGTGGCGACATCGGCATACTCGGCGGCGACCTCGTTGAAGGTGCGCTGCCAGAGGTCACCGGAGAACTGCAGGACGTTCGTCTTGTGCACGAGCGTGAGGTGCTTGCGCGTGCGTGAACGGGCCAGCTCGAAGGCGTAGCGAACGCAGCGTTCCACACCCATCCGGGTGTTCACGCTGCCCTGGGTCGCCACCTCGTGGGGCGTCCCCTTACGCAGGAACCCGCCTTCACCGGCATAGGTCCCCTCGGTGTTCTCGCGGATGACGACGCAATCGACGTCGTTCTTCGGGAACAGGAACGGCCGCTGGTTGATGTAGAGATCGAGCTCGAAACGCATCTTGAGCAACAGACCGCGCTCGAGGATGCCAGGGGCAACCTTGGGTGTCCCGATCGCTCCGAGCAAGATCGCGTCGAAGCCGCGAAGCTCGTCGAGAACGCTGTCCGGCAGAATCTCGCCGGTCCGGGCGTAGCGGCGGCCGCCGAGGTCGTAGTCGACGGTGTCGAGCACGACGCCGGTGGCGGCGACCACCTTCAGGGCCTCCGCCGTGACCTCCGGGCCGATCCCATCACCGCCGAGCACCGCAATGCGATGGGTCCTGTTCGAGCCTGCCGTCGTGTTCACGGCGAGCGAGCCTATGCGGGCCGGGTCCGCTGCGGGCACAGGTGTGGCGGAGCACCGGTAACCTCTCCCGACGTGAGTACCAAGCTGTCCCGCGAGGCCTACGACCGTCTGAAGACGGAGTTCGACGACCTTTCCACCCGCGGAAAGATCGATATCGCCCGACGCATCGAAGCCGCCCGCGAGTTGGGCGACCTCAAGGAGAACGGCGACTACCACGCCGCCAAGGAAGAGCAGGGAAAGATGGATGGCCGGATGAAGCAGATCCTGGCCATCCTCGACGGCGCGGAGATTGTCGACTCGATCGACACCTCATCGGTCACGTCGGGTGTCGTGGTCGAGATCCGCTACGAAGGCGATGCTGACGACGAAACCGTTCGCTATCTGTTCGGTTCGATCGAGGAACGCCGCGAGGGACTCGACGTGATGTCGCCCTCCTCGCCGCTGGGCTCCGCGCTGCTCGGACACAAGGTCGGCGACATCGTGGAGTACGACGCCCCGCGGGGCAAGCTTCGCGTCGAACTCGTCTCGATCAGCGGGTGATGCTCCGGCACCACGGTGCCATCGGCGATCGGGAAACCGTCGCCCTCATCGACACCGACGCCACCATCGACTGGTGGTGTCCGGGAGCCCTCGACGCGCCGGCCTCGCTGTTCTCGCTGCTCGACGCGCCCAACGGCGGCGCCGTCCGGGTGCGGCCGAGTCTCCGGGTACGGGACGGTTCGCTGTCCATGGACCCCTCCGGCGCGCCCATCGTCTCGACGGTGGTCCACGACCGCGACGGATCGGTCGAAGTAACCGATCATCTCGTCCGGGGAACAATCGTACGTGTACTTACTGGGCGGAGTGGCCGGCCGACGGTCACGGTGGACCTCACCCCGGGCGATGCATTCGGCGTCCCCCGACGCGTGCGCCGGTGGTCTGACGGAGTGGCGTTCGGGCGCCTCGCGCTCCGTGGGCCGAACATCGGCGAGCCGATGTCACTCGACCTGGGCGAGCGGGTCGTTTACACGATCACGGAGACTGACGACGGTCGCATGACCCATACCGGCGAGGCATTCGTTCAACCGAGTGTCGACGAAGCCCTCGACGAGCGGACGAAGTATGCGCGCTGGTGGTCGTCCGAGCTCGGGAACCTCGACCTCGATGGGCCGTTCGCCGATGCCGCTCGCCGGAGCGCCCGCGCGCTACGACTGCTCACGGACCGGCGGACAGGAGCACTTCGCCGAGCCGCCACCACGTCCCTCCCGGCGCGGACAGGCAACGAACGCAACCTCGACGAGCGCTATGCCTGGCTGCGTGACAACGCTGCTGCCATTGTCACGTGGGAGCGGCTCGGCCGACCCGATCTCGCCGACGCCACGCGACTCTGGCTGGAGGAACGGACGACCGACGAGTTCCCGCTCGCTCCCGCCTACCGACCGGATGGACTTCGACCAACCGCGGAGATCGAGCTCTCGCTTCCCGGTTGGGAGGCCAACTCGCCCGTGCGGGTCGGGAACCGGGTGGGCGACGCCTTCGACCTTGGAGCCATCGCTCAGGCCAGCCTGGTGCTCGATGGTCGGCGGGCGTGGCCGCAGCTCGATCGGCTCGCCGTGTGGTTGGCCGCCGAGGGCCACCGCCCCGACACCGGCCGATGGGACAGCCGGACCAAGCCGGCGCGCCACGTCGAGTCCGCGCTTGCGGTGCGCGCTGCGCTGCGGGCGCTCATCGCCACGGCTCGTCGCCGCGACCCGCTCGATATGCGTCTCATCGAGTGGGAAGAGTCGGCAGCGGCGCGGGAACGTTGGCTTGCCGCCGAGGGACTCTTCGGCGCGCAGGCCATGGCGGGGTGGCGGCGCGCCGGAGGGCGCGGGGCCGACGACTCGACCGACGCGTCATTGCTGGGCTGGCTTCGAACAGCTCCGCCGGCGCTCCCCGACGACGGCGAGGGCGAAGCCGAGCTCCGTCGCGTCGTCACGATCGACCAGGCCGATGCACAGCTCACCGAATGGCCGTTCATCCACCGACACCTCCCCCATGTCGACGACGGTCTCCCTCCCGGACAGGGAGTTGACCTCTGGGCATCGTTCACATTCGTGAGTGCACTTGCCAATGTCGGCCGGTGGGAGGAGGCGCATGTTCGGATGGAGTCGCTGGTCAGCTTCCTCGGCCCCCTACATCTCGGCGCCACGCATGCCGATCCCTTCACCATGGACCTCCGGGGCAACCTGCTCGCCGCACCGTGTCACCTCGCGCTCATCGACGCGGCGCTCACGCTTGCGCGAGGACCTCGGTAGCGTTTCACCATGGCGGCGACCGCATTTCAGGAGCAGGTGATCGAACCCGACTTCCCGCCGGGGCGCTATCTCGAGCTTCCCGGACGCGGAATCACCTTCGTCCGCGACCAGCCCGGACCGGTCGGCCGTCCGGCAATCGTCCTGCTCCACGGCTGGACAGCGACCGCGGATCTCAATTTCTTCGGCGTGTATCGCGGGCTCACCTCCGCCGGCCGGGTGATCGCCATCGACCAGCGGGGTCACGGGCGAGGAATGCCCACCCGACGGTTCCGGCTGGAAGACGTCGCCGACGACGTCGCTGCCACCCTCGCCGCCCTTGCTATCGATCGTGCGGTCGTCGTCGGGTATTCGATGGGTGGTGCAGTCGCCCAGCTCGTCGCCCACCGGCACCCAACGCGTGTTGCCGGTCTGGTGCTGTGTGCCACGAGTTGCCGCTTCCGACGTTCGACCGAGAAGCGTTTCCTATGGGACAAAGTGATGCCGATGACCGCCGCTGCGCTGTCGTTCACCCCGGACGCCCTGCGCCTCGGACTCTTCGAGCGGTTCGCCATGACGCGTCGGGCGAGCGCACCTCCGTGGATGCTCGAACAGATCGCTCGCAACGATCCGGCGGTCATGGTGCAGGCCGGCGTCGCCATCGGCGGATTCGACGCCAGCACGTGGATCGGAAGTCTCCCGATGCCGGTGGCGTCCGTCGTCACCGGCGCCGACACGACGGTGCCCGCCCGCTGGCAACTGGCAACGGCCCGCCGAGCCGGCTCTACGGTATTCCCGATTGATGCCGACCATCGGGCGGCCGTGTCCCACCCCCAGCTGTTCGTGCCGGCGCTCCGCAGCGCAATCCAACACGTCTCGAAGTGACCACGCGGCCGGGGCGCTTCGGCTGGTGCCCTGGTTCCCCGTGTCGGCGAGATTCGTTAGGGAACCGGGACTACGGTCAAGCCCGAAATATTGCTGAAGTCGTCCGGATTCGCTGTGTAGAGCGGCACGTCTTCGGCAATTGCCGCGGCAGCTATCAGTGCGTCAAACGTGCGAGCCGTCGACGTGCGTCCAGCGGCCCGGAGGTCTGCTGCGACCCTTCCAAAGGCGAGGGCCGCCGCATCGTCGAACGGACGCGGATCCAGCGATTCACGCGCCCGGTCCAAATAGCGCTGGCGAGCTGTGCGGTCGTTGTTCGAACTCGACACGGCCGGCCCCACGGACAATTCGGCGATCGTGATGCACGAGACAAGAATTCGAACAGGGAGCATCTCGGGCGTAAGTTCCGTGAGCCGGATCACGAGGTTCGTGTCGAGCATTCCGAGCGGGCGGCGATCCCTGGTCACAGTCCGGGCCCGAACAGCGAATCAACGTCCGCCCGGAAGCGGTCGGCATCCACCGGAGTGACGGCTCGAAACGCAGCGAGCACCGTGCCGGCGTCGGTACCGCGGAACTCAACCGGCCGGAGCTCGGCCACCGGACGGCCAGACCTCGTGACGATCAGGGTTTCGCCCGCTTCGACCCTCGCCAACACATCTCCGCCGTGGTTGCGGAGCTCTCGGATTGTCACGGAAGCCATCAGCACATCGTACCGTCGATTTGTGAGACTTGTGAGACTTACTTCGGAAACCTACCAGCCGGCGGCGCTCTCGATCTCTTTCGCTGCAGCGACCACGACCGCGGCGTAGCGCTTCGCCGGCTGTCTCGTCGTCCGCTCGATGGGTCCAGACACCGACACGGCAGCGACGATCTCCCCGGCCAGGTTCACGATGGGGGCGCTGACCGACGCCACGCCCGCCTCGCGTTCGCCGACGCTCTCCGCCCAACCCTGACGCAGCGCCCGGGCGTCGCCGCGGAGGATCTTGCCGGCCGATCCGCGGTCGAGCGGAAGGGTTTGGCCGACCGCGACGATGGTCCGCAGACCGTTCGGCGACTCGACCGACTCGACACACAGGCGGGATTCGCCCTGGGTGACGTAGAGCTGCGCGCTCTCACCCGTCTCGGCGACGAGTCGTTCGAGAACCGGTCGGGCGACCTCTCGCAATGGCAGCCCTGCGGCTGCCCGACTGCCGAGCGACACGAGCCACGGTCCGAGGACGAAACGTCCGACGCCATCCCGGCGAAGAAGGCCGTGCTCCTCCAACGCCGTGGCGAGACGATGGGCCGTGGCCCGATGGAACCCTGTCGCCTCTACGAGTCCGGCCAACGCCAGCGGACGTTGCTCGACGGCGGCGAGGATCGTCGCGGCCTTGTCGAGCACGCCGACATCGGTCGATACACTGGATCTCGTCACGCAGGAACTCTATCTCACATAGCGAGACGCTAGTCCGGCGTCCGTAAGTGAGCACGAACGGAGCAGACATGGGTCAGACACTGATCGAGAAGGTGTGGGAGCGACACGTCGTACGTCGCGTCGAGGGTGAGCCCGACCTCCTCTTCATCGACCTGCACCTCATCCACGAGGTCACCACGCCGCAAGCCTTCGATGGACTTCGGCTCGCTGGTCGAGGTGTCCGTCGGCCCGATCTCACCCTCGCCACCATGGACCACAACGTGCCGACCGACATTCCCGGCCTCGGCATGCACAACACCGAACTGGTGACCGACGAGGTCAGCCGGGCCCAGATGCTCGCGCTCGCCAAGAACTGCGACGAGTACGGCATCCCGATCTTTCCGATGGGACATGCCAACCAGGGCATCGTGCACGTGATCGGCCCTGAGCTCGGTCTGACGCTTCCCGGCATGACGGTGGTGTGCGGCGACTCACACACCTCAACGCACGGCGCGTTCGGGTGCATCGCCTTCGGCATCGGCACGAGCGAAGTCGAGCACATCCTGGCCACGCAGACGCTCCCTCAGATCAAGCCGAAGACCATGCAGGTTGTCGTCGACGGCGACACGCCGGAAGGCGTCACGGCGAAAGACATCGTGCTCGCCATCATCGCCCGCATCGGCACCGGTGGTGGCATGGGCCACATCATCGAGTTTCGCGGCTCGGCCATACGCGCGCTGTCCATGGAAGGCCGCATGACCGTCTGCAACATGAGTATCGAGGGTGGGGCGAAAGCAGGCCTCATCGGTCCCGACGAAACAACGTTCGCATACCTTAGGGGTCGCGACTATGCGCCGCAGGGTGCCGAGTGGGAATCGGCCGTTGCCGACTGGCGAACTCTGGTCACCGATGACGACGCGGTGTTCGACAAGACGGTGACCATCGACGCGGCCACGCTGGAGCCGCACGTGAGCTGGGGTACCAACCCCGGCCAGACGTTGCCGATCAGCGCGGTGATCCCGTCACCGGACGAGTTCAGTGATCCGGTCGAACGAAACGCCACTGAGCGGGCGCTCGACTACATGGGCCTCACACCGGGCACGCTGATCCGCGATATCACCGTCGACACCGTGTTCATCGGATCGTGCACCAACAGCCGCATCGAGGACCTTCGAGTGGCGGCGGGCATCCTCGAAGGCCGCGCCCTTGCGCCGAACATACGTGCACTTATCGTCCCGGGATCGTACCGGGTGAAGGTGCAGGCCGAGCAGGAGGGCCTCGACAAGGTCTTCGTTGCCGCCGGGGCAGAGTGGCGCGAACCCGGCTGTTCGATGTGCCTCGGCATGAACCCCGATTCGCTCAAGCCCGGCCAACGATCGGCGTCGACCAGCAACCGGAACTTCGAGGGACGCCAAGGACGCGGTGCCCGCACGCATCTCGTCTCCCCCGCCGTTGCTGCGGCAACCGCCGTCGCCGGCCACCTCTCCACCCCCGCCGACCTTCCGGCCCGCTGACGGCGCAGGTACGTCGGTCACTTCACCTCCGTGGGCCAGCTGGCTCGCACGGGCCGGCAAAGCCCTCGTTTTCGCAACTCAACTGGCCCAAGACAGCCAGCTGGCCCACGACTCCATGCCTACGCCACGACAGGACCAACAGACCATGAACCCCGTCACCATCATCAGCGGCACTGCCGTCCCACTCGACCGCAGCGACGTCGACACCGATCAGATCATCCCCTCGGATTGGCTCAAACGCATCGAACGCACCGGCTTCGGCAAGGGGCTCTTTGCCGAGTGGCGCGACGATCGCGACTTCGTGCTGAACCAAGAGCAGTACGCCGGCGCCCGCATCCTCATCGCCGGCTCCAACTTCGGCACCGGCTCGTCGCGTGAGCATGCCGTCTGGGCGTTGGAGGACTACGGCTTCCAGGCCGTCATCTCTCCGCGCTTCGGCGACATCTTTCGCAACAACGCGACGAAGGTCGGGCTCTTACCGGTCCAGGTCAGCGCCGAGGTCGGCGAACGACTCATGCGCGCTGTCGAGGCCGACCCCACGCTGGAGATCACCATCGACGTCGAGCGACGGTCGGTGTCGGCGCCGAAGATCGGCCTCGAGACGACGTTCCCGCTCGACGACTTCACCGCCTACCGCCTCCTCAACGGCCTCGACGACATCGGCCTGACCATGCGCCAGGGTGACGCGATCTCGGCGTACGAGCACCGCCGCCCGACGTGGGCGCCGAGCACGCTCGCTCGATGAGTCGGCGCACGAGGTGATCGCGAAACCTGACAAGGTCCTCGTCCACCGGCTCACGCCGGAGACCGTCCAGGTGACGATCAACCGCCCCGAGAAGCGCAACGCGGTCGACATCGACGCATTGACAACGATCGCCGACGCCCTGACGAACGCGGTCGATTCCGATGCGCGGTTGGTCATCCTCCGCGGCGTCGACGGATGGTTCTGCGCAGGTGCTGACATCTCGGCAATGCACGAGCGGGGATTTGCACCAGCGCTGCAAGAGGTGCTCGGCCTACTCTCGACCGCTCCTGCGGTGATGATCGCAGCCATCGACGGGCCCGCACTCGGCGCGGGGCTGCAACTGGCGATGTTCTGCGACCTTCGAGTCGCCACCGACCGCTCGGCATTCGGAGTTCCCGCCGGAAAGCTCGGCCTCGCCATCGACCACGCCACGGTGGTTCGCCTAGCGCAGATGATCGGTCGATCGACGGCAACGGAGTTGCTGCTCGGTGCCGAGCCCATCGACGGTCAGCGCGCGTATGAACTCGGCTTCGTCCAACGCCGCGGAGACTACGACGTCGCCGAATCCTGGGCGACACGGATCGCCGCCTTGGCTCCGCTGTCGATCCGCGCCCACAAGCTCGCCCTCGGCGTGACGCCACAACCGCCCTCTTCGGGGGACGCCGAGGCGATGGCGGCGGCGATCGGCCGAGCAGGTGCCAGTGACGACTTCACGGAGGGCCGGCTCGCGTTTGCCGAGAAACGTCCGCCGGTCTTCCGAGGACAATGACGGTCCCGGCGGGCTGTGCGACACTCTGACCATGGCCTCACTCGACTGGTACGGATGCGCCACGTTCCGATTGCGGACGGCGGGCATCACCGTGTTCCTCGATGCCTACATCGACCGGGCGGAAGGGGCTGAGGGCACCGGACTCACCGCTGACTCGATCGACGAGTGCGACTGGATCGTGATCGGCCATTCCCACTTCGATCATCTCTACGGTGCCGAGCGGATCATGGCCCAGACGAAGGCCACACTCATCGGCAGCTACGAGACGATACGCATGCTTACCGAAGCCGGCGTGCCGCCCGACCGGATGATCTGTGTCGCCGGTGGCGAGACCGTCCGCCTGTCCGACGAAGTCGTGGTCAGCGTGTACCCGAGCCAGCACAGCTGCGTGTGGTCGCAGGGGCAGATGGCCCAGTCCGGCGAGGTCTGCCTCGGAGACCTCGGTGTGACCTGGCAGGAACAGCGCGTGCGGATGGCCGAAGTGACGGCAACACTCGGCGGGTTGGGCGAGAAATCGATGGCCCACCTGCTCGCGTCATTCGTCGGCCACAGCCCGAGAGGTGACGGCGGCGCGCTGCTCTACCTGTTCCACACTCCCGAAGGCACGCTGCTCTACCAGGACACGTCCGGGCACTGGGGAGGAATCATCGAGGGGCTGCGTCCCGACGTGGCGATCCTCGCCGCCGCCGGTCGCGGCAACATTGACGGCGAGCCGATCCAGGGATCGCTGGCCCAGTTCGTCGACCGTCAGCTCACGGCGCTGCAACCCCGACGGGTGATCCTCAACCACCACGACAACTGGCTCCCCGGGTTCTCGGTGCCGACCGACATGGAGCCACTGCGCGAGGTGTTCGCGCGTTCGTCAACGGGTGCGGAACTGCTCGAACCCGGCTACCTCGCCGCCACCGACGTCTTCGCCGGCCTCACCCGCTCCTCGGGTTGAAACCGAGCGCGCCGCTGCCCCGCACGAGGCCGGGCCGCGTCCCCCACACAGGGGACGACGGGGTGGCCGCCGGGGGAGAACTCAGCAGCAGCCGCACGGGGCGCCGCAGGCGGAGCAGACGTAGCAGC
>JANPFX010000004.1:0-2015 GCA_031423635.1 Acidimicrobiia bacterium | reverse complement strand
CACATCGTCAACACCGCATCGATGGCGGGGTTGGTCAGCGGCCCCCTGATGGCTCCGTACTTCGTGTCGAAGTTCGGGGTGGTCGCGCTCTCGGAGTCGACGTGGCACGAAGCCCGGCTCGACGGTGTCCCCATCGGCGTGTCGGTCCTCTGCCCGGGGTTCGTCAAGACCCGAATCCACGAGGCGGACCGCAACCGTCCCGAGGACCTCGACTCCGCCTGGACCGGCGATGCCGGCAACCAGTTCATTGCCTTTCTCAGCGCCGGGGTTGAATCCGGCCGCGAAGTCACCGACGTCGCCGCGCTCGTCGTTGAATCGATCAAGTCGGACCGTTTCTGGATCCTCCCCCACGGGGAGGAATCACACGCCGCGATCAGCCGGAGGACCCACGCCATCATCGATGGCGCGGCCCCTCCTCACAACCGCGCTTGACTCCACACCAGCAGTTCCGCGAACGGAATCCCGTGGGCCAGGTGGCTATTGCGGGCCAGCAAATCCCGGCTTTTTCGAAGCGAACTGGCCCGAGCGAGCCAGCTGGCCACGAGAGAAATCGCCCGAGCGGAGGTGTCCTCAGGTGCCGAGGGCGCGGGAGTTCCGGAGCAGGTCTCGATACGCCACGTCGGCGTCGAGCACCGGTTCTTTCGGGAGTCCGAGCACACGCTCGCCGAGGGTGTTGCGCTGGATCTCGTCGGTTCCGCCGCCGAGCGACATGCCACGGCAGTTGAGGACGTGGTACTGCCAGTAGTCGGCCTCCACGTCGTTGGCCTCCCATCCGATCCCACCGCGGAACTGCAGAGACGCGGCCGTGTCGGCGGCATATCTCCCCTGGCGTGTTCGCCACAGTTTGCCGATGGACGGGTGGGCGCGTCGCTGGCCGAGCCAGCCCATGATCCGCTCACCGGTGTAGGTCGTCGCCAATCGCTGACGGACCACCGCATCATTCGAGCGGCCTACCTTCTGCGCGAGCTCGATGAGCTGTTTGGCCGGCAGCGGGTTGCGTCCCGTCTTGCGCTTCTCGTCACGATTCCCGGAGACGGAGCTCGTGCCGGTTGAGACCCGCTCGTGGGCCAGCAACGCTGTCGCCATTCGCCAGCCGTCGTTCAGGTCGCCAATGATCCACTCCGAGGGCAGCCGCGCGTCGTCGAGGAAGACTTCGTTGAACTCCGAGACGCCGGTCATCTGGCGCAGAGGACGAACCGTCACCCCCGGCTGGCGCATCGGAAGGACGAACATGGTGATCCCGCGATGTTTGGGCACCGCAGAATCCGTGCGAGCCAACAGGATCGCGAGGTCGGCGTGCTGAGCCCCGGAGGTCCACACCTTCTGTCCACTTACGATCCACTCATCACCATCGCGTTCGGCCTTCGTGGCCAGCGACGCGAGATCCGAACCGGCGTTGGGCTCCGAGTACAGCTGGCACCACAACTCATCGCCACGCAACCCCGGACGCAGCATCCGTCGTCGCAACTCGTCACTGCCGTAGTCGCGCACCATCGGCAGCGCCATGCTCACGCCAAGCCCGAACAGCGACTCGAGCACCGGCACCCGCCCCCTGCTTTCCTCGGCGTACACCGCGAACTCCTCGGGACGGTCCCCGAGCCCGCCAAACGCTTCGGGATATCCGAATCCGGCGAGCCCGACGTCGTAGAGCGCGCCGCGCCATGCCTTGGCGCGCACGACGCCCCTTGGATCGTCCTCACCACCGGAGCCCGCGGCCGCGGCATCCATCAGCGCCGGCACACCGTCGAAGAACGATCGCACGCGCAGCCTGAACTCGTGGAGGTCACGACGGGTCGACGTCATGGCCGAACCCCCGCAGCAAGTGATTCGAACCACGCATCAGGATCCGCGGGCTCGGAGCGGAGGCTGCGCCATACCGCTCCAACCGCTCTTCGACCTGCCGGCGGATGACTGGCGATCCGGTCCGCCAGTTCCCTCGCTCGGGCCAGGACCCGGTCGTCGGGCACCACCTCGTTCACCAATCCAAGACGGAGCAGTTCCGCGGCCGGGACGCG
>JANPFX010000003.1:0-9142 GCA_031423635.1 Acidimicrobiia bacterium | reverse complement strand
GCTCGAACGTCGACGCCGGCAGCGAGCAGTTCAGGAAGAACCGTGAGGATCTGCTCGAGCAGCTGGGTGTGATCGACGCGTTGCTCGACCAGGCCGAGGCCGGTGGGGGCCCCAAGGCGATGGACCGTCTGCGTCAGCGCGGCAAGCTCCCGCTGCGCGAGCGCATCGCGAACGTGCTCGACGTCGACACGCCGTTCTACGAGATCAGCCCGCTCGCCGGCTACGACTCCGACTACACGATCGGGGGCGGAATGGTCATCGGCATCGGGATCATCGCCGGCACCGAGTGCGTGATCCTGGGCAACGACCCGTCGGTGCTCGGTGGAGCGCTCACCCCGTATGCCGGCAAGAAGTGGATGCGCGCCATCCAGATCGCCCGCGACAACCGCATGCCCTACGTGAGCTTCGTCGAGTCCGCCGGTGCCGACCTCCGCGTGGAGACCGAAGCCGGCACTCGCCGGAAGGTGCAGACCGATCACTTCGCCGAGAGCGGCCGGTTCTTCTACGAGATGATCGAGCTCTCGAAGCTCCGCATACCTACGGTGTGCGTGGTCTTCGGCTCGTCGACGGCGGGCGGCGCGTATCAGCCGGGCCTGTCCGACTACAACATCGTGGTGAAGGAGCAGTCGAAGATCTTTCTCGCCGGACCGCCGCTGGTGAAGATGGCGACCGGCGAGGAGTCCGACGACGAGACCCTTGGCGGGGCCAAGCTCCACGCCGAGGTCTCGGGGCTCGGCGACTACTTCGCCGAGGACGAGATGGACGCCATCCGCCTGTGCCGCGAGGTGGTGTCCCACCTGAACTGGCGCAAACCTATCGGTGAGGAGCTCGCGCCGGCCGACGAGCCCGTGCACGACCCGGAGGAATTGCTCGGCCTCGTCAGTCGAGACCTGCGCCAGCCGGTCGACGTGCGAGACGTCATCGCCCGGGTGGTCGACAGCTCCCGCTTCGAAGAGTTCAAGCCCCGGTACGGACCAACGATGGTGTGCGGCTGGGCCCAGATCCACGGCCACCAGGTGGGAATCCTCGGCAACAACGGCGTGATCTACCCGGAGGCGGCGGAGAAGGCCGCGCACTTCATCCAGCTCAGCAACCAGATCGACGTGCCGTTGCTGTTCCTCCAGAACATCACCGGCTTCATGGTGGGCCGCGACTTCGAAGCGGAGGGGATCATCAAGAAGGGTTCCCAGATGATCAATGCCGTCGCGAACTCGACGGTGCCGCATCTCACCGTCATCATCGGCTCGTCGTACGGTGCCGGCACCTACGGCATGTCGGGTCGGGCCTACAACAACCGCTTCACCTTCCTGTGGCCGACCGCGAAGATTGCCGTCATGGGCCCCAAACAGATCGCGGGGGTCATGTCGATCGTGCGTCGCAATCAGGCAGCGCGGGCGGGTGTCCCGTTCGACGAGAGGGAAGACGCAACGATCGTCGCGGCAGTGGAGGAGATCCAGGAGAAGGGCTCGCTCGCGCTGGTCGCCACCGGCGCGATATCCGACGACGGCATCATCGATCCGCGCGACACGCGGACGGTCGTGGGCCTGTGCCTGTCGGTGGTGAAGAACCGAAGCGTCGAAGGCGCTCCGGGCTATGGAGTGTTCCGGCTGTGATCCGCACGCTGCTCATCGCCAATCGCGGGGAGATCGCCCGCCGCATCATGCGCACGTCTCGGGAGATGGGGATTCGATGCGTGGCCGTCTACGTCGACGCCGACGAGCGGGCGCCGTTCGTCCGGGAAGCCGACGAGGCCGTACACCTGAGCACCGGCTACCTCGACGGCGACGCGATCATCGCCGCGGCGCGGGCCAGCGGCGCCGACGCCGTCCACCCCGGCTACGGCTTCCTGTCGGAGAACGCCGCGTTCGCCGCCGCAGTCGAGGCCGCCGGCCTCACGTGGGTCGGGCCGTCTCCGGGCACCATCAAGGCGATGGGTGACAAGCTCGAGGCCAAGCGCCGCGCCGTCGACGCGGGGGTTCCTACCCTCCCATCGAGTGATCGACCAGACGACGCGGCGGAAGGCGAGCGGGTGGGCTACCCCTTGCTCGTGAAGGCCGCAGCCGGAGGCGGCGGCAAAGGCATGCGCGTCGTGGAGCGACCCGAGGACCTCGCCGAGGCCGTCGCGTCGGCGCGCCGTGAGGCGGCGGGCGCGTTCGGCGACGACCACGTCTTCCTCGAGCACTACGTCGCCCGGTCCCGCCACGTCGAGATCCAGCTCCTCGGTGATCACCACGGCAATCTCGTCCACCTGGGCGAGCGTGAGTGCTCCATCCAACGGCGCCATCAGAAGGTCGCGGAGGAGTCGCCTTCGCCCGTGGTTGGCGCCACTCTCCGGACGGCGATGGGAGAGGCCGCGCTCCGCCTCGGCCGCGCCATCGGCTACGAGTCGGCCGGCACAGTCGAAATGCTCGTCGACGAAGCCACGAAGGAATTCTTCTTCCTCGAGGTCAACACGCGTCTGCAGGTGGAGCATCCGGTCACCGAGGAGGTCACCGGCATCGACCTCGTGCGCGAACAGCTGCGCATCGCCGCCGGCGAGCCCCTCGACGTCGTTCAAGAAGACATCACGTTCCACGGCCACGCCATCGAGGTCCGCCTCTATGCCGAGGACCCGTCGAACGGCTTCCTGCCCGCCACCGGCACGCTCGTTGCGTTCGAGCCGGCGGCTGCGCCGGTGGTGCGCTGGGACTCCGGAGTCGAGCCCGGCTTCGTCGTCGGGACCCGCTTCGACCCGATGCTCGCGAAGGTGGTCTCGCACGCGCCCACCCGGACCGAAGCGGCCGGCCGGCTCGCCCTCGCGTTGGAGCGCTTGCACATCGGCGGGGTGGTCACCAACCGGGACTTCCTGGTTGCCGTGTTGCGTAACGAGGCATTCCTGGCCGGAGACACCACCACGGATTTCATCGCTCGGGTGCAGCCTGCGCCCATGCTCATCCCCGGCGACGATGAACGGGAACGGGTGGCCATCGCCGCCGCGCTATGGGTCCAAGGGGAGAACCGGGCATCGGCTGCGGTCTGGCCGGGTCTACCAAGCGGCTGGCGCAACGCCCGACTGCCCGACCAGCGCGTCGTGTTCGTCCTCGACGATGAGACCGTCACGGTCACCTACCGGTCCCGGCGTGACGGATCGTTCCTCGTGAACGGCTCACGCAACGCGCGAGTGCTGCGCCACTCACCCCACGAGGTGGACATGGCGCTCGATGGACGCCGGTCGACGTTGCGCATCACCAGAGCGGCGGACCTGCTCTATGTGCAGACCCAATCGGGAACGCTCTCGATGCGCGAGGTACCGCGCTTTCACGTGCCCGGCAACGTCGGCCCCGTGGGCGGCCTCAGCGCCCCGATGCCCGGTACCGTCTTGGACGTCCGGGTGGCGGCCGGTGACGCGGTCACCGCCGGTCAGGTGCTCGTGGTGCTGGAGGCGATGAAGATGGAACACCACATCAAGGCCCCGGCAGATGGTCGCGTGGCCGAGGTCCGCGTGACCGCCGGCCAGCACGTCGACAACGGAGGTCTCCTCCTCGTGTTCGAGACCGACGACGCGTCGGGCTGAGGAAGGGTCAGGCCGGGTCGAGAGTGAAGCCTCAGTCGCTCCAGGAGCGACCAAACCTGCACTCTCTCCACCGATTCACCGATTCACCCCGTCGGACCGACGTAGACGGCTCGCGCTCGGTAGCGCAGCGGTGCTTCGCCGTATTCCTCGATCGCGTGGGCGGTCCATCCGGCGATACGGGCCAGCGAGAAGATCACCTGACCGGACTGCTCGGGCAGACCGGCAACAAGGCTGAACGCAGCGAGGGCGAGATCGATGTTCGGACGGAGTTCACGACGACGGTGAATCGCGGCAACGACGCCGTCGACCACATTCATCTCCTTCGAACCACCGGCGACGCGACGCAGCATCATGAGCATCGCTTCGGCTCTCGGGTCACCGGACTTGTACACGAGGTGTCCGAATCCCGGATAGGCACCGAAGGTCTCCAACGCCTCGCTGGCGGCACGCTCCGCGCCGAGTCGGCCCTCACCTCGCTCGGCCCGGCCCAGCGCCTCGTGCAGCATGCGACTCGCCGGACGGACTGCTCCTCCGTGCAACGGACCGCTCATCGCCGCCACGGCAGCACTGACGACCGCATAGGGGTCGGCTCGTGTTGACGCGGCGACGCGTGCGGCAACTGTCGACACCGCCAACTCGTGGTCGGCCAGCAGCACAAGCGCGGCGTTGAGGATCTCGACCATGCCAGGTGTTGGTCGGCGAGCGGAGAGTCGGGCCCACAGACGGCCGGCGATCGTCGACCGGTAGGCGTGTCCGTCGATGGTGAGGCGAGGGGTCCGGCCATCGCCGAGAGCCGGCATCGAGCCGACGACCGAACAGAGAAGTGCACGTGCGGTCTCGGCGACCGACCCCGCCGAGAGGTCGATACGAAGCGGGTCCCGAGAGCCCGCGACGATCGCGACGAACGCGACGCGTTCGAACACTCCGAGATCGTCGGGCACACTCACTTCGAGGGCCGGCCACTCCCGATGGCTGCTGATCGCGCCCTCCATCAGCAGACCGGCGACCTGTTCATAGGTCGCCGACGCCGCCAGTTCGATGGCGTCGAGTCCGCGGTAGGAGAGTCGATGTTGGGTTATGGAGGTGACGGCCGTATCGATCGTGAAGTCCAGCGCGTGTGAACGACTCGCCTGGCGGGGCCGGCCCCGCTTTGCCAGATCCTCGATGTCGGCCGCGGAGAAGGTCCGCTGCCGGCCGTCTCGGGAGGGGGTGCTCTGCACGACCCCTCGGCTCACGTAGGCGTAGAGGGTTGCCGGCTTGATGCCGAGCCTGCGGGCGGCTTGTTCCGTGGTCAGTCTCGTCATCTCGCAATGGTAGGCGATACACGTTGATCAAAATCAATATTGACTAGCTGACGGGATTCGCCGCAAGCTCTAGCCATGTCCGCGCACGCACTCCTGGTCGACACGATCACCACCCATCCGGCGGTAACCGCCTCCCCGACGGAGCCACTCTCGGCGGCGATCCAGCGCATGCACGATCATCGTGTCGGCTCCATCGTGATCACCGAGGGACCCTCGATCGTGGGCATTGCAACAGAGCGCGACGTGTTGCGTGTGCTGGCCAATGGCGCGACGGGCGACTTCGCCCTCTCAGCCGTCATGAGCCATCCCGTCGACACGGTGAACGCCGACTCCGATGCGGCACAAGCGCTCGCCACCATGCGCGAACGCGGCTACCGGCATGCGCCGGTCATCCGGGGCGACGAGCTCATCGGTGTGGTGTCGCTCCGCGATCTGATGCGGGTCGCCAGCATCAACGCACCGTCCGACGCGGTGCCCGAAGTGCCTCGCGGACTCAAGGGAGTCGTCGTCGCCGAGACAGAGGTCGGCGACGTGCGTGGACGGGAAGGCTTCTACCACTACCGGCAATACTCAGCCATAGATCTGGCCATGACCCGTTCGATCGAGGACGTCTGGAGACTGCTGATCGACGGTGCGTTGCCGGCCACGAGGGCGGAGCGGGGGCGCTTCACCGACGAAGTGAACTCCATGCGTTCGTTGCCCGCAGTCGTTCAGGACGTACTCCCGCTTCTGGCCGGCGCGTCGGGCCCGCTCGACGGTCTTCGCACCGCACTGTCCCTGGTCGGCGCGCATGACCGGATGAGACCGGTGCTCGACCTCACGGCGTCACAGCGGCGTGCGAACGTCCTCCGCCTCGCCGCGGTCACCCCGGTGATCCTGTGCGCGCTCCACCGGCTTTCGCACGGCGCCCAGCCCATCGAACCACGCCCGGAGTTCACGTATGCCGAGAACTACCTGTGGATGATGACGGGCGAGCCAGCACGTCCCGAGCGGGTGCGGGCGATCGAGCAGTACCTCATCTCGACCATCGATCATGGGTTCAACGCGTCGACCTTCACCGCTCGGGTCATTGCGTCCACAGGGGCCGACTGCGCCGCTGCCGTGGTCGGGGCGATCGGATCGCTGTCCGGCCCGCTCCATGGCGGCGCACCGAGCCGCGCGTTGGAGCTCCTCGATGAGATCAAGACGCCCGAGCGAATTGACGAGGTCGTCCGTCCGAAGATCATGAACGGCGAACGCATCATGGGGTTCGGCCATCCTGTCTACCGGACCGACGATCCCCGCTCGCTCATGCTGCGCGACATCGCCATCAGCTTGGGAGGCCCACTGGCCGATCTCGGGGTGCATGTCGAGCGCCGCATCGTCGAGCTCCTCGCTGAGCTGAAACCGGGACGCGAGCTCTATACGAACGTCGAGTTCTTCGCCGGTGTCGTGATGGCCACGTGCGATCTCCCACCGGAGATGTTCACGCCGACGTTCGCGTCGAGTCGGGTGATCGGCTGGAGCGCCAACATCCTCGAACAGGCGGCCGATTCGAAGATCATCCGCCCGAGCGCCCGCTACATCGGCCCTCCGCCTCCGCAACCCGTTCCGGCGCTCTGCTGAACCTCTGAGCGAGGGACTCTCGGCTACGGGTTGGCTCCGCGGGCAACGTGCGGTGCACGATGGGGGCAACTCGAGGAGGAGCGCTCATGGGGCAGCTACAGGATCAGGTCGCGATCGTCACCGGCGCGGCACAGGGGCTCGGGCGGGCCTTCGCCCGCCGACTCCGGGCGGAAGGCTGTGAAGTGGTGATGACCGATCGCCGCGAGTCGGTTCTCGACGCGGCGGCCGAGATCGAGGCGACGGGCCACGTGGGAGATGTCGCCGACGCAGCCCACGTTCGGCGTGTCGTCGACGCCACGATCGCCGCCCATGGCCGAGTGGACATCCTCGTGAACAACGCCGGCGAGGTCGCGCCGACCAGCGCCCTGAGCGGGTTCGACGATGCCGACGCGCAGTTCGACCGGATCTTCGGCAGCAACACCAAAGGAGCGTTCCTGTTCGGCCGCGCCGTTGCACCGATCATGGCGTCAGGCGGCGGGGGCAACATCGTGAACATCTCGACCGACCACGTGAAGCCGTGTCCTACCTGTGACCGTCATCACGGTCACGGCGGCATGGACCTGTACAACGCCTCGAAGTGGGCCCTCAACGGACTCACCTTCGACTGGGCGAAGTCGCTCAAGTCGAAAGGCATTCGAGTGAACAACATCTGCATGGGTGCCACCGACACCGAGATGCTGCGTGGGTTCATCGGACGCGACCCCGATCCTGAGTATCTCGCGACCTGGATGAAACCGGAGCAGACCGCGCAGATCCTCGTCGAGCTCCTCGAGGAGGGTCCCAGCGGCCGAACGGCCAACAGCATCGGGCTCTACGCCGGCTTCCCGTGCGTCATGCCGCCACCCGAATAGCGCACGCCGTCGGGCGGGTCTCGGGCCAGGAACGGGGCACTTTTTCGAAGTGTGCTGGCCCGAGCGAGGGAGCTGGCCCACGAAGGTTTCGACGCCTGGAGAGAAATGTCGGTGAAGTGTGATCGCTATCACGGAAGAGTTCCGAGAACTCGGGCAGAGTGATCGAGCCGGACGACCGCCCGGGCCCTGTCTGCGGAGGACGAAATGGCTGAGAACACGATCGACGTCGACTACCTGATCATCGGCGGGGGTGCCGTCGGGATGGCCTTCGCAGACTCGCTGCTCACCGAGACGAGCGCCACCATGGCGATCGTCGACCGTCACCATCGCCCGGGTGGACACTGGAACGACGCCTATCCGTTCGTCCGGCTGCACCAGCCGTCGTCGAGCTACGGCGTGAACTCGCGCCCGCTCGGCTCCGGGATGAAGGACGAGGTCGGCCACAACAAGGGCATGTACGAACTGGCGTCGGGCCAGGAGGTGCTCAGTCACTTCGACCTCGTCATGCAGCAGCAGTTCCTCACCTCCGGTCGCGTGCACTACTTCCCGATGAGCGAGGCCGCCGAAGATGGATCCGCAACGTCACTGCTCTCGGGCGAGAGGACGACCATCAATGCGAAGAAGGTCGTCGATGCAACACATTCGAGGATGAACGTTCCGTCAACCCACACTCCTGCATTCACGGTGTCGCCCGACGTCGCGTTCATTCCGTTGAACGGGCTGCCGAGGACGGCTCACGCCCACGACTCCTACGTCGTGATCGGCGCCGGCAAGACCGGCATGGACGCGGTGATCTGGCTTCTCGACAACGGCGCTGCACCCGAACAGGTCCAATGGATCATGCCGCGCGACTCCTGGCTGCTTCCTCGGGAGAACTTCCAGCCGGGCCTCGAGTTCTTCCCGGACGTGGTGCGTGACATCGCCACGCAGGTCGAGGCCATCGCAGGGGCCGCATCGGTCGACGAGGTGTTCGAACGGCTGGAGGCGTCGGGCAATGTGGTCCGGATCGACCCGACCGTCAAACCCGAGGCGTATCACTGCGCTATCGCCAGCGCCGGTGAACTCGCGCAGCTCCGGCGCATCTCCAACATCGTGCGCCTGGGCCGAGTGACCGCGATCGAAGCGGAGCGGATCGTCCTCGAGCACGGCACGATTCCGACGGGACCGAACGCGCTGCACGTCGATTGCTCAGCGGCGGGGATTCCGACCCTCCCCGCCAAACCGGTGTTCGCCGGCAACCGGATCACCCTGCAATGGGTGAGGTTCTGCCAGCCCACGTTCAGCGGAGCGTTCATCGGAATGGTCGAAGCGAACTTCGACGACGAAGCGGAGAAGAACCTCATCTGCACCCCGATCGCCCCGCCTACCGTTCCGGTTGACTGGTTGCGCATGATGGTGGTCGAACTGCCGAACCGGCAGCGCTGGATGAAGTATCCGGTCATCGCGTCGTGGATGGAGAACTCCCGGCTGGCCGGCGGGTTCACCAAGAACCTCAACTCGCTCAAAGGAGACGAGACGGAGATCTGGGGGCACCTGCAGCGGTACCTCGCCCACGTCGGTCCGGCTTCGGCAAACGCCCGACGGCTCATCGAGGAGTAAGCACCGCGCCATCGGCGCGAGTGACCGACGCCGGCTCCGTAGAATGCACCGGTGCCGTTCGCTACCGTCCATACCGGAATGACCCTCAGTTGCGAGGTTCGCGGGGAGGGCGAGCCGCTCCTCCTCGTCATGGGGCTCGGTCGACAGTTCGTCTCGTGGCCGGACGCCTTCGTCGATGGGCTGGTCGAGCGAGGGTTCAAGGTCATCCTGTTCGACAACCGCGACTTCGG
>JANPFX010000002.1:0-2252 GCA_031423635.1 Acidimicrobiia bacterium | reverse complement strand
GGGCGCTATGCGGCGTGGAAGGTGGAGCGGCACACCGGCGTGAAGGTGGCCGTAACTCCCTGGCGCGAGGCACACCCGATCCTGTCGGCTCCACGTGTGCTGTGGCAAGTGTGGCGCGCCAAAAAGCGCGCCTGACCCGTCACATATAACGCATGTTGATGTTGATGGTGACCACGTCGCTGCCAACGTTGAAGCGGGTGCGCGTCACGCTGGGACGGCCCAGGTTGAAGATGTTGATGCTGGGGTTGTTCGACATGGCCCCGCCGTCGGTGGTCAGGTCGGTCTCGCCATTGCCATTGATGTCGTGCCGCGCAGCCACGGCATAGACGCCCGCCTCGGGCGCAGGCAGGCAAAAGCTCATCGATCCGGCGCGCGCCGGGGCTTCGATGCGGTAGAGCCACTTGCCGTGCTCCAGCCACTCGCTTTGTACCCCGCGATACAACTGTACGCGCACCGTGCCGCGCGCCGCCTCGATGCCGGAAATGTTGACGCGGATCGACGGTGATCCAGCACGGCAGCGTGCGGGATCGTTGCGGATTTCCTGCTGGTATTGCGCCACGGCAGGCGCCGCTACCAGACCGGCAGCCAGCGCACTGGCAGCGAGAACCTTGCCGAAGGCGGCGCGGCGAAACTTTGCGAACATGTGCAATCCTGTTGACCAATTGGCATACGGGCGAGCCCCGTTTGCACCGCGAATTAGGATTTTGCCAGTGAATGGCGGCTGAAGCAGACGATCATCTGGGGTCAACGCTTGAAGCACCCATGCCCCAGGTAGTTTCCCCCTGTGCAAAATCACCCTCCAGCGCCTTGTTCAGCGATTCGCGCGCGCGTAGGGCCTGAAGGCACAATGGTGCGCCCGCTCATCTCCCCCTCGATCCTTTCCGCCGACTTCGCTCGGCTGGCCGACGACGTCGACCGGGTCCGCCCGGAGACGGACTGGCTGCACGTCGACGTGATGGACGGCCATTTCGTGCCCAACCTCACCATCGGAGCGCCCGTAGTGAAGTCGCTACGCGCGCATACGGATCTGTTCCTCGACTGCCACCTCATGATCACCGACCCGAAGACGTACCTTCCCGACTTCGCCAAGGCCGGTGCCGACCAATGCTCCGTGCACGTCGAGCTCGGTCACTCCCGCGACCTCATCGCCCAGTGCCGCGACCTCGGGATGCGTGTCGGCCTCGTCGCCAACCCCGATGCACCGTTCTCGTCGTTCGCCGGGTTCCTCGGCGAGATCGACACCATGTTGATCATGACGGTGTTCCCGGGATTCGGCGGCCAGTCGTTCATGCCCGAGGTCGTCGAGAAGATCGCCGAGACGGCAGCGGAGATCGAACGCCTCGAAGCGTCCACCGTGCTGCAGGTCGACGGGGGCATCTCGACCACCACCGCCCCGGCATGCGCGTGGGCGGGAGCGCGTGCATTCGTGGCCGGCAACGCGATCTTCGGCGCCGCCGATCCGCTCGCCGCGGCAAGCGCGCTGCGCAGCGCCATCGTGTCGTCGATCAGCGACGCCGAAGGCTGACGGTCATGCATCTCCAGGCGAAGGTGCTGACCGTGAGCGATGGGGTGCACCACGGCGTCCGCGAAGACCGCTCGGGTGTCGCGCTCGTCGAACTGCTCACCGCGGAAGGGTGGGACGTCGTCGAGGCGCGAGTGGTGCCCGACGGCGTCGAGAGCGTGGCCCGAGCGTTGCGCGACCTCTGCTCGTCCTTCGCCGGACTCGTGGTGACGACGGGTGGCACCGGCTTCGGTCCTCGAGACCTCACGCCGGAAGGTACGGAGGCGGTGCTGGAACGACGCGCCCCAGGCATTGCCGAAGCAACGCGGCTCATCAATCCGAAGCTGGGCCGGCTCTCCCGGGGAACGGCGGGCACCCTCGGTCAGTGCGTGATCGTCAACACGCCGGGATCGCCGAAGGGCTGCGTCGAATGCCTCGGTGCCGTCCTCGACATGATCCCTCACGCCCTGTCGCTCATGACCGGCGAAACCACGATCCACTGATCAATGCGGTGGGCCCCGCCTCCGCTTCGCTTCGGCACCCACCGGCTTGGCCTCTTCGGGGTTCGTTCCGGACGACTCGCTTCGCTCGCTGCCGTCACTCACCCACGGCCTGATCAATGGCGGTCGGCCCCGCCTCCGCTTCGCTTCGGCACCCACCGCGTGGCCTCTTCGGGGTTCTCTTCGGACGACTCGCTGCTCTCGCTGCCGTCGATCACCCACGTCCTGATCAATGGCGGTGGGCCCCGCCT
>JANPFX010000001.1:0-31275 GCA_031423635.1 Acidimicrobiia bacterium | reverse complement strand
CTATGACAGGCGATGTCCGACGCAACAGGATCAGCTTCGGAGTGGGAAAGACACCGTACGAATCACGCTGTTGAGATGTGGTCCCGTGCGAGAGGACTACTGGCGCAGTCACGCCAGAGCGCGGGAACCGCTCATGGTGAGCAAGGAGTGCGTCGATGGCTCCCGGATCAACGGTCGCATCGCTGTTCAGAAGAAGTAGGTACTTGCTCGTCCCGCTCTTGGCCGCCAGATTGTTGCCCGCCCCGAATCCGCCGTTCCTCTCCGACTCGATCACGAGGACGCGGGATTCGGCCAGGAATGCGGCGCGAAGGGTGTTGACGCTGTCGTCGCCCGAAGCATTGTCGACGACGATGACGAGTTCGACAGCCGGCGACAACAGCGCAGACCGCACAGCCTCCACCGTAAGAGAGGGGGTTCGGAAGTTCACGATGAGCACGTCGACGCTGCTGTCGCGTACGGGTTCCCGTTGAGCAGTCATCGGAGCAGTCCCTTGTTCAGGGCTTCGTTTGCCGGACGATACCGTTTCGAGGATAGGCAGGCCAGAGCCTTCGTTATGGGTGGGTCCGCAAGTCCAGCTGCCTCGATAACCACAACGAACTGTCTGGACATGAGGAAAGTCTGCACGGGAGCTCGGCTTCCATCGCGCTAACGGGCTGCTTTCCGGGGGACTTTGTCTTCAGGTTCGCTTCACACGTGCCGATCTTTCGGGGGTGATCGGGCGGCACCTCCCTGCCAGAACAGTGGGCGCCGACCATCGGAGCGAGAACACGTGACACGCTTTTTGCGATCTTCGGCACTCGCCGCCTCGTCCCTGGCACCGACTGCAGGATCATTCGTTGCCGTCCGGGCGCTCGATTCGTCATCGGGCCTGGCGGCAGTTGGCTTTCTTGCCGGGTTGCAGGTCGTCGCCGCGGTCGCCACTCTCCTCGCCGACATGAATATCGGCCCGGCTGGCATTCGGTTGCTCGCGCAGGCATCGGATCGAGATCGCATGGCGCTCATCACGCAGCTGCGCGCCATCACTCTTGCCGGGGCTTGCGTTCTGGGAACCGTCGGCGCTCTCCTCTCCGCAGCCGTTGGCCCTATGGTCCTCGGCCCACGGGCGGCTTGGTGGTCCTTCGGCGCAGCGGCCCTCGCCGGAGGTTTCGGTATGTGCGCAGCCCAGGAACTCAATATCCTCACGGGTCTGGGAAAGGTCTGGGCTGTTGCCATCTCGCTCGGTGTGCAGGGCCTGGTCGGGCTCGCGAGCGCGCTGATTGTGCTCACGCAGCAGACTCGCCACGCGGCGGAGTGGTATCTGCTCGTCAGCACGGCTGCCCAGATCGTGACCACAATGTCGATTTCTCGAATCGCCCGGACGGCCTCTCGTCGTTCTCTTCGCGGCTCTCCGGACGATCGGCGCTCGTTTCGCTCGCGGCTCGCCGGAATAAGCCGGCTGCTCGACGGTTCCCTTACAACGACTTCTGCGGTGCTCCTCGGGGCCGGTTCCGTAGCGCTTGCTCCGCTGGTGGTGCAGTGGGTGGCCGGCTACGAAGCCGCAGGCTCATTCCGTGTCGCCACGATGGTCGCCACAGTTGCTGCGGCAGCGTTTACTCCGGTGATCGCGAGGGTCTGGTTCCCTCTCGCCGCAACAGTGCCCATCGACCGACTCTCCGCAGAGGCGCGTCGACACGTGCGTCAGTCGCTCGTGGCCGCCGGTTCGGCCGTGTCAGTGTTGGCCCTTGCTGCACCGGCGATATCGAGAGTTCTTGCTGGAGACACTGCCCAGGCAACCTCGATCCGAGCGCGGCTGATCGTCGAGGTCCCGCGAGCAGTTGCGTTGGTCTACACATACGCTGTGCTTGCTCGAATGCCGGCCAAGGTCTTCCTACGTGTCGAGTTCTGCTCGGCGATCCTTCTCGGGTGTGGGGTGTACGTCGGCGCCCGTCTCGCTGGCGCAACGGGCGCATCGATCGGGCTGTGCGCAGGTGTCGTGGCCTATGGGTGCATCGCCATCGGCGTTCTGCGGTCGTCCGGACGTACGTGGACTGTCCGTCGCAGCGGTCGAGATACCGAACGCTCATCCGAGGGCCAATCCGCGACCTCGGCGCTTGTCGGGGCGCATGACGAGCCCTGGCCCCAGGATCGAAGGAGTGGAGTGGTGTTCGATGCCGGCTAGAAGACGTTTGGTCATCATTGGCGCGGGTGGCATGGCGGGCGAGGTCGCCTGGATGCTGCGTGTGGCAGATCCTGACGCGACGGAATGGGAGCTTGTCGGCTACGCCGTGAGCGACCCCCGATATCTCACGCCTCCAATCGGCGGGCTACCGGTTGGAACATTCGAAGACCTCAGCCGTTGGGGCGCCGACGTTGCGGTCGTTGCCATCGGGGAGGCGTTGTTGAGGCGTCGGCTTGCGGTCGAAGCGTCCGAGTATCTCCCTGGGCTCGAATGGCCATCACTCGTCGACCGGCGGGCCGTCGTGGCCGACGTTCTGTCGATCGGCGAGGGAGTGATCGTTGCACCGGGGAGCGTGGTCAGCGTCGACGTTCAGATGGAGGCGTTCTCGTTCGTGAACTACGGCGCCACGATCGGCCATGGCGCCCGAATCGGGGCGGGTTCGATCGTTGCGCCAGGTGCGAACGTCGCCGGTGACGTCCGCATCGGGTGCGAGACCTTGATCGGGAGCGGCGCACAAGTACTGCGCAATGTCCGAATCGGTGACCGAGCTGTAGTCGGTGCCGGCTCTGTCGTGAACCGCAATGTTGGCGATGACTCGGTCGTCGTCGGCATTCCGGCCCGCCCTCTTCTCAAGGACAGCGCTCCAAGTGCCGATGCATGAAACGTGACAGCGCTGTCGGCTCCTGATGTCTGTTATCTCCCTCCAGCTGGTGTTCCCGCTGCGCAACGCCGCCCCACGTTCCGTGACGTGCTGGCGCATCCGAAGGTTCGTCGGATCGTCGCTGCTCCGTCCCTTCACACTCGCCGAGAGATCGGTCGGCAACGACTCAAGGGGCTCGGTCCAGCGAGCCGGGTGAACCTGGGATGCGGCCTGAGCCGCATGGACGGTTGGGTGAACGTCGACAACAACCGCGCCGCTGACGCCGACTTCCTCGTCGACCTCCGGGCTGGATTCCCAGCCCCTTCCGGTTCAGTGCGACTGGCGTTCAGCGAACACGTTGTCGAACACCTCGAGGTTGATGACGCCCGCCGGTGGTTCTCGGATCTTCGGCGAGCAATGGTCACGGGTGGCATTCTGCGGATAGCCACTCCAGACCTCGCTCGACTCGTCGATGCGTATGTCGACGACTGGCGCGACCAGGAGTGGGTTCGCCAGCCGGGGTTTTCCCATGTCACGACCGGCGCGGCCATGCTGAACCTCGCCCTGCGCGGCTGGGGACACAGTTTCGTCTACGACGCCGAAGCGCTGACGGAGCTGCTCGCCTCGTGCGGGTTCCGGAACATTGTCCGTTGTGAACTGGGGCGGAGCGAGCATCACGAACTCTGCGGCCTTGAACGACGAGTGGACTCCACCCTGATCCTGGAGGCCCGGGCGTGAATCTCCGGGTACCGTTCCAGCGACCGTTGATGCCTCCGATGGAAGAGGTGTCCCGATACTTTGACAAATCGATCGGCGAAGGGTTCTTCTCCAATGGCGGGCCGTGCGCAACGATGCTGGAGGAACGTCTTGCGGAGCGTCTTGGAGTAGCGCACGTTGTTCTCGTGAACAACGCAACCTCCGGGCTGATGGTGGCGGCAGATGCAGTGTTCGGGCGTGGAGCGCGTCCGATGTCGAGCGGCGAGCCGAGGGGCATCGTGTTGGTCCCGAGTTTCACGTTCGCTGCGACCGTCACCTCACTGCTTTCGATGGGCTTTCTGCCCTGCCTCATCGACATCGACCTCGAAACGCTTCAGATAGATCCGGACAGCCTCGCCGAGGGGCTGGACCGCTGGGGCTCGAACGTCTGCGGCGCACTTCTCACGTCAACGTTCGGGATCGCCGCTCCCGAAGGAATCAGCAATGCGTGGGAGCGACTCTGCTCCGAAGCCGGTGTCCCGACCCTCGTTGACTCAGCCGCGGGCTTCGGCTCCGTGGACGACTCCGGACGAATCCTTGGATCGAGCGGGAGGACCGAAGTCTTCAGCTTTCACGCCACCAAGCCCTTCGCAGTGGGAGAAGGTGGGTGTGTCGTGACGAACGACTCGCACGTCGCCGCCGAGATGCGTCGGTTGATCAACTTCGGTTTCGGACCCGACCGGGTCGTCCACGGCACACCGGGAATCAACGGGAAGATGCCTGAGATTCTCTGCGCGATCGGTCTCGCGGTGCTTGACACCTTCGATACCGTCATCGCGCGCCGGCAGGACAATGCGAGAGCGATGACCAGTCAGTTGACCGCTTCGTTGGGCATTCCGCCGGGCTTGCTCCGTTCGGCGGTCCAGTTCGTTCCGGCGCTCGTGGACCCGGCGAAGCGCGGTCGGCTTGTCGACACCGCTGAAAAACGCGGGGTCGGACTGCGCACGTACTTCGATCCGCCGATTCACCGAATGCCGGGGTTTGCCCAGTTGCAGCATCTTGCGCTCCCGGCGACGGAGACTGCCTCGCTGATGTCGGTCTCGTTGCCGATGAGCAACACGATCTCGGCGAACGACATCGCGTACGTTGCCTCCGTCGTGAACGAGTGCCTGTGTGCCTGACGTCTCAGTTGTCCTCGCTGCGTACAACTCGCCGCTTGTAGTCGCCCAGCTCGATTCAATCGCCGCGCAGGTTCTGCCGCCAGCTGAAGTCATCATCGTCAACGATTCGACCGATTCGGCAATGGGTCCTCTCATCGACGGAACCGTCAGCCGTTTGCGCAGCCTGAGCCCGGAGACACGGTTCGTCGTTCGCCACAACGAGCGCAATCTCGGCATGTATGAGTCCTATGAATGGGCTCTTCGTGCGGCGACGTCGCCGATCATTGCGATGTGCGACCACGACGATGTCTGGCTGCCCCAGAAGCTTGCTGCAACAGCGCCACGGGTTGAGCAGTCTGGGCGGGCTTTGTGTCACGACGTGTCCGTGTTCTTCGGAGTGGGTTCGCCCCCATCGGTACCGAGCCTGGACAGGCTTTCGGAGCGGTCGCTTTGGACCAGTCACGCCGAGTTCGACGGCAAGCCCATTCCCCTGGACGTCCTGTTGCATCGGAACAGGCTCTCCGGTACCTCGCTCGTGTTCCCGGCATCGCTCGTCGACGAGATCCTTCCGCTCCCGCGTGATGTCTTCCCGGACTACTGGGTCGCGCTCGTGGCTGCAACCCGCGTCGGTCTCATCTGGGAAGACCTCTCACTTGTTCACTACCGCCGTCACGACGCCAACACCGCTGTCCTTGGGGCAGGTCGACGAGGGTTGCGCGAGCCGTTCCCCATTTTCGAAAGCGACACGATCGACCGCCTGCGTGACGGTGCCATGGAGGAGCTTCGCGCGACGATCGACGAGTGGAAGCGCTTGTCGCAATGGCGACACGCGGTGAGCATCGGATGCAATCGTCGGGCCGCTGCGGCGTCGGTACTCCGGCGACCCAGTGCCCTGCGGTTCTACGAGAGTCCGAGGGGGATACTCGGCGATCTCGCGCGGCTTCTCGCGCGCTCTCTGCCGGAGGTCCGTCGGCGACCTTCATCAGGCAAGCGGATGGCTGCCGAGCGGTTCGTCCCGTGAACTGACGCTGAGCAACTGGGTGAGGACCTCCTCGGTCTGCGATGCTGCGGACTTCCATGAGAAGGTCGCTGCTCGGGCCCGGCCGCGGTCGACAAGCTGGTTCCAACGCGCTCCCCGAATCGACAATTCCCTCATTGCGTGCGCAAGCGAATCGGCGTCATCGGGACCCACGAGGATCGCCGCATCACCGGCAACCTCGGGCATCGCCGACACGTTCGAAGTGACCACCGGAGTGCCGCAGGCCATGGCCTCGAGAATGGGGAGTCCGAAGCCTTCGTATCTGCTCGGGAACACCAGCGCGGTGGCTTCGTTGAGGAGCACGGGAAGGTCGTCGTAGGACGGATACGGGATGAAGCGGACGGCGAGGCTGCGCCGGTCGCGGAACTCCCGCAGCAGTTCGTCGAACCCCGGGTCGGGTGGGCCCGCCATCCAGAACTCGAATCCGTCGATGGCTGCGTCGGCGAATCCCCGCAGGGCGAACTCGATGTTCTTGTACGACGCGTATCGGCCGAGGTACAAGAAGTAGGGCTTGCGTTCCAGTCCCAGCGGCCGGAAGTGATCGGTGTCGCAGGCGAGGGGCGTCACATCGATCTTCGCCCGAGGGATCTTCCCGAAGCGGACCGCATCCGCCGCCGTTGCTTCGGAGATGCTGATGACCCGTGTGGCGGCCCGGAGAACTCGCGGCACATAGCGACGCGTGTACTGATGGAGCGGATGCGATCGCGGGTAGAACAGCCGCGGGATGAAGTCGAACACCGTCACCACCGTCGGGACGCGGCGGAGGAGCGGAGCTTCGGGGACGGGGGCGAAGAGCACCGGGTCCGTGATCTTGCGCAGCCGCGTCGCCAACACCGTCTCGACCCAGGCGAGTCGTCGGGCGTGGCCCTTCGCTCCGCTGTCGGCGCTCAGGTCGTTGCGAATGGGTTCGAGCCGAAGACCGGGATGCTTCGTCGCCCATGACGCCATCAGCGACTCCCGGATGAGCACAATCGGTTCGAGCTCTTCGAGGTACGGCACGACATTCTGGGCGTAGACGCTCAGACCGGTCGGCTTCTCCATGAGCGCCGACAGGTTGACCACGAGCTGTCTACGCACCGGTCCAGTCTGTCGGCTCAGCTGTCGACCACCTCGGATGCACGCGCCCGCACGGCGTCGAGGTCGGCCAGACGACGCATGCCGGCATACTGCTGCGCCATCCGGTTGTTCCTGGCGAACGTCGCCTCGTGGCGGGCGAGGAAGTCCCAATACATGGTGGTGAACGGGCATGCCGTCGGACCCGTCCGCTTCTTCGGGTCGTACGCGCAACCCTTGCAGTAGTCGCTCATCTTCGAGATGTAGGCACCACCTGCGGCGTAGGGCTTCGTGGCCATGCGCCCGGCGTCGGCGTGGAGCGTCATGCCGATCACGTTCGGGATCATGACCCACTCGGCCGCGTCGACGAATGACGCCCACATCCATTCCGTCATGGCCTGCGGATCGACGCCGGTGAGCAGGGCCCAGTTGCCGAGCACCATCAGGCGCTGGATGTGATGGGTGTACGCGTGGGCGTCGAGCTCGTCGATGGTCGTCGATACGCAGCGCATCTTCGTCGGTTCGCCGAAGAAGGCCGGAGGTACCGCCCTGGTGGCGCCGAGCGAGTTCCAGCCGGCGAAGTCCGGCATCCACAACCAGTAGAGACCCCAGACATACTCCCGCCACCCGATGACCTGGCGGAGGAATCCCTCGGCCGACGCAATCGGGATTCGACCGGCCCGATACGCGTCCAGCGTCGCTTCGACGACCGTTTCCGGACGCAGGAGACCGAGGTTGAGCGACGAACTCAAGAGCGTGTGGGCAAGGTGCCAGTTGCCGGCGAGCATGGCGTCCTCATGGGGACCGAAGTGGGGGAGCACGTCATCGATGACGCGTCGAAGTCTGACCTGTGCCTGTGCGGTGGACGTCGGCCACAGCCCCGACCACGGTGCGCCGAACGCGTGCGGTGCGTGCGTAGCAATAAGTGTGCGTACTTCATCGTCGATGTCGTCGAGAGGGAACGTCTCCGGAGTCGGCCACGCACGTCCGTCCTTCGGCGGCGGCTCGCGATTCTCGTCGTCGTAGTTCCACCGGCCACCGGTCGGCTCGCCGTCGGGTTCGATGAGCACGTCGAGTCGCGACCGTTGCCAGCGGTAGAAGTCCTCCATCTTCAAACGGCCCTTGCGCGTGGTCGTCCACGCGGCAAAGTCCTCGTAGCTGCACAGGAACTGGTCGTTGGCGATCACCTCGTCACAGTTGGTCTCGACGAATGCCCGGCCACGAAACGACATCGGCACCATGGCGCGGACGCCCGTCGGCGCGAAGTCACGTCGATGAGCGTCGAGACCCTCCGACTGCGTGGTGGCGATACGTTCGTCGACCTCGAAGCCCTCGGCGCGCAGGTCCCGGGCGAAACGTCGCATGGACGCGAGAACCACGTGGAGGCGTTGTCGATGCCAGCGTTTGGCACCGAGGTACGAGGCGCTGGTGACGAGGAGGACCCGCGTGTCGTTGGGTGTGCAGCCTCTCAGCGACGCCACGTCGCGGTGGCACTGGTCGCCGAGGATCAGCACGGTCCGCATCACATCGACGCTACGGCGCGCCCACCGCTATGCCGACGCCCAACCACGGTCGCAAGAGTGAAGCCTCGGTCGCTCCAGGAGCGACCGAGGCTTCACTCTCCAGTGACTGCGGTGCTTAGGCCGCCCGGTACCGGCCCGGTTCGGTCTCCACCACACCACCGTCTCGGAGAAGCCGGTTGATGTGCATGGTCATGGACCGCCGCTCGACGTTGTCGGCCCACACCAACTCCACGCCGGGCCGGTAGATGAACCGGTGCGCGACGACCTCGTCGATGGAGCGCGGCTCGGCGAGGAACTCGAGCAGGCGCGCCTCGCGGGTACCGATCACCGCGCCGAACGCATCGACCTGACGGCGGAACTCGTCAGCGCCTTCGACGATGCCCTTGTGGTGGAACGTGACGTACCAGCGGGCGTCGATCTCGCGAACCCGGGCAAGTGAACGCTCGAAGTCCTCGAGATCGGACCAGTGATCGCCGTAGTACGGCCCGAAGGCCGACAGGTCGATGTCGGCAACGAAGAGGACACCCTCGGGCTCGACGAGGAACGCGCAGTGCCCGCGGGTGTGGCCGGGCAAATGGACGACTTCGACGCGCAGGCCGCCACCGAGGTCGAACGTGTGGCCGTCGTCGAAGCCGGACGCATCGAGCCGCGGCTCGTAGTGGAAGTTCTCCACGAGTTGGGGTGCCCAGACCGCCGAGGCGGCCTCGTCCATGCCGTAGACATCGACGAGTGCGTCGAGCGAGCGCAACGCTCCGACGTCGTGGTGGTGGGCGTGGAGCGCGGCATCGGGAAAACGGTGACAGCCGGCCAGATGATCTTCGTGGGCGTGGCTGACGAGCATCCGATCGACCCGGGACGCCGGGACGCCGCCCCGCTCCGAGATCGCCAGCGACGGATCGATGAGGAGCGTCTCCTCCGGGCCCTCCACGAGCAGCGACGTGCCGTAGGGGTATCGGCCGGCGTCGGTGCCGATCAGGGCGAGGACGTGACGGCCGGAGGTGCCGATGCGGAGGTCGGACTCGAGAGTTGGTTGCACCGGTCGATTCTGACGCGGACCAGTCTCTGTTGTCTGGCGCTGCGCTTCTCCGCGTCGCTCCGACTGCTCGCAACACCAGTGGCGTTTCCCCGGACAAGCTGACGCGGACCAGAATCGTTCCATGTTCTCCGTCGCCGCAACCGCCTCTCCACTCGCCGAATCCGGCAGGGGAGGAATGGTCGCCAGGGTCGTGTCGCTCCGAGGTTTCGGCGGGCGCCGCTCCGATGAAGCGGTCCTCGTCGTCGACGGAGTCATCACGGGGGCACTGCTCGGTGGCGCCGCGGACGCGCAGGTCCTCACCGCCGCCAGCAAGGCCACGGCCGTTCTGCTCGACGTCGCCATCGCCGACGATGCGGCCGTCGGGTGCGGCCTGGCGTGTGGGGGGCAGGCAACCGTGCTGCTCCAGCCGATCTCCCAGGTCCCCCTGCTGGCGTGGCGGACTCTCGCGGCGTCCGAACCGGTCGTGGTCGCCGCCCTCGTCGGAGCCGACGATCTCGGTCGCTCGATCGCCGTCACGCTCGACGGGTCACTCGATGGATCGCTCGGCGAGCCCTCGGTCACGCTCGAGGCGGTGCAAGCCTGCCGGTCGCTGCTCGATCGGGCCAAGGACCTCTCGGCCACCGTGATGACCGAGGCCGGGCCCCTGCTCGTCACTCTGTTCCGTCCGCCGGCGCGCATCCTTGTCGTCGGCGCGGCGATCCTGGCCGACGCCATTGCCGCCCAGGGCGGGCTCCTCGGCTGGTCGACATCGATCGTGGGGGAGGCGCTCGGTGCCGAGGCGATCGCCGCGCGGAGCGGTGCCCTCGGCTCGGGCGACGCTCTCGTCGTGCTGTCCCACGACCTGCCCGTGTCGTGCGCCGCCATCGCCGCCGCCCTCGGGGGACGGTGCGGGTACGTCGGCGCGCTGGGCTCCCGCCATACCCAGACAGCCCGCGCCGACGTGCTCCGCTCCGCCGGAGTACCGGACGCCGCCCTCGCCCGCATCCACGGTCCGGTCGGCCTCGACCTCGGGTCGCGGACTCCGGAAGAGACAGCGCTGGCCATTGCCGCCGAGATCGTCGCCACCCTCGCGGGCCGGAACGCCGCCAGCTTGCAGGGCAGCACCGGCCCCATCAACGGCTGAGTCGTAGAGTTCCTTCCATGACGTACGCCGATGGCCGCTTCATCCACGACGCCGATTCCCACATCATGGAGACGCCGGACTGGTTCGATCAGCATCTCGACCCGAAGTGGCGGGGCAAGACCGTTCCGCTGAACATCCAGACCGTGGGCGGCAAGGAGGATTCGAACCTCGAGTGGTGTCGCGCGGCAAACGCCGATGTCGCGTTCCGAGCCGACGATGCCTCACAGCTCATGCTTCGCAAGAACTGGGCCGGACTCGGTTCGTTCCTGGCCGAGGACCGTCCGGCGGCGCTCGATCTTCTCGGCTTCGCCAGCCAACTGGTGTTCAACACCTTCGCCTCGATCCCGCTCGCGATCGCCGAGCACGACAGCGATCCCGGTGTGCCGACGGCCATGGCCGACGCCCACAACCGCGCCATCACGGAGTTCTGCGCCGGCGACCACCGGCTGCTCCCCGTCGGCTACATCTCGCTCGCCGATCCCGTCGCCGCTGCGGTCACGGCGAGAAGCGCGATCGACATGGGGTGCGCAGCACTCATGATCGCCAGCGCGTGCCCCAAGGATCGCTCACCGAGCCACGTTGCTTTCGATCCCGTGTGGGCAATGGCGCAAGACGCTGAGACGCCCGTCGTCTTCCATGTCGGCGGTGGCGGTCAGCTCCTTTCGCCGACCTACTTCGTGAATGGTCTCCCGCCCGTTCCGGACTTCCATGGAGGCGCCGAGAACTTCCGCTCGGTCGACTACATGGCGATCCCCTACCCGCCGATGCAGACCCTTTCCACCCTCATCTTCGACGGCGTGCTCGATCGGTTCCCC
This sequence comes from Acidimicrobiia bacterium, assembly GCA_031423635.1. GTDB lineage: Bacteria > Actinomycetota > Acidimicrobiia > Acidimicrobiales > JANYDT01 > JANLQX01. The sequence continues at coordinate 20,032 of JANPFX010000001.1, read as the reverse complement.
CGGCTCAAGTGGGGCGTCATCGAACAAGGGGCGTCGTGGCTCCCCGGCTGGATGCGCAACCTCGACGCGGCGTTCGGCGCGTTCCGCAAGAACGAGGAGCGCCTGCAGAAGTTGTCGGCGAAGCCAAGCGAGATCGTCCGCCGCCAGGTCCGCGTCACGCCGTATCCCCACGAGGACACCGGCTGGATCGTTGCGAACGCCGGAGCCGAAACCTGCATGTTCTCGTCGGATTTCCCCCACGTCGAAGGCGGCCGCAATCCGCTGAAGCGCTTCGACGACGCCCTCGCCGGGGCCGACGACGCTACTCAGCGGGCGTTCTACTCGGACAACTTCGCCGACCTGATGGGTGACGTGCTCGTCCGCCGCGGCATAACGACAACCGCACAGTCGTTCGCGACCGCCCGCTGACCCGCAGCCGGAGACCACCCTTTCATGTCGACGCCGCGTCCATCGCACATCCTTTTCGCGACCGCTGAGCTCGCCCCCCTCGTCCGTGTCGGCGGACTGGCGGAGGCCGCTGGAGGACTGGTGCAGGCGCTCCGACGTATCGGTGTCCGGGTGGATCTGGTCGTGCCCGACTACGGCGGACCGGAGTCTCCGCGCCTCGGTGACGAGCGGGTCGAAACCATCAGCCTTCCCGCATGGGCGGGTGAAGTCGGCTCGGCCCGCACCGGTGAACTCGAGGGTTACGGCGAGATCACCCTCGTCGACGTGCCCGGCATCCGGCGGTCGCACCCGTACGTGCCGCCGGGGGAATCCGACGGCTGGCCCGACAACGATCAGCGGTTCTTCGCGTTCTCCGCTGCAGTGGCTTCGCTCGCCGCAACCCACCGCGTCGACGTCGTGCACCTGAACGACTGGCACACGGCGGCGGCGGTCGGCCTGCTCGCCGACGACGTGCCCACGGTCCTCTCCCTGCACAACCTCGCCTATCAGGGCTGGTGCGATCGCGGCTGGCTCGACACGCTGCGCGCCGATCGTCGGGCGGCCTTCGACATCGGTGGATCGTGCAATCCGCTCGGCGGAGCCATCGCGCTCGCAGACCGTGTCGTGGCGGTGAGTCCGCACTACGCCGACGAGATCCGCACCCCGGCCGACGGAGCGGGCCTCCATACGCTCCTCTCCGGACGCAAGGACGCGCTCGTCGGCATCCTCAACGGCATCGACACCGAGGCGTGGGATCCGGGGACCGATGCCTTCCTCCCCCAGCGATTCCGCCTGCGGACCGCGGCGTCGGCGAAGAAGGCGAACGGGCACGAGCTCCGGGCCGAGGTCGGCCTGCCGCCATCGGACGGGCCGCTCATCGCCATGGTCACCCGGCTCGTCGATCAGAAGGGCGTCGACATCGCCCTCGACGCCACGGTGGCCCTCCCGAGCCTCGACGCCCAGTTCGTCCTCCTCGGGGCCGGCGACCCGGCGCTCTCCGTCGCCGCCCGTACCGTGCAGCACTACATCCCCGAGCGTTTCCGGTTCGTCGAAGGCTTCGATCTCGGTCTCGCCCACCGCATGTTCGGGGCGAGCGACCTCTTCGTCATGCCGAGCCGCTTCGAGCCGTGCGGGCTCGCGCAGATGCAGGCCATGCGCTACGGCTCGCTGCCCGTGGTCACCGATGTCGGCGGACTCCACGACACGGTGATCGACGGAGACGCCCGACCTGACGACGGCACAGGGTTCGTCGCCCGCTCGCTCAACGCCGCGGGAATCGTCGACGCACTGCACCGCGCCGTGCGGGCGTGGAACGTGAAAGGCCGCCGGGCGACGCTCATCCGCAACGGTATGGCCATCGACTGGTCGTGGGACACTCCGGCCCAGAACTACGCCGAGCTGTACACGACCCTCCGCCGGTAGCCCGAAGCCTCGCGGGGCGGCCACCGAACTGACCCGGGCCGGTTCAGTCGATAAGCCACGACGCCGATAGAGGACGGGATGACTGCGACCACCACCGCGGACGTGGAGATGTCCCGCGCTCCCGGCCGGGCCGTGGGTGACGCCGCCCGCCCGGCGACCGCGTCGACCCGGTTGGCGGAATCGCTGGCGCTTGCCGTGGTCGGGGCGGCTCCGCTGTTCCTGGTCGTGTCCGGGGATCCGTCCACGTGGAAGCGCGGGGTGATCCTCCAGTTCGTCGACGTGTTCCTCATCGCCTTGGCCGCCTGCCGACTCCCGGTCGCGCTGCGCCGGGCGTTCGGCGACCGTCGTGGCGTCAGTGCCGGGCTCCTCACCCTCCTTGCCGCCCTGGTGATCGCTCTGGCCGCGCATCCTTCGTCGATGGGTGCGATGACCGTGCTGCGGTTCGCCGGCGCAGTGTCGCTGGTCGACGTCATCGCCCACGCCCTGCCGCAGTGGCGCTCGACGGCGGCGCGGGTGTGGCTGGGCTGGACGGTGTTCGAGGCAGGTGTGGCCGTCACCCAGAAGCTGCTCGGCCGGGCCATCGGTGTACCCGGCGAGGTCGGCATCCCGTTCGAGACGCTGGGGTCGTTCACGGTCCCGACGGGCACGTCGTACGGTCCGCACCCGATCGCCGCCATGGGCCTGGTGGCCATCGGCCTGGCGGTCTTCGGGACCCATCACCGGCTGGTGACCCGGCCGTGGGCCGTCGCCGGAGCCACCGCCGGCGCGGTCATCGTCGGTGTCACCTGCGGGACGTCGGGTGCCCTCTCGCTCACGTTGGTGCTCATCGCCGGCTCAGTGGGGGCCGCCCGCGTCGCTCGCCGTCGCGCGGATCGGGTGTCGGGCCTACCGACGACGGTTGCGCCGGTCCTCCTCGCCGTGGCGCTGGCGTTCGGCGTGGCCGCCGCGTTCTCGATCGACGGATGGACCTTCAAAGCGGAGCGGTCCGCCACGACGGATGTCGCCGCCGCATCGAACGGCCGCGCCGGCATGATCGATGAGGCAATGGCGATGATCCGCCGATGGCCCGCCCTCGGTGTCGGGCCAGGGCGGTTCCTGGCGACCCGTGACGCCCATCCCGAGATCAAGGCCCTCGCCTCGGAGGACCAGGCGGTGCACAACGTGCCCCTGCTCATCGTCACCGAATCGGGCGTGCTGGGAGCGCTTGCTCTCGCGATCACTGCGATCGCGGTCGCGCGCCGGGGGCGGGCGACGCCCTACTCGCTGACCGTCCTGGCGGCCATGTTCGGGCATTTGATGTTCGACCACGCCCCGTGGACGTTCGGGTTCGGCATGGTCCAGCTCGCGCTGGTCATCGGCTTCGCCACCGGCATCCGTACCGAGCACGCCAACCCCGAGTTCGTGCGCTCGCCGCATCGGATCGTAACCACACGCTCGGGGCGGACGGCGAGCTGATCCTGGCACCACCAAGGCCCCTCACCGCCGAGTTCGTGCGGTCGGGGAACAGACTCGACCAACCGATACGGAGCGTCGACGAGGGTCGTAAACCCATCGGTGTTACCATATGGCAATGGCTCGACGTGAAGTGCTCGTACAGCTCGACGACGAGCTCGTTCGCCAGCTCGATGAACTCGCTGCATCGCTCGGAACCAACCGATCGGAGCTGTTGCGGCGCGGTGCCCAAGCGGTTCTCGGCGCGGAGGATCTCCTCGACGCTGACCGTCACCTCACCGTCGCCTACGAGCGTCTGCCTCCAGACCCGGCGATCGTTCAGTCGGCGCGTCGTCTCGCGGCCCGAACAGCTCCGGCGTGGTAGCCCGCAACGACATCGTCTGGGCCGACCTGGGCCCGCCCGCTGGTCGTCGGCCGGTCTGCGTCCTTACGCGAGATGCCGCTATTCGTGTGCTCACCTCGGTGACCTGTGCCCCGATCACGCGAACGATCCGGGGCATCCGCTCGGAGGTCGAACTCGGTCCGGAGCACGGGCTTTCCGAACCCTGCGTCATCTCGTGCGACAACGTCCTCACAGTCCCAATCGCGGACCTCGACGTTGAACCAGTTGGGCGTCTCGACGAAATTGCCCGATCGCAGCTCGATCGCGCGTTGCGCTACGCCCTCGACATCATCTACTGACTCCAATCGCCACCTCATGCCTCGTGGCGCAAATCAGGACGCCGAGATGCGATCCTTTCCTGTCCAGCACAGCAGCGGCCATGTATCGCTTCTGCTCGCGCCCGGTCCCGCGCGTTAGCTCTAGGTCGCTCGAAGCGGCGCGATGACCTGCTCGGCGAAGCGGGTGATCGGCTCGAGCGCCTTGGGGTTCCCGAAGTCCATGACGAAGTGCTGCACGCCGAGCGACACCTTGTGGGCGAGCATCGCTACGAGCTTCTCCGAGTCCTCGTCGGACTCCGGCAGCGCGTTCTCGATGGTCACGCTCACCTCGATCGCATCGGGATCGCGTCCGGCCTTCTCGGCGGACGATCGGACGATGCCGAGCCGACGCCGCCAGTCGTCGTCGTTGCCCCGCGGACTGCCGTTCCACATGTCGGCGAGACGGCCGACGAGCGGCAGCCCGATCTGCTCACCCGATGCGCCGATGCAGATGCGCGGGACCGGATCCGGAAGGGGCGGCGCTGACGCGCCAGCGATCGTGAAGTATTTCCCTTCGAACGACGGTTCGGGCTCGGTCCACATCAGCCGGCAGATCGTGATGACCTCTTCGAGTTCGGCGAAGCGAACGGATGGCTTCGGGTAGTCGTAGCCGTAGGCGCGGTACTCGTCCTCGCGCCAGCCGGCACCGATGCCCAGGATGAAGCGGCCGCCGGAGAGCACCTGCAGGGTCGCCGCCATCTTTGCCGTGAGCGCCGGAGGGCGGTATCCGTGGCCGAGCACGTGATGGCACAGGTCCACGTTCGGGTGGCGAGCCGCCAGCCATGTGAGTGTGGTCCACGCCTCCATGAACGGGTCGGTCTTGGCGTCGAAGCCGTAGAAGTGGTCGGCGATCCACAGTGAATCGAAGTGCGGCAGAGCGTGGGGAAGGATCTCCGTGTCCTGGTAGACGACGATCGGCTGGTGGTCGCTCCAGCGGTTGCCGATGACCGGCGACAGCCAGCCGAACTTCACAGGACTCTTTGCGCTCATGCGTAGATCTTGACCCGAGCCGGGCCACTACGCCCCGGCGATCAATGCGGCGAGCGGGCCGAGACCGTGGAGCACGATCCTTTGCCGACCCGTCGAGATGGCTCCGGCGCGGCGGAACGTGGCGAGCGAACGCGCCGTGGCCTCACGCGTCGCCCCGATCCACGACGCCAGCTCGTCCTGGCCGATCGGCAGCACGATGTCGTCGGGGCTAGGGGAATGGCGTTGGAACTTCTCCCCGAGCTCGAGGAGCAGGTTGGCCGTGCGCACGGAAGTGCTTTCGCTGTCGCGGGCGATCACGCGGGCGTTGGCGCGCCGCAACTGGTCGGCGAGATCACGCAGCACGAGGACGGCCAACCCGGGTTGCGCATGCAGCGAATCGAGGAACTCGTCGGCACCGAGCTGGGCAACGACGCTGCGCTCGATCGCCGCCGCCGCCGCCGAACGGGGGCGCAGATCGATCGCCGAGAGCTCGCCGAACGCGTGCCCCGGCCCCTTCAATCCCAGCAGAAGGTCGCGGCCGGTGGGCGTGGTGACGAACACCTTCACGCGGCCGCTTATGCAGCAGTACACGCACGTCGACGGGTCGCCTTCGGCAAACAGCACCTGGCCGGCGCGCAGCGTCATGCGGGTTCCCCGCCGAACGATGAGCCCACCAAGAGCGGCCGGGAGCCGGCCGGCGGTGATTCGCTGGTCCTGGAGGTTTGCCGCCATCGGTGCACAACCTTTTCCGAAATTTCTCTCGCTTGTGTGATCCGCGTTACGGACAGGTGATCTCGTTCGGCGGAGAGTACGGAGTGTCGTTGGGTGTGTTGCCCAGCGAGAACGTAGCAGCGAACGATCGGCCGCGCCCTGGCCGAGCGACGGCGGCATGCGTTCGGATTCCACACCACTACGTCGAAACAGGAGCATTCACATGTACATCTACAGCCGCTCAGCAGTCGCTGCGCCCGGACAAGCCCCGGCCGCGCTCTCCTTCGCCGTGGAGGCGGCCGCCAGGATCACCAAGATCACCGGCATCCCCGTCAGCGTCTACCGGGCCAACTTCGGTGCCCCGCTGGGCTCGATCCTGTGGTCCACCCGCTACGACAGCCATCAGCAGATGGCCGACGCTCAGGCCAAGTGGACTGCCGACGCCGCGATGACGGCCTTCGCCGCTACCGCGGTCGGCCTGTTTCAGCCCACCCTCACCGACGGGCTGACGGAAATCGTGTCGACGTCCATGGCTTCGCCTTCTGCGGTCGTGTCAGCGACCCAGGCAACCATTGCCAACGGCAAGATCGCCGAGGCCATGGAACTGGGCGTCGCCATCCAGGCGGCGATCGCCAAGGCCACCGGTCTGGGCGCGGCATTCTGCGCCGACGTCTATGGCAACTACGGCGGCGTCCGCTGGCTGGTCGGAGCCGCCTCCATGGCCGAAGTCGACGCCGGACGGACAGCCATGAACGCCGACCCGACGTTCCAGTCATTGGTGGCCAAGGCCGGCGACTGCTACCTCGCCGGGTCCGGGCAGATCGGGCTCATCACCAAGGTCAACTGACGGTTCCCGACGGCGAACCCGTGACTCTCGACGGGAGTACTCCGACCCGCACGGCACCGCCGTGCGGGTCGGGTCGCGTCCGCTCGTCAGTCTGTCGTGTCCGTCCGCGACTATTTCTTCGCTTGTGTGATCCACGTCACAGACACGCGGTCGGTCACGGCCGACACTTGGGCTCACCACAACCGTGAAACCAAGGAGAACACCTATGTACATCTTCGGCCGTACTGGCGTCGCCGCCCCCGGAAAGGCTGCCGCCGCAATGACCTTCGCCATCGAGGTCGCCGCCAAGGTCACGTCCATCACCGACATTCCGGTCAACGTCTATCGAGGCAACTTCGGTGGCCCGATGGGCACGATCCTGTGGTCGTCCCGGTACGAGAGCCAGGCCCAGGCTTTCGACACGGAAGCGAAGCTGGTCGGCAACGCGTCGTATCTGGCTATGGTCGACACCGCAACCGACCTGTTCCACCCGGTCATCACGGACGGGCTCACCGAGATCGTGTCGTCGTCGATGACGGCGCCTGCCGCGGTCGTGGCGGTCACGATGGCAACCATCGCCAACGGCAAGATCGCCGAGGCCATGGAACTGGGCGTCGCCATCCAGGCGGCGGTCGCCAAGGCCACCGGCCTCGGCACGGCGTTCTGCGCCGACGTGTACGGCGCCTATGGCGGCGTCCGCTGGATTCTCGGTGGCAGCTCGATCGCTGACCTCGACAAGGCACGGGCGGCGATGAACACTGACACCGCCCTCCAGGCGTTGGTGGGCAAGGCGGGGGATGTCTATCTCGCCGGTTCCGGCCAGAACTCACTCCTCAGCAAGATCAACTGACGCGCCACCACCGCTGACCGGCCACGCCGCGTCGGAGAACGCCTCGAACCGCGCAAGGAACCGTCCATCTCGACGGGAGCACTCCGACCCGCACGGCACCGCCGGGCGGGTCGGGTCGCGTTCGCGGTCTGGGGGTGGCGTGGTGGCAGGTGAACTCTCCGAGCAACACGACGGCGCGGCCCGCCAAGAGTTAACGTGCGGGCATGCCGTCGCTCGTCGCTCGCAAAGACCCGAAAGTTCTCGTGATGGTCCTCGCCGGCGGGGAGGGCAAGCGGCTCTATCCCCTCACCGCCGACCGCGCCAAACCCGCCGTCCCGTTCGCCGGTTCGTACCGGCTCGTCGACTTCGTGCTGTCGAACTTCGCCAACGCCGGCATGCTCAAGATGGTCGTGCTCACCCAGTACAAGAGCCACAGCCTCGACCGTCACATCTCCGCCACCTGGCGGGTGTCGGAGTTCCTCGGCAACTACGTGACCCCGGTGCCGGCGCAGATGCGCCGCGGCCCGCGGTGGTTCGTCGGATCGGCCGATGCGATCTACCAGAACTTCAACCTGATCTCCGACGAGAAGCCCGACATCGTCTGCGTCTTCGGCGCCGATCACATCTACCGGATGGACCCGCGTCAGATGATCGAGCACCACATGGCCGTCGGCGGAGGAATCACCGTCGCGGGCATCCCGGTCACGGTCGCCGAGGCCCGCGATTTCGGGGTGATGGAGGTCGAGGGCACCAAGATCAAGGCGTTCCACGAGAAGTCGGAAACGCCGCCCCTTATGCCGAAGGCATCGCCGACGGATCCCGACCGCTGCCTCGCGTCGATGGGCAACTACGTGTTCGACACCGACATCCTGCTCCAGTCGATCAGTGAGGACGCCGACGACGAGTCCAGCGCGCACGACCTCGGCGGCAACATCATCCCGAACCTCACCAAGGCCGGCGTCGCCAACTTCTACGACTTCGACACCAACGACATCCCGGGGCAGACCGAACACGGTCGCGGCTACTGGCGTGACGTCGGCACCCTCGACGCGTACTACGAGACGACGATGGACCTCACCACACCGAACCCGCTCTTCGACCTCTACAACCGTCGTTGGCCCGTGTTCACGTCGCAGTCGTCGCTGCCGCCGGCCAAGCTGGTGCAGGGTCACTCGTGGGCTCCGGGTTCAGCGGTGTCGAGCCTGCTGTGCGAGGGCGTGATCGTGTCCGGAGGTCACGTGGAGCGCAGCGTTCTTTCGCCCGGTGCCTACGTCGACGACCACGCCGTGGTGTCCGACTCGATCCTGCTCCACGACGTGCGCATCGGTCCGGGGGCAATCGTGCGGCGGGCGATCATCGACAAGAACGTCATCGTGCCCGCCGGCATGCAGATCGGTGTCGACATCGAAACCGATCGGGCCCGTGGCCTGACGATCTCGGACAACGGGGTCGTCGTCGTGTCGAAGGGCCACAATCTCGAACCGTAGGCACGCTCGCTTCGTCGCCGCGACCGCATTCGCTCGACCACGAGTCGGGCGATACTGGACGTGTGAGGAACGCGGGGACGTCGGGTACGCGGCCGTCTTGGCCCGTGACGCTGAAACTGGCAAGAGTCCGGATCAAGGAGCTTGGCGCGTCGCGTTTGGTCGAGGCCATCGTGCTCCGTATCTTCCTGTCACTGTTCCCGCTCATCGTGACTGCGATCGCGGTGATCGGTTTCGTCGCCGCGAACCGTGCCGGTGGGAGCACCAAGCTCGCTGACGATCTCGTCGAGCAGCTGAAGCTGTCCGGATCGATGGCCGACGTGATCCGCGAGAGCGTGTCGTCTGCCGAAGGGAGCCGCGGTGCCACGTCGGTCGTCGGCTTCTTCAGCGTTCTGATCAGCGCCACAGCGGTCGTCAACGCGATTGCGGCGGCCTGCAACGCGGCGTGGCAGGTCTCCAATCGCGGAGTGAAGGATCGGCTCCTCGGCGTGGTTTGGCTGCTCGGTCTCGCGGTGCTGATCGGCGCGACCGTCGGCGTCACTGCGCTGATCACGATCATCCCGGTTCCCGGCCTCGACGCACTCGTCGGTCTGGTGAGCGGTTCGATCGTCGGCGCGTTGCTCTTCTGGTGGACGCAGGTCGTGATGACCAACGTACGGGTTCCTCTGCGCGCATATGTTCCGGGCGCGATCTTCGCCGGGATCGGTTTCGCCCTGTTCCAGGTGTTCGGCACGCTGCTCGTGGCGCGGATCCTGGCGTCGCAGCGCGGTGGTCCTGCGTCCCTCGGAGCGGTGCTCGCCTTCCTGACGTTCCTCACGATCTTTGCGTGGCTCTTCGTCCTGAGCGTGATCATCAACGTGATCGCCTGGGAGCGCGAACACGGAACGGTGCAGCTCATGATCAGCGCGCCGGCGCTTCCCAACGGAGCGTGGGCACAGACAATGCGTTCGGGTCAACGCCCAACCGCGATGAGCCACAGGAGCCTCTCCTCGCGCCTTCGCAAGCGCGGCCGCTCCTCGGGTTCGTGAAGCCCGGGCGGGTCACTGCTTGCGCAGGGCCCGCATGCGGTTGGAGGTGTTGGCGACGACGCCGCCGAACACGCCCAGCGACCCGCACAGCAGCGCCACGAACACGAGGGCGACCGGCCTGATCGCGTTTCCCGAGAGGAGCCGCTGCACGACCGAGATCGCCACGCCGGCGATCGTCGCCGACGCGGCGCCGTTGGCGAGCGGCGACAGGGGCGCTCCGAGGCCCGCCCGGAACCCGCCGAGGATGCATCCCGCCAGCACGAAGAACGACGCGACCGCCGTGGTCCCACTCGACGACCAGTCGAACAGGGCCCGGAACGCCAGAGCGACACCGAGGCCCATCGCTGCGGTGAGGAACGCCGTCGAAGCGCCCGCGATCACCGCGTTTCGTTCGAACAACTCAGAGCGTGTCACACCAGCCAGTCTGCCCGACCGGGAGCGGAACACGACCGTCAGGATGAACGTCCGGTGTCCAGTGAGATTCCTGTCATCCGTGTGCGGCCTCGACTCCGGAGTGCAAGAGATCGCGGCAAACGCTGTCGCGTGTCTTTGCTCTGAGGAGAGAATGCTCAGGCGTCGTGCACTGTTTGCCGCTCTGTCGGTCGTCGCCCTCACGACGTCTTCTGGCAATCGGTACGGTCCTTCGTCAGCCGTTCGCCCCGTCAGGCGGCGACGCCATCATCGCCCTTCGGAGCGCAAGCGCCTCCGTGCTCGTTCTTGCCAGTAGCGGGATGCTCTCGGCGGGCATCCAGGTCACGGCGCCGATCTCCCACGGTGTCGCCGGGCGGGACGACGCGACGCCCCGGCGACCGGCAAAGATGTGGTCGACGTGATGGGAGCGGTTCAGCGCGCCGACGAACACCGGCTCGCCGGCGAACTCCACCCCACCCTCCTCGGCGACCTCACGGCACGCCGCTTCGACAAAGGACTCGTCAGGATCGACCCAGCCTCCCGGCAGCGTCCACGAGCGGCGATAGCGGGCCTTCACGAGAAGCAGGCGATCGTCGTCGTCGACGAGGATCACCAGCACACCTCGGGTGTCGGGGCCACCGAGTCGACTCCTCGCGATCCGAACGATGATTCCAGCGATCTCGTCGAGAAGGGCAAAGAACTGGCGTGCGGTCATTCCCGGGACATCAGCACGTAGGAGGTGCGGAAACCGTCGCGCAGCGTCGAACGAACGTACGCGCGCTGGCGAATCAGGAAGAGCACCCCGAGGATGAGATAGGCGATCCCCACCCCGATGCGTTCGGCTCCGGCCCAGCGGTCGGGGACGATCACCCGCACGACGAACTGCGCCCAGAAGAGTCCAAACAGCATGAGCGCCTCGCGGATGGAGATCGAGAGGCTGATGAGGACGGCGACGCCGAAGAACGCCTGCGCTCCGGTGAGGAAGAGCTCCTCGCGCTGCAGCGCATCGAGCGGCAGCCCGTGGGTGGACGACGAGGTGACAGCGAACACGACCGGCAGCGTGCCGACGAGCAGCGTCCACTGGTTCACCTTCGACGAGACGAGGGTCGAGAGCCCGCTCGCCTCCGCCATCCGCCAGGCGAACATGGCGGCGATGAGCAGTTCCGGCGCCTCCGATGCCAGAGGCGCGACCCACTGCACGAGGAAGAACTCGCTGATCCCGGCGGCTCGGCCACCGTCGACGAGGGCCTCGGCGAAGCGCTCGGCGCACAGCAGGATCACGAGCGCGGCGAACGCCAGGAGGGAGCAGTAGACGATGCGTCGTTGCTTGGTGGGCAGTTCACCGATCACCCGGGCCGGTCCGACGAGGTGCGGCGCCTCCGAGGGTGCCTTGGCGATGCGCACGGTGTATGCGAGAAAGATGGCGACGAGAACGGCGCCGTCGATCAGGGTGAGCGAACCCTTCAGCGGCAGCGTGAGGGCGTAGAGGGACGCTAGGAGGAGATACGACACCTCGACGCTGTTGGTCCGCTCCAGGCGGACGTCGGTGTCGGCGCGTCCGTGGCGACGCCACTGGTACCAGGCGATCCCGACGACGAGCGTCCAGCCGATGCCGATCAGCAGTCGGTTGCTTCCGGTCATGTTGGCCAGCGCGAGCGAGCACGGTGGTTCACCGGTCGCGCCCACGGCCCGGCAGACACGACCGTGCGCGGCGTAGGCGCGCCCGCCTTTCGATGCGAACACCATGTCCACGGCGTATTCCGGGAGCACGGCGATGAAGGCAAGAACGGCAATAGCCAGCCCGGCCGAGATGTCGACCTGCGCGGCCTCGGCGCCCCAGGCGAGCAGGAACGCCGCGGCGACGATGCCCAGACCGAAAACCGCCGCGGCGAAACCTGCCGGTGGCTCGAACGACGAGAAGCGCAGGACGAAGGCCGGGATGACGGCGGCGACGACCGCGGCGAGCATGACGACCGCCCGTATCGGCGCCATGGCCCCCCGAGTGTCGTGAGAATCGGGCTGAGCCAGCGGAATCGACATCGGTTCAGTCTCGCTGAAATCGGGTGCCTGGCGGGTCGGATGCCGAGTGCTCGAACGACTGGTCCTGGTGTCGAACACCTACTGTGGTTCGCCAGACCGGCGGGCGGAAACCTCGGGTGCAGCCGCCGCACGACCGCAAGACCTGTCCCCGTCGACACCAGCAACCAAGGATCTCGCCATGTCCATCAAGGGCACAAAGACCGAAGCAAACCTCCGGCAGGCCTTCGCCAGAGAGAGCGAAGCGAACCGTCGCTATCTCTACTTCGCCCAGAAGGCCGACATCGAGGGCTACCCCGCTGTCGCCAGCCTCTTCCTCAAGATCGCCGATGGCGAGACGGGCCACGCGCATGGCCACCTGGAATACCTGGCAACCCTCGATTCCGGCGACCCGGCCACCGGTATGGCCATCGGGTCGACCGAGGACAACCTGAAGTCGTCGGTCGCCGGCGAGACCTACGACTACACCGAGATGTACCCGGCGTTCGCCAAGGCGGCCAGCGAGGAGGGCTTCGCCGAGATCTCCGAGTGGTTCGAGACGCTCGCCCGGGCCGAGAAGAGCCAGGCCGGACGCCTCCAGCAGGCCCTCGACTCCCTCGGCTGACCGTCGTTGCGGGTCCGCCGCGCCGAGATGTTCGGGTTGTGTGAGGAGGGCTGGACCAAACGGCCTATTCATCCGATACTCATGGAGATCGAATAAAGCTCCCACGACGGCTGTTGTACCTGGTTGGCGTGGCAATTGTCACGCCGATCGGGCAGAACCGGCCAACTTCGGCCACTCTGCGTGCCGATTGGTAAACATTTGGTGAAGGCCCTGGACAGGACCCAAGCCAAGGAACAATACTCTGCGGCCCCCCCATTCCGGACCACCGCCCGGGAAAACGTTGAAAGACGGTTTGACATGATGAAATCCCAAGCTTGGCGAGAACAAGGTCAGTGCAAAGGCGTTGACCCCGAGATCTTCTATCCGGTGTCCGACGACGATGCCGACGAAGCCAAGGCCATCTGCGCAGAGTGCCCCGTGCGTCTGCAGTGTCTCGAATACGCCCTGATCGCGCGTGAGCGCGACGGCATCTGGGGCGGCTGCACCGAGCGCGAGCGCCGTCGCATCATCCGCCAGCGCCGTCGGGCTGCCTGAACCACGACTCGTCCAGGAGTTGTCGATCGGGCTGGGGGCCCGGGTCGGCTCACTCCTGGTGTTCGACCCGTCGCAGTTCTGCTGGTTGAAGGCAAAAACAGGTTTTCGGAGTCGGCCCTCTCGGAACGGTTCCCACACGCCACGGTCCATCGGCACCCGCGTCGGTGGACCGTTGTGCGTTCTCCGCACGGGCCGGCGCTCGCCCTTGTAGCTTGAACACCGCATGACGACGCCGACCGTCCCGACCGAATCGCTCGCCACCCTGGCCGCATTCGGGGGCTGGCCCGCGGTGTTCGCCCGGCTGAGCGCCGGCCGTGACCTTCCCGCCGACGTCGTCGCGGCCACGGTCGGCGAGATCCTCCAGGGAGCCGCCACGCCGGCCCAGGTCGGTGGGCTGCTCATCGGGCTGCGGACCAAGGGCGAATCGGCCCTCGAGCTGGGGGCCGCGCTCGCCGCGATGCTCGCCGTCTCGGTCCAGGTCCCGCTCTCGGACGTGGTGCGGGAAACGGCCATCTGCACGTGCGGCACCGGCGGCGACCGGAGCAACTCGATCAACATCTCCACGACGTCGATGTTCGTGGTGGCCGGTGCGGGCGGCGTCGTGTGCAAGCACGGTGGACGCGCCGCCAGCTCCCAATCGGGATCGGCCGATGTGCTCGAAGCCCTGGGCGTGGTGCTCGAGCTCTCCCCGGCGGCGGTGGCGCGATGCGTGGAGGACGTCGGCGTCGGGTTCTGTCTCGCCCCGCGGTTCCACCCGGCGATGCGCCACGCGGCGCCGATCCGCCGCGAGCTCGGCGTGGCGACGATGTTCAACTTCCTCGGGCCCATCGCCAACCCCGGTCGGGTCCGCCGCCAGCTCGTCGGTGTCGCCGATCCGTCGATGGCTCCCAAGATGGCCGCGGCACTCGCCGACGCAGGAACGATCTCTGCCGTCTTCGTCCACGGCCACGACGGTCTTGATGAGCTCACGACCACCACCACGTCGACGATGTGGCGGCTCGGCCCGGATGGCCGCATCGTCGAGAGCGTTTTCGATCCTGCTTCCGTCGGTCTCGCAAAGGCGTCGTCGGCCGATCTGCTCGGGGGCACGGCGGCCGACAACGCGCAGGCACTCACCCGGGTGCTCGATGGAACCCCAGGCGCCCATCGCGACATCGTGGTGCTCAACGCGGGTGCCGGCCTCCTGGCCGCCGGACTCGCCGTCGACATGGCCGACGGCGTCAGCCGGGCGCAATCGGCGATCGATGACGGCTCGGCCCGCCGGGTGCTCGCCGACCTCGTCCGTCTGACCCGCGAGTTGGCCGAGCCGGCGGGCTAACCCGGGCATCGCGCCGGCGCGCCGAGGGTGGGTGAGCCGGCGGCGTCGGCGCGCGTTCGAGTTGCTTGTCTGATCCATCGTTGCGCGGTTGTCTGATCTCGAACCGCGGTGGCGCGTGGAGGGGCCACGACAGCCCGCCGTCAGCGTGTCTGACCCGACTGCCCGGGTTGCGTCGGCCGAGCCAGGCGGCGACCAGCGAGAGCTCGTCGACGAGATTGCGGGGGATCGGCGCATCGCGTCCGGGCGCCCGCATGGGGTCGGCACGTCCGTCGCCGAAGCGGATGCGACCGTGATCGATCCGGATGATCCGGCCGTCGGCCTCGACCTCCAGCCAACCGGCGTCGCGCAGCGACGCCACTACCCGCTGGCGGTGAAGCGCCCGGGCGAGCGTGCCGGCGCGATCGCGGAGAAGTGCCGCCTGCTCGAACGCTTCCTCGCCGGCGAGGCGCTGCATGCGCTCGACGAGCGGGGCGAGCAACGAGTCGGGGCGTTCGAGAAGGCGCAGGAGTTGGGGCCCGTCGGCTTCGTGGCAGGCGGCCGCCTCCTTGAGGGCTGCGGCGGCGATGCGGGCGGCGACCAACGAGGAAAAGGGCCCCAGATACCGGGCATCGGTGAGGTTCGCGTCGCGGGTGGTGGTGATGGCGAACTTGGCGCCATTCACGGCGATTCGTATGTACGCATATTGCGTCCAGAGTTTCGCCTGTCGGTTGAACCGCGGAAGCTCACGCTGGATAAGGCGAACCTCGAGCACGGCCGCTTCGAACGCCGTGGAGCACTCGATGTGGTCGATCCGATGGAGGATCTCGAGCATCGGTCCGATCTTGCGGCGATCGTCGGTGGAGAAGTAGCTCCGGACGCGGGCCCGAAGATTCGTGGCCTTGCCGACGTAGACGATCGTGCCTCCGCGGTCGCGGAACACGTAGACGCCGGGCCGTCTCGGGAGATGGTTGGTGAGCGCGAGCTTGTGGGCCTGGGGGTGGCGGTTGATGGCCGGGAGCTCGCTCAGGTCGTCGAGGCCGAGGACGCCGTAGCCGGCGGCGCGCTCGAGCAGGAAGAACAGCAGGTCGGCGGTGGCGCGCACGTCGGCCAGCGCCCGGTGCGTCGGTTGGTGGGCGAACGCGAAGTGAGCCGCCAGCGTGCCGAGCTTGCAGTTCGCGACCTCGGAACGCACGAGTCGGCGAGCGAGCGAACAGGTGTCGATGCGTCGGTGCGACAGGGTCGGGTAGTGGTGGGCGCGAAGAGCGGCGTCGAGGAACGCGATGTCGAAGCGGACGTTGTGGCCGACGAGCACGGCCCCACCGATGAACTCGAGCAGTGCCGGGAGCACCGCTTCGATGCGCGGCGCGGGACCGATCATCGACTCGGTGATGCCCGTGAGGTACGTGATGAACGGGGGAATCTCCACGCCGGGATTGACGAGGGTGGAGAACGTTCCCGTGCACACGCCGCCTTCGTAACGCGCCGCCGCCACCTCGGTGATGGCACAGTCGCGTGGTGACGCTCCAGTGGTTTCGAGGTCGATGACCACGAAGGTGACGTGGGACAGGGGCGTGCCGAGGTCATCGAGCGACTGCTGCCCAAGCGTGGGGGGCCGCCTGCTCCGTGTCGCCGTTCGAGCCCCCACTCGACGGAGCATAGGCGAACAACTGTTCCGCCTGTCGAATACCCGTTCGACTGACGGTCAGGAGAGCAGTCCGCGACCTCGCAGAAGCGGTTCGATGCCGGCGTCGCGTCCGCGAAACGCCCGATACGCCTCGCCCGGTTCGATGGTGTTGCCGGACGAATAGATGAATCTGCGCAGACGCTCCGCAGTGGCCGCGTCGAACGGGTCGCCGGCCTCGACGAACGCATCGTGGGCGTCGGCGTCGAGCACCTCAGCCCAGAGGTACACGTAGTACGCCGACGCATACGACGAGCTCGAGAACAGATGGAGGAAGTGGGGGAGCCGGTGCCGCATGACCATCGCCGGAGGCATGCCGAGATCGGCGAGCTGCGACCGCTCGAACTCCGAGATGTCGATCGTGGCCGGGTCGCTCTCCTGGTGGAGTGCCAGGTCGAGAAGGGCGCATGAGGTGTACTCGACGGTGGCGAAGCCCTGGTTGAACTGGGCGGCCCGCCGGACCCGGTCGACAAGCTCGTTCGGAATGGTCTCACCGGTGTCCACGTGGCGGGCGTGGCGGCGGAGCACCTCGGGCTCGAGCAGCCAGTGCTCGTACAGCTGCGACGGCAGCTCGACGAAGTCGCGCAGCACGTTGGTGCCGGCGAGCCGATGGAACGGGGAGGCCGACAGGAGGCCGTGGAGCCCGTGCCCGAACTCGTGGAACAGTGTGCGGCCGTCCTCGATGCTGAGGAGGGTCGGTCCGCTCTCGGCTTTCGCGAAGTTGTTGTGATTGGCGATCACCGGGAGGGCGCAGTCGCCGTCGAGATAGTCAGCGCGCAGACGGTATGACGACATCCAGGCGCCGCTGCGCTTCGTCGGTCGGGCGTAGTTGTCGGAAAGAAACACGCCGATCACCTGGTCATCGCCGCCCCGGACCTCGAAGGTACGGACATCGGAGTGATACGTCGCGATGTCGTGTCGTTCGGTGAAGCGGATTCCGAAGAGGCGTCCGGCGCAATCGAATGCTGCTTCGAGGACACGATCCAGCGCGAAGTACGGCTTCACCTCGTCGTCATCCAGGTCGAAGGTCGTGCTCCGCATCGCTTCTGCGTAGTAGCGCCAATCCCAGGCCTGGAAGTCGGTGTTGCCATCGCGGCGCGCCAGTTCCCCCAGCTGCTCCTGCTCGGCCAGCGCCGCCGCTCGTGCGGGGACCCAGACCGCCCGGAGAAGCCCGGCGACGGCGCTGGCCGATTTCGCCATCATGTCGTCGGTCTGGAACTCGGCGAAGTTCGCGTAGCCGTGGAGCGATGCGAGTTCGCGTCGACGTATGAGGATGTCGGTGATCAGCTGCCGGTTGTCGGAATTCCCGCCGTTCTCGCCGCGCCGCATCCACGCGGCGAATGCGATCTCGCGGAGATCTCGTCGCGACGACGTCTCCAGGAACGGGACGATCAGCGACCGGGAGAGCGTGATGATGTGGACCCCGTCGGCCAACCCCGCGTCGCGTGCCGCGCCACGAGCGGCGGCGAGGAGCCATTCGGGTAGCCCGGCGCGATCGGCGTCGGTTTCGAGTTCCAGATGCCAGCCCGTCTCGTCAGCCAGGACGTTCTGGGCGAACTGGGTCTGGAGCGTGGCCAATTCCTCGGCGAGCGCGGCGACCCGGACGCGCGCCGCACCCGTGAGCATGGCGCCACCGCGGACGAAATCGAGGTGCTGACGGCGGAGCAGGCGTTCCTCGACCGGGGTGAGGCCGAGCGAGTCGATCTGCTGATGAAGGGCGTCGATCCGGGTGAACACCCCCGCGTGCAACGAGATGTTCGCCGAGTGCGCGGCCAGCCTCGGGGCCATGGCCCGTTCGACCGCCTGGAGCGCGGGGCTTGTCTCGGCCGCGCAGAGGTTGCCGAAGACGCTGCCGACGGCATCGAGTAGCGCACCGCAGCGGTCGAAGGCCAGACAGGTGTTCTCGAAGGTGGGCTCGGCAGGGCTGTCGGCGATTGCACCGACCTCGGCGAGGTGCAGCGCCATGCCGTGGCTGAGTGCGGGTTCGAAGTGCTCGGCCGTGATCGCCCCGAATGGGGGGAGCGTGAGAGGACCGGTCCAGTCCTGGAGCAGGGGGTTCTCGGCAGCGGTGGTGACCATGGTTGCATCTTTCGGCGTGGCGTCCGGGAAATCGTAGGGGCGGACGCGGCTCAGCCCGAACGGCATCGGGTGTTCACCGAACGTCGACGTGCTTCTCAGAGGCGGGGCGCGACCTTCGCGCCAGCGGCGCACCCGTCAGCGCGCTGCCGCCTCGGTTGCGTAGCGACGGAGGATGCGGCGTCCGAGCGAAGTCTTGTGGACCTCGTCGGCGCCGTCGTAGATGCGGGCGGCGCGTTCGTGGCGGTACCAGTACGCCAGGATCGTGTCGTCGGTGACGCCAAGTGCGCCGTGCACCTGGATGGCGCGGTCCACGGCCTTGAGCATGGTGTTGGCCACCTCGAACTTGATGGCAGAGATCTCATCGCGTGCCGCACTCGCCCCGAACCGGTCGATCATCCACGCGCAGTGCAGCGTCTGCAGGCGCGCGCCGCGGATCTCGGCGTCCATCTCCGCCACCCAATGCTGGATGACCTGCTTGCCGGCGAGCGTGCCGCCGTCGGCATCGATGACGCGCCCGTTGGCCCGGGTGCACATCATGTCGAACGCCCGGGCGGCGATGCCGAGCCAGCGCATGCAGTGATGGATGCGTCCCGGTCCGAGGCGGTCCTGGGCGATGAGAAAGCCCGAACCCTCCGGTCCGAGCACATTCGTGCGGGGAACGCGGCACGACTGGTAGTTGACCTCTCCGTGGCTGGCGTGCCCGGAGCCGGCTTGGCCCATGACACTCACGTTGCGCACGAGGTTGAAGCCTGGAGTGTCGGTCGGGACGATGATCATGCTGGCGCGCTGATGCGGTGGAGCGTCCGGATCGGTGACGGCCATCACGATGGCGAATGCTGCGCCGTCGGCCGACGACGTGAACCACTTCTGTCCGCTGATCACGAAGTCGTCGCCGTCGACGACGGCCCTCGTCTCGAGGAGTACGGGGTTCGAACCCGCCGTCTCGGGTTCGGTCATCGAGAAGCAGCTGCGGATCTCGCCGGATACCAGCGGGCGCAGGAACAGTTCACGCTGCTCATCGGTTCCGTATTTGTGGAGGATCTCCACGTTGCCGGCATCGGGTGCCTGGGTGCCGAACACGGTCATGCCGAGGGGGCTGCGCCCGACGGCCTCGGCGAACAGGCCGTGGTCGACCATCGTCAGCCCGAGTCCACCGAGGTCGACCGGGTGGTTTGGCGCCCACAGGCCCATCTGTTTCACCTTGGCCTGGGCGGCGCGAACACCCGCTTCAAGCGCCGCCGGGTCGCCATGGAGCATCTCGCCCTCGAGGGGGATGACCTCCCGCTCCATGAACTCGTCGATCATGGCGAGCCTCACGGTCATCTCTTCGGACACGTCGAAATTCATCGTCACTCTCCTCGGACGCCACCGTAGGGACACGCCCGCCCCGGCGAACAGGGCCGTTGGTCCCGAGGTCGGACCACCGGCGAGGTCGTCTTGACCAGCGATCAGAAGGATTTGAAAGCGTTGTCCCAAGCCTTGGGCCGGCCCTTCGTCGAGATCCAGGCGATCAACGACCTGACCTCTTGATTGGAGCGTCAGA